>JALRLR010000066.1 GCA_023254355.1 Candidatus Poseidonia sp.
GGTTGACGACATCTTCCGAGCCCCAGCCTCTCCCCCTCTCCTCTCCTCTGTTCGGGGTGAAGGATTGAGCTCGCCATCGAGCACACGCCCAGGGGCAGTGGGTGCAGAGAGCGAAGCCAAACCCAAAACGGCTTCCAATGGCTCAAGCCGCTGGAAGGGACGGGTTGAAGAAGCAGCACCCGGGGTGGTGCTGTTCGCTTTGGCCGCCACCGTGATCATGATCACAGCTGGCATCGTCTTCGTCTTGTTTGATTCTGGCTCCAAGTTTTACCGGGGATTCGGATGCGGTGTGGACGCTTACAAGCCTCCCCAAGATTGGCATGAGGACTTGAAGGCTGGCATCAAAGAGGCCGCCATTTACGACGATGGCAAGCTCTCAGACCCGCTTTGGTTGGATTCGTTTTGCATCGTTGATTGGGACCTCGAACATGAGATTGTCATCGCTGAGCCATTCATCGACCGGTTTGAGTGGGATGAGGCTACGGGAACGTACACGGATGACAGTGGGCGAGTTGGGTCAACGTTCGACCTCGCTGATGGGACCTCTGTCACGGGACCGGCGCTTGACCCGGAACGAACGTACCTTGGGACGTATTTTCAGGAAAATCCCTCTCAGTGGGACACCGCCTACCCCAAGGTTCCTCTACGACTGATCCTTGAGAACGAAGGAGCCCTCATCCTGCACGAGCAGGACCCAGAATTAGCCCGAAAATGGTGGGTCACCCTTTGGGTATGGAACGAAACCGCTCAGACCGATGTTGACGAAGACGGGGTCGAGAACGATGCTATTGATGGGGCTGGCACCATTCTCGATAACGATGTGGATGGCGACAACATCGCGAATTACCTGGACGAAGACATTGACGGAGATGGTCTGCCCAACCCCTATGACCCGGATGTTTACAACCCCAATGCCGACCGAGTCGGCCTCTTCCTTGGGGTGTTGACGTTGTTGGTGGTGCTCGCAGCCATCCTTTCCCCGCGATGGTTGCAACATCTTTCGGTGGAGGCCATCGATGCTTGGACTCCCGCCCTTCGCCTCAATGCCTTGGTGCTCTTGGGCATCGGATTCATGTCTTTGCTTGCCCCACCATCGGCGAGCATTCTGGTGACGCTCTGTGTTCTATGCCTGATCTTGGTTGGATTTGGTTGGAAATTGGACGGACGCCTTCCTCTATCCATCGCCTGTCTAGCCGGCTTATCCGCTTTTCTTGTGGCCGTTGAATTTTATGCCGTACAGACCGGCCACAGCATCTTCTTGGCGCTGTCGTTGGTTGGGTTGAGCACGGCCATGAGCGATTCTCGAAATCAGGCGGGGTCCACTCGTTTCGCTACCCTAGACGGCGACACCAGGGCCATCATGGCCCTTGCCGTGATGGTTACATTGGTGCTCATGTACTTTGATGTCGTTGCCCGAGTCAACGGCTCGCTCGGGGAGTTTTTCACCCAAACATGGTGGAAAACCGACGTACGTTCGGCTGCAGAAACCGTTACCGTCACCAGCGATTTGCACATGGGCGTAAACTCGTTGTTGCAAACCACGCTCCAAGTCGCTCTTGGCGCTCTCGTGGTCGCCATCCCCATCGGCCTTGGAACGGCGGTGTTCCTCTCCGAATACGCCAGTCCACGAACGGCGAACATCGTCAAACCCATTCTCGAACTTCTCGCTGGCATCCCTTCGGTTGTCTACGGATTTTTTGCTTTCGTCGTGATCGCACCGCTGGTGGTGGATCTCGGCACCGTCTTTTTGGAACGTGGTTGGATTTCAGAAGAACCCCAACTGTTCAACCCATTGAACGGAGCCATCGTGGTTGGCATCATGATCACTCCGCTCATCGCCTCCCTTTCGGAAGATGCCCTGCGGGCCGTCCCTGACAGTCTGCGGCAAGCCTCCTATGCTTTGGGGGCAACCACCACCGAAACCACGGCAAGGGTCACCATGCCTTCGGCCCTTTCCGGTATCCTTGCCTCCATCATCCTCGCACTGTCCCGTGCTATCGGTGAAACGATGGCCGTGACCTTATCGGTTGGAACGTTGGCCACGTATTCTGACAACATGTTCCGCTCTGCCCAAACCATGACGGCCTACATCGCCCAACGAATCGGAGGCGAACTCCCCATCGGAACCACACCCTACTATTCGCTGTTTGCCGTTGGCCTCTATCTGTTTGCCATCACGCTCGGCCTGAACATGGTCGGGCACAAGATCATGACTCGGTTTAGGGAGGCCTACGATTGAGTGCTTTGGACGATGTTTCCACCGCTCCGAAGCAAGGGGCCGAGGGCGATCGTCCGAGTCTGTTCGGGACGATCCATCTTCCCCAGCGCTCTTTGAATCGCCGGTACATGACCGCACGGATTGGAAAAACCGTTTTCGTTTCCATCGCCCTCATGTGTGGCCTTGCGCTTATCACCCTGCTCTCTCAAATATCCGAGGAAGCGTTCGTTCCAGAAGAGGAAATCGAGGTTGACGGTGTCCGCTATCCCATCAAAACCATTGCCCAAACTCAACTTTCTTGGAAAGCCCAGACCTACCATCCTGACTGGGCCGCTGACGACCTGCGTCAGGAACGTTCCAACGTCACCATACGGGCGTCATGGACCGAAACCCACTACGAAGCTTTGAACGACGACGGGCAGCGTTTTGTCTCCCTTTCTGGAGAGTCTGTTTACGATTTGGAGGAGGACCTTGAACGCGCCCTGTGCAATGCCGGGGCCGCACCGGTCACGTACAAACCGGTCGAGCCTTGGACAATCACGAATTTGTTACCTGGAAACGAACAGGAAGGCCTGCCGTACGATACCGGGGCCTCCACACGAATCAACGTGTTCCAACGGTCCACAGCTCCAACTCCAGGCATGGGAGATTTCTGGGTTGACAGCGACGACGATAGCCGGTGGGTGTGGCGTGGATTGCGTTGGGAATCGGCCGCTGACGATGCATTCCTTGACGGTCTGCTCGATTATTATTCAACCCGCCCAACCGCCTTTGATGACGGAAAGGTTTGGGTTCACTACACGCCCGTTGAGCCGTTGTTCAGGGGTGACGGCGATCTTTGGCTCAACCGTTCAGCCGAGGGCCTCACGACCTTTTCTACCGTTGAATCCGCCAGCCTTTACAACAAATCCACCCGTTCATGGGATTCAGCGGAACTGGCCTCAATCCCTCAAGTGTTGCTCGATCCACAATCGACCATCGCCACGTTTGTACCGGAATTTTGCACCAAGGCTGAAACATCCTCGTACATCCTGACCTCTGGCCAAGTTGGGTCTGCCGTTATTGGTGAAGTGGTGCATGAAGACGGATACACCATCCAATCAACCGCCGATTCGGGTAAGACTCACCAAATCACCATGACCGTTGCGATCACTGAGGTCGGCGAATCAAGCGCTTTTGTGAACATTGTGAACGATAATTTTGACCAACCCCATGTTGAACTTCGCCCGTCGGGTGGCTTGAGCACCAACTGGCTGTTCATTAGTCACACCATGAATTACACCGTCACCTACGTCCAAACCGCAGGGCCAGCAGCTGACGCCCGAGAAACATCCTACAATGAAATCGGTGGATTTGCACTTGGCAACCCCGTGGATTGGTTCCAAGTTCGTTTCGTGAACGATCAAGACCTGGATAACGACGGCATCATCGATGCATGTGACGAGGACATTGACGGCGACACCGATGAAAATCCTCTGCTTGGTGACCCCGAAGCCTGCCCTGGCGTGGGCCGGTACGCTCAAGGGAGTACCCCACTTTCGTTTGCCGATTGGATCGCAGAGAATGACGAGAACGGCGATGGCGTGCATGATGAAGTCAAGGATCGAGATATTGACGGTGACGGGGTTTCGAATCTGGTCGACGGCCAAGGCCATTCGGCGGCCAAGGCCTTTGAAGGCATGGCATCGCTTGCGGAGATCCCCGAACTCTGGACCCATGCCAGTGAAATGGCGCTTGAGAAGTGTGGAGAGGGATACAAGGCGAACGACCCTTCCTTTGCTGCGTTTGATTGTGAACAAGCACGATTGATGACCACGGAGCCACCGACCAGCGCTCAGGCCTGGTGCGACCAAGTCCGGTACCTCGACCAATTGATTTGGATGGAAAAATGCGGCGCTCCGGAGCGTTTGGAATCGGGCGAGTCGATGTACATTGAACGGGACCCCTTCTTGCCCCTTTTTGCCATGTTTTTGCTCGGTGGTGTTCTCATGGTGATGCGAACGCCTGGACGACTGTTGATGGGTCTTCGCTCGGTTTTGATGGCTCTTGGAAGCGAAGAATCAGAAAAAGACGTGCTCACTCCCTGGTCGTGGTGTTCGTTTGCGGCCGAGGCCGTGGGGCGCCTCGTTGGTATTGCACTCCGGCTTGGGATCTTCATTCTCTTCGCGATGATGTTTTTCAGCACGTTTTCAGAAGGTCAACAACCCTTGCTCATTCCCTTTACCTTCACCATCGGCGGAGCCGTCTCGGTCATGGCTGGAATTGCGGTGTTAACATCGATTTCGCGCCTCCTCAGCATTCGCCCCGAGCCCCGTGTCCCTCGTTCAGACGGGCTGGTCGATCTTGGACTGCTCCTCTTTACCGGTCTGATGATGTTCATTGCTCTTCGATGGCTTCTCGTCGAAGGTTGGATCATTGGAGCCGTGATGTTGTTGCTGACGATGTCAGCGGTGAAACGATTGGTGCTGGCCGGCCTCCAACTCACTCGGACACAGAACATTCAACTCGATCGGCTCAAATTGGTCGTTAAAGGCCGACAAGGTTGGATCACGGCGAGCTTGGTGGCCTTGACCATCGCTTTGTTCACCGTTCCAGTGGCGATTCACATTCCGTTTGTTTGGTCCGACTTCACCTCGTCTGAACCCTACAAAGCCGGTCTGCGCGCGGCGTTCTGGGGCAGTGTATACGTGGTTGGCTACACGATGCTGTTCGCCATCCCCCTTTCCATCGGGGCCGCCATTTGGTTGGAGGAATACGCTCCGAACAATCGGTTCCGAAGAACGGTTCAGGCGCTCATTACCAACCTTGCTGGCGTACCCGCTATCGTCTTTGGATTGTTTGGTTTGGCCATGTTCTTGACCGACCGTGGTATTGGGTTAGGGCTTGGCGGAACCGTCATGACGGCTGGCATGACCATGGCGACCATGGCGATGCCCACCATTGTCATTTCATCTCAAGAAGCGCTTCGAGCGGTTCCCCCCTCCTTGCGGAACGGCGCGTTTGGCCTCGGTTGCACCAAATGGCAAGTGACCAAGGACCACGTGTTGCCACACGCCATGCCGGGCATGATGACGGGAACCATTCTGGCCATGTCCCGAATCATGGGAGAAGCAGCCCCGCTCATTTTGGTGGGGGCAGTGGCCTCGGTCTTCACCGAACCCGATGCGTTCTTCTACGTCTCTTACCAGGTTTCACCGTCCCTCGACGGCCTTGCCGCTTGGTTCCCGGGCGTGGAACCGTATTTGCAGAACATGCCTCTCTGGGCCGACCGCGGGCCGTTCTCGTCCGACCCGTCGGAGTACGTTGGCCCCGATTCAAACGACCGAGGCTTCTACACGGTGCTGCCCGTTCAGGTGTACCGTTGGACCGATATGCCCGCCATCGGCTTCAAAGTCGCCGCCGCAGGTGCTTCTCTGGTGTTGCTGGGGACCCTTGTGGTCGTGAACTCCGCTGCCATTCTCCTTCGAGCCCACTTCAGGAGGTATTCTAAGACATGACGAACAACACGGAAAACAAGACGATTTCGGTTGAGGAACTGAGCGAGATGATCGATGCCATGATGGGCGTGGACGGCACGGTATCGGATGCCGAAGCGACCTACAAAGAGCGTCTTATGGCGGCCTTTGAAGGCGATGAACAGATTTCCCACGCCGAGGTGATTAGCGTGTTAACGACCCTTTCAGCGGCCGATGGCGAAAAATCTCCGGAGGAATCCCAACTCATTCAGCAATTGATGACTCAAATCAAAGGCGGGGATGGCGATGTCCCGCAGGACGTCAACGACGAGGCCAACGAGGCGGATGGAGAAGAGATGCCGCAACCTTCCCCATCCGATGCTGAAGAAGCAGCACCGAGCACGGATGAAACCATACCTGAGTCCACTCGGCAATTGGAAATCGACGGCGATGCCCACATGTGGATTCGAGACTTGAACCTCCACTACGGGAGCGCTCAAGCCATCTACAACGTTTCCATTCCGTTCAAACGGAATTCCGTGACGGCCCTCATCGGCCCATCTGGATGCGGAAAGTCTACCCTACTCCGCTGTTTAAACCGCATGAACGATTTGATTCCTATCTGCAAGGTAGACGGGTCCATCGAGCTTGACGGTGAGGAAATCATGGGCCGAGCGGCCGATTTGGTGACCATTCGCCGCCGCGTGGGCATGGTGTTCCAGAAGCCCAACCCCTTCCCGAAATCCATCTACGATAACGTGGCTTATGGTGTTCGACTTCACTACACGCCCAGCCGTCGTGAGTTGGACCGTATCGTGGAGGAATCCCTGAAACGAGCGGCCATTTGGGAAGAAGTCAACGACCGACTGCACGAATTGGGCACCAGCCTTTCGGGCGGCCAACAACAGCGATTGTGCATCGCTCGGACCATCGCTGTGGAGCCCGAAGTGATTTTGATGGACGAGCCTTGTTCAGCCCTCGACCCCATCGCAACAGCAAAAATTGAGGAATTGATCTTGGAATTGAAAAAGCACTTCACCGTGGTCATTGTGACCCACTCAATGTCTCAAGCACAGCGCGTCAGCGATTACACCGGGTTCATGTATCTGGGTCGGTTGGTGGAATTTGATAAAACCTCCACCATTTTCGGAAATCCGAAAGAGGAGTTGACGGCCCGCTATGTCTCTGGGCGGTTTGGTTGATTCTCAATAGCCTCCAATAGCGGTCCGCCATCTCTACAACGAGAGCCTATGCCCCATTGGTCGTTAGCGGGCCTGAGGGGGCGGTGTGGTTGGGACGGTTGATCATTACCGAACGATCTTTCTCTCCGACTGGCATCTTGGAATGGGCGGAATAAAATCAGCCGAATTGCTCGCTTTCTTGGAATCGCACGGCGCCGAAACCATCTATCTGGTGGGGGACATCATTGACCAGTGGGTGCTTGGTCGCAAATGGTCCTGGAACGATGATTGCGATCACATCCTACGCAACCTCATGGATAAGGCCCAGCATGGAACGAACATCATCTACATTCCTGGTAACCATGATGACAGTTTCCGCCGATGGGCCAACGCCTCCATCAACGGCATCACCGTGCAAACTCAAGCGGTTCACACGACCGCCGACGGCCGCCGGTTGTGGGTCATTCACGGTGATGAGTTCGATTTGTTCATGCGCCACAGTAAATTTCTGTGCCGTATTGGGCATCTTGGTTGTCAATTGCTCATGCGATTGAACCGTCCCGTCGCCTGGTTTCGTTCTCGG
>JALRLR010000067.1 GCA_023254355.1 Candidatus Poseidonia sp.
ACACCAAAGAACCTCATCAACCAACGAAATTTCGGTGGACACACCTTCCCTCGCCTCGCCCATGTTGGTGACGCCACGGGTCTCGAGATCATTCGCACCTTGCAAGAACGGGGCATCCACGAAGGCATTGATATCTTCATGGAATACACGGTTCGCACCCTGCTCAAAGAAGGCGACCGGGTCACGGGATGTGTTGCCTACACCCGAGTCGACGGCGACATCCATGCCTTTTCCGCCAAATCCGTGGTCCTCGCCACCGGAGGCATCACCCGCTGCTGGTCGGTCTGCTCAGGGTCATGGGAATACACCGGTGACGGGCATGCGCTTGCGCTGTGGGCGGGTGCGGAACTTCGGGACATGGAGTTCGTTCAATTCCACCCCACGGGCATGGTTTGGCCACCCTCTGTACGTGGCATCCTCGTGACCGAGGGGGTTCGTGGAGAAGGCGGTCGCTTGACCAACAGCGAAGGCAGTCGTTTCATGTTTGATTACGTTCCCGAAATGTTTGCCGGTGACCACGCTGACACCATTGAAGAAGCCGACCAATGGGTTGAGGAAGTCGTCAGCGGCAAACTCGCCACCGTCCGTCGCCCCCCCGAACTGCTGACCCGTGACGTGGTGGCCAAAGCCATCAACGCCGAAGTCAAGGCAGGCCGAGGTTCACCGCACGGTGGAGCGTTCCTCGACATCTCCCATCGGGGAGAAGAGGCGATTTTGAAGAAATTGCCGTCCATGCACCACCAATTCAAGGAACTCGCTGGCGTTGACATCAGCAAAGAGCCCATGGAAGTGGGCCCCACCGCACACTACGTGATGGGGGGTGTTCGCGTGGACGCTGAATCGCAGGAAACGACCGTCCCCGGTTTGTTTGCCTGCGGCGAAGTGGCCTCGGGACTTCACGGAGCCAACCGATTGGGTGGAAATTCACTCTCGGACCTCATCGTCTTCGGGAAGCGAGCCGGTGAATTCGCCGCAAAGCGTGCCAAAGACCTCGCTCAGCCCGCCATCGATGATGCTCAGGTCGAAAGCGCCGTGGCCGACATGTTGGCCCCGCTCCAACGAGACGGTGGCGAAAATCCTGGCCGAATCTATGACGAAATGAGAGACATGATGCAAGCCAAGGTTGGCATCATCCGAACCAAGAGCGAACTCGAAGAAGCGCTTGAGGACATCAAAGCGTTCAAGCAACGAGCCATGGCCTGCTCCTCGGGCACTTCTCGGAAGTACAACTCCGGATGGCACCAAGCCTTGGACCTCATCAACATGGCCGACGTTTCCCATGCGGCGACGTTGGCCGCCATCACCCGAGAGGAAAGTCGAGGAGGTCACACCCGTGACGATTTCCCGACGCCCGAGGATGAGTATTGGGGCAAGACCCTCAACATCATCTGGATGGAGGACGGCGAGATGAAGATTCGACAAGAACCGGTGGAAGAGATGCGTGAGGACCTGAAGGACGCCCTTAAGGAAGTGAAAGCCATGATTGCCGAACGGGCTGCGGAAGTCGGAGGTGGAAATTGATGTCCCTCAAAGGCACCAAACAATCGTTCAACATTCTTCGTGGTGAAGGCGATGACGCCAAGTTGGAAGCCTACGAGTTGGAACTCGATGAAGGCATGGTCGTGCTGGACTGCGTGCACCGCATTCAACACGAACAAGAACCCGACATGGCCGTTCGCTGGAACTGCAAGGCGGGCAAGTGCGGCTCCTGTTCGGCTGAAATCAACGGGCGGCCTCGCCTGATGTGCATGACCCGAATGAGCGATGTCGTGGCCGAAACCCCAGCTGGACAACCCATTGAAATCCGACCCATGAAGACGTTCCCGCACGTCAAAGACCTCGTCACCGACGTGAGTTGGAACTACGAGGTTGCGCAACGCATCAAACCGATCAACGGCCCTGAGAACCTGGATTGGGAATTCAACCAAATGGAAGCCGACCGGGTGCAGCACTTCCGTGAATGCATTGAGTGTTTCTTGTGCGTCAACACCTGCCACGTGTTGCGAGATCACGCCTTGTTCGATGAATTCGCTGGCCCTCGAAACCTCGTCCGCCTTGCGAACTACGAGATGCACCCTCTCGACATCGAAGACCGCGTTCCTGAGATCAAGAAGGAATTTGGCGTTGAGTACTGCAACATCACCCGATGCTGCACGGAGGTTTGCCCGGCAGGCATTCAAATCACGGACGACGCCATCATCCAACTCAAGGAACGCGTCGTTGACCGTTACTACGACCCGCTGCAACGGATATGGCGAACCCTCACCCGCAAGAAGGTCCGTTACTGACCGGCTTCCAACGACTCGGCAGCAAGCAGCCAATCGCGAATCCACGTCTCCCCCCGCCCGTCGTCCTGAAGCGTCGGATGGGCAATGGGGCGGACGATGATGAGCATGTCCAATTGTCCCCCCCATGAGGCACGGGCCACCGCCACCACTTCACCGACCTTGGTCCCGCTGGGGTCCAACCCGATGGCGGTCGTTTTGATGTCAAACTGGCGGTAGGTCACTGAGATCACCGTGTCCGACTGTACGCGTACGTCAAGCGTGGAAGGCGCTGCTACGTCTTCGAGGACCACATCCTCGGGGTCCAGCGTGAAGGGTAATTCGTTATCGATGAGCTGGATGGCTTGATGCATCCGAGCGGTCTCCATGTTGAGGACGGAGGCGAGGTTCATGGCGGTCCACTCCGCACCCAGCACCCCGGTTTGGTGAGGGAGGCGGAGCCGCAAGGATTGGAGGACCACCACATCACCGGTGACCCACGTGTACTGTTCGCTTGCAGGGAAGGGCGGCGCATGCGGGTTTTCGGTGAACAACGGTTGACCCCAGGACTCGGGAGCAACCGGGGTTTCAACCGGAAGCAAACCGGAGGCTGAGAGACAGAGCACGGCCACCCCCACGACCAAGAAACGCGGCGTCCGGTGCTCGTTCCAATCGGCACGCCCAGCTGGGCTGGCCACGGACAATCCAAGGGCCAACGGAATGGCCAACAACGCCCCGCCAGGGAGCAGCCACATGCTCACGGAGACGGCCACCAAAAGACGGACACCGTCCAACCCCACGGGCTCCATCCATGTCTTCTGTTCATCGTTCGACCGCCGACGGTGAAGGAACCACAACGCACCGCCCGCCCCGAGCAGCGGAGCGAGGGATTGAAGCGCACCCTGCCACATCATGAACGTCGCTGAGAAACGAGCACCTTCCCGTCATAGAGGTTCGCCTTTCGCCAAGGTTGATGCAAGGGATTCGTCTCCCTTGGTTCATGGCGGACCCCCTGTTGACCTTTGATGAGGTTCAACATCGTCACACCGTCCCGGCGCCCAAGGCGTGGAAACCTTGGGCCAAACGAGCAGGGGCTGGAATTCATGGCATCTCGCTGAGCCTTTATCCCGGCCAGGTTCTCGGTCTGGTCGGGCCAAACGGGGCGGGCAAAACCACGCTCCTGCGAATGATGGCAGGCGTGTTGCCCATCCATTCGGGGACGGTGACCGCACCGACCGAGGACCGTCACTCCGTGGCCGTTGAGGACCTGCGGACATGGGCGGGTCACATGCCCGAACAGGTGCGTTGGCAAGGCGCCATCACCGTTGTGGATATGCTTGAGCAACTCAGCGACATGCGTGGGCAAGGCCATCATCACCTTCGTGGGTTGTTGAACCTGGTCGGTTTGCACGAACGGGCCGAAGAACCGTTGGACAACCTGAGCCAAGGCATGCGGCAACGTCTCTCCATTGCGGCCGCCTTGTTGGGCTCTCCCAAGGTGCTGCTCCTCGACGAGCCGTTCAACGGATTGGACCCCGTCGCTGCTGAGGCGTTTGCGGCGCTTGTTCGCCGTCTGGCAGGCAAAGGCGTGAGCATCGTGATCTCTTCGCACATGGTGACCCAGTTGGAAGGTCTGATCGACCGAATCGCCCTTCTGCACCGAGGGCAACTCCTTGACGAAGGGCCGCTGGCGGACGTTGAAAAACGGCTGGCCTTGGACGGGCGGTACCAACTGACCGGGCCCGGTGAACTGGACGACACGGCTTTTCTCCGTCACCTCGACACCGATGTTCTGACCACGGAGTCGAACGAAACATCGTGGTCGTTGATGGTTCGCGGTGATGCCGAGCGTGTCCTGCAAGCCTGCAACGACCACGGACTGTCGGTGGCGTCGTGGGCGCCCGTGAAACCCAATCTTGTGGAGTGGTTGTGCGCCGCCACGGGGATGAGTCTGGACGACATCAGTTTGGACGTGGCGTCTTCGGCCATGGTACCGATGATGGCCATGGAGGCGATGGAAGATGAGTGATCTGCGTCGTATTCTCAAGGTCGCTGCGCGACTTCGCAACGAACGGCTTGTCGGCGTTCGTCTGAAAGTGATGTTACCCATTCTCATCTTGTTTTTGCCCGGCTTGGCCTGGGGATTTTCCGACCCGAGCATCGTTTTGCCAGGGGGGCATCAACCCGACACCGCCATGGAAGTGCTCTTCTATGCCTCGCTGGGGGTGGTGTTTGGCGCCACCATGTGCGGGGTGCTGATGGCGTTTGATGGGGTGAGCAAAGACCGGGCCAGCGGCATGCTTGAAATTCGGTTGGCACAACCGATGCCACGACAACACCAGGCCGCAGCCCTCGTTCTCGGACACGCTCAGGCCATTCTGATTCCCGTTTACACCCTGCTCATCCTGACCGTGGTGGTGGTGCGTTTCCGTATGGGGGAGTGGCCCACACTCACCGAAGCGCTGGTCTACGGACTCTCAACGGGATTGATCGTGCTCTGGTACACCTTGTTTGCCCTGCTGGCCTCCACCACGGCGAAGGAACAAGGGACGGCGATCGCTTTCGGGGTGGGCGTGTGGTTCTTTTTCACCTTCCTTTGGGCGCTGGTCACCACCATGGTCGCCTATGCGTCGGGGGTTGCGGTGGGTGAACCAAACGACCCGACGTGGGTGGCGCTTGAAGGCATGCTCGATATGCTGTCACCCAACGGCGTCTACCATCATTTGCTCGAAACGCAACTGCCCACCGTTGACCGGGGCATCGCCGCTTGGCAGGCTTGGTCGGCCGCTTTGCTGTGGACGGTGTTGCCATGGTGGGCCTTGCATCGGCGCATGGAAGCCTTGGTTCCGTGACGGAAACAGGCAATTGTTCATGAAGGAAAAAGTCCACCGGTGGGGTATGACACCCCGCCCGCAACTGACCGCTTTCACCTCCACCGCCATGGTTTTGCTGATGCTTTCCGTCGTGTCGGCACCCGTCCTGACCGCCTTTGAAGAATCTCCAAGCGTGGTCCTCCCTGCTGAAGGGCGGCAAGAGGGTTTGGACGTGGATTGCAGCGGCTATTCGTTTGAAGACCTCTTCGAATACGACTTCGCGCTCTTTGAACTGGACATCCTCGACGACTGGGCCACCGGCGACATGTACGCCAATGCCTGGGTCAACGGGTCCAATTCCGCCATCGTTCGGGACAACCTCGACGGTTTGTTTGAGGGCCTGCCTGGGGGCGATAACGATTGGATCAGCACCGACGAGCGAGACGCCGTACGTAGCATCGGCCCCAAGTGCATCGCCGACATGGAAACACGACTGGGTCTTCGTGAGGGCATCCCCCACTCTGGCGGAGTCGATTGGAACGATTTCGAATTCGTTGAGGACGGCATCGGATTGGACGAGGTGAACTTGGTGCCCCAAGGGCATGCTGACGCTCGTTCATGCACCAATTTCGGAGCGGCGGCGGATTGCAAAGAAGTGCCAACCTCAACCACCGATGACATGGAAATCAGCCTTGCCGTGGCCGATGGCCAGACCCACAACGTGCGTTGGGACCAATTGCCCAACAGCGGCGCCTCCAATTTCACCCTCGCGATGAACATCAGCAACATGAGCAACGCTGCTCTGCGAGTCACCTTCCCCGTTCTCCAGGGCCTACGAATGTACGACTTCAGGGTCACCGATAACGCCCCTGATGGGGGCCAATCCTGCGATTACATCGGCGAACCCTCCTTCACCTACCTCGGTGACGGTTCCTTGCAGGTCACTCAACTCGTCAGCTTTGACCGAACCCAGTGGGATTTGGAATGCAACATGTTCATGGATTTCACCACGGAAGAACCCGCCACCAACGACGTCCCCTCGTGGACTGCCGAGGCACCGGCCAACGGCACCAAGATACCAACTTCAGGGGCTGGAACATGGCAATTTGCGGACGCCAGCACCGGAAACGGGTGGGCCACCGATGAAAACGGGTGGGCCCTGAACTGTGCCTTCGACGAAGCCGGGTGGAGCGTCACCACCAACGTGCTGGGCGACTTCTATGTCTCGCAGCCCACGGGTTCGGTGCAATCAACCGCGGTTTGTCAAGCGGTGGACCCCTTGGGGGCCACCGACGAAAACGACACTCGAACCTGGGTCTTTGGTACGCTCTACAGCGCCACCGGGGTGCTTGATGAATCGGGAAGCAGCGCAACATTGACCGTCACTTCTGCAGGGTTGGTGGACGAATTCATGTTTGAAGTACGGGCCGCCCAAGGCGCCAACCTCGGTGCGGCAGGGAACGCCGTTGCGGTGACGGGAACGGCACCCACCGAAGTCATCGTCTCACTCGAGAACCTGAGGCCCGGTTCCTTTTCTTTGGTCAGCCATGCTGAAGCAAACAACATGATGGCGTACAACGGCAACATCGACCTCGGCCTGAGTAAACCAAACTCACCACCAACCCTCTCCGTGGCCGTGAACTTCAACGGTGAGAACGCCACGTGGGACGAAAGCCAACTCAAATTCAGCATGTATGGTCTGGTGTCCGACCCTGACCTCGAAGCGGTGACCATGCAACTCACCATCTGTGGAAGCGATTACCAGGGCTTCGACATCAACGGCATCAATTGGAACGTCGAAGTGTCCACGGCGATTTGCATGGCAAACGGGCTTACGGACTACGATGTGTTGATCAAAGCCACCGATGAATCCGGTGCCACCACCGAATTGGTGGTTGGTGTGAACGCCCCCGTGATCGATGATACGCCGGTGGCCCCTGATGAACCCGATAACGGCGGTGAAGAAGCGATTCCAGCGGCCTCCATGCTGGCCACCCTGTGCATGCTTGGTGCAGCGGTTCTGCTCGGTCGGAAAACCGAGGAATGAACCGACACAACCAAAAAGACCCTTCAGCAGGAATCGACAGGCCTCACCATGTTTACAGGAACCGTCGAATCGCAGAGCCACGAAGGAGGCCTGTTGGTTCACTTCGAAGGCTCCTCACCCGCGTTGAACGCCATCATGGTGCGTTCCGACGATGGAACCTACATTGGAAAAGTCGATGGCGTGATCGGTAACACCAACCACCCGTTGGCTCACGTCGCCCATGTTGACCGAAACTT
>JALRLR010000068.1 GCA_023254355.1 Candidatus Poseidonia sp.
TGGCTGTTGAACTGGTTGCTGAGGCTGATACTTAGCCTGAGCTTCCCTAGCCTTTTGAGCAAACTGCCTGCCCTGCTCTTTCTTCTCAACTTCCTTAAGCTCATAGTGAGCCAGATTCATCGCTTCTTGAGTGGCTAATATCTTTTCAGTATCGCCTTCCTCATAAGCCGTCTTATAGTTCTGCTTGGCAGATTCATAGTCAGCTTTCGCTTTCTGCTTCACAGAATCAAGAAGAGCAGACTCACCACGATCTATCATAGATTGGTAGTTCTTGTTCTTCTCGACAAGCTCTTGAGCCACACGAACAGCTTCGTCGCGCATCTTCTCAGCTTGCTCTCGCTTCCGACGATCATCGTTGTTAATCGCCCGCAGCTTATTGATTCTCTTTTGAGCAGACCCGGTATAACTTTTCAGCTCTTCCTCAGTGATACCGTCATCAGCCGGGGTGTCATCGCTAAAGCTAGGTCTATTCCTGTCCTCTGGCGGAGTATCATCGACAACCCTGACCTCAATGTCACTAGCCTCCTCAACGGGAGCAGGCTCGGACTTCTTGCCAATCTGAGTCTTAACGCCAAAGAACTTGTCTTCACTACTTGTCTCTTGAGTTTGTTCTTCGCTCATACCTTCCTAATGCCTCTTGGATCGTCAATAACAGCCTCAACGCTATCGTCATTAATAAGCCTGAACTCTTTCCCGTGTATCGAGAACCGAGTCCCAGAATAAGATCTCATCAAAACAAAATCCCCTTCCTTGCAATAAGCACCGTTAGGGAACTTCTTTTTGTCTTCATAAGCATCCGGGCCAAGCTTCATCACAAATCCTACAATGGAACCCACCTCTTCAAGGTGCATTGTTTCTTGTGCCTTAATGATTCCGCCCTCTGTCTTTTCATCAACTTCAGGCAGAGCGATTAATATCTTGTATCCAGTAGGCTCAGGTAACTGAGAAGGCTTTGTATCCGCCTCAACAGAACCAACCTCAACTGTAGCAGCTTCGCTCATATCTATTCCTTTCGCACTGGAAGATGGTGTCCAGAGTCACCTTGCACCGCAATACGCGGAGAACTATGCCTTCTCAATCTTTTCGTTCAGATCCAGAAGTTCTCTCTCTGCCATAGCAAGACCCTCAATGATCCCGCAGCATTTAGAGTATTCATCATATGTCTTGCAGCTACCCGTGCTGACATGATCGCTTACATCGTTCATCATCCGCCGGTAGTTATCTCGCAAAACCTTTAAAGCGTTATTACTGAAAACATCACTCACCAGATAGCTCCTTCGCTATATCGACACCCACCTTGACGCCTTCAAGCATATCCTTTGATTTCATTCGAGTTTTCTCTATGTCATCTCTGGATGCGTCTTCAGCTATGCGAACGCCCAATTTAGCGCCTTCAACCTTGGCTTCCTGAGAAAGCTTGTCTCTCTCAAGCTCAGTTTTCTCTCTACTCTTTTCGAGATCCGCCTGAATCTTAGCCATATCGGTCTGGACTTTGTCTTGAGCTTGCTTCGCCTTAAGCTGCAACTCTGCTTGCTGGAGCTGGATGAGTGGATCTTGCATCTGCTCCTGTATGCGCTGGGCTTCCATCTCTCTCTTGTCCTTCCCGGTGAGTTGTGCAGCGGCAGGGGCAACGAGCTTGGAAAGCCTCAATTCGATGTCTTCTGGTAATGGTTCGTCTGGCGGAGGCAGCTCCACGCCGAGTTCTCTCTCTATCTGTTGTCGATAAGAGAAGGCAACGTGTTCTGAAATATGCGCCATCATTTGCGCCTGCTTGACTTGTGCGTCTGGAGCCATAGCTAATATCTTCAATAGCTTAGGATCTTCCATAGCAGACATATGAGTTTGGATATGCGCCTCATGATCCTGATACATAAACGCCTTAACGGGTTCTCCGTTAATGATGTTCATGTTTTCGCTTACCGGATCTGTAGGCTTGATGTCTTTATCCGTTGGGATAATGTTATCGGCATCCCTTATGCCCAGTACTTCTATCATTTGACGGTGAAGTAGTGGTAGGTCATACATCTGTGGCGCGGTAGCTGATAGTTGCAGCGCAGCTTGGTACTGCATTATGCGCTGGGCCATCGTTCCACTGTTCGGATCGCTGACAGGAATGATATCAACGCGATCATCGAAGTCTTCAGCCATTAAAGGCTCTTTAGAATCGTCGTATGGGTAGCGCATTGGGCCATAATCCCTAACGATTCTGCTTAATATCTTTAATTCAACGCCCATAGCGTGGTGAACACGGGCTTGAACGGCGCTTAACACCTTCATTTCGCGCTCAAGTATGGCTAATGTCGTGCCAACCGGCGCTTCAGAGTTCATATCAGAGGCTTTCACGTCCGCTGAGGAGGCAAATCGCCGCCCTTCTTGGACAATGTCCCCTAATAGCTGGTAAAGGACGTTAGACGGCTCCTTATACGGCATAAAACTTATGTTATCCCGTATAGTTCCGCCCGGAACGTCCACATCTCGGAACTCTCCCGGCATAATTGGGGTGTCATCCCCCTTAATCTTGAGGCCACGGGCCTTCAAACCGCCGGGTAGGTTGGCTAAAGTGCCTGAATCCACCAATTGACGCAGTAATGAGGTAGCAGATTTGCTCAATCCGCCGATCATGTGGACTAATCCGAAGCCGTAGAAGCCCAATCCGGGCAAATAGGTGTAGTGAACGAAGTGTTCTACCTTAAGTTTCTGCGGATCTTCCTCATTCCAGTTGCGTTTTATGGATAAAACCTTGCGAGAACCCTTGTCGATGGTGATTACATAGGGCAAAGCTATGCCAGTTTCCTCTCCACCCTGCATATCTTCAAAGCCGGGGAGGTCATAATCGACAACCATCTCCAAAAGAGTGTGTCTTTGATCAACTTCGTAGTTGATACTGCTGCCTGTGAGCTTGTTGTACTCCTCCTGAATCTGCCCAATGTCCGGGCTAGGGGTAGGAAGGTCAATATCTCTATAAAAACCAGACACTTGAAGCTTCCTAATCTCGTTAGGAGTCTTCTTCATAACGTGTGTGGCACGTTCACAGGTCTTTAAATCGGATGCGCCGTAGCTAACGACGAAGTCTTCAGCAGGAACGAACATACTGCACGGCCTGCCGAGGTTAGGATCGTAGTAAACTTTCCTGAAAGCAGAGCCAGCAATAGGCAAAGAGAACAAAAGCTTCTCAGTTTCGGAACGATACTCCGACATTCTCTCCGTCATCAGGTAGTTCAGGTAATCCTGAACACGATGAGCCTGCTTAACCTTCTCGTCAGTCAGCTTACCAACGATAGATGTCTTGGCCGGGCCGCTTGCAGGAAAGATTTCCTGTATAGTCTGGGCCTGAAACCGAACCACCGCCTCAGAAAGCATTGGGTGAAACACACCACAAGCCCCTGCCCAAGGCATAGTCCTGTCTTCAAATCGCAATCCCAGAAGATCTAAGCCCCTGACGTAGGACTCTTCCCAATCAGATCGGCTGTCTTTGTCGGCGTTGTACATACCAACAAGATCCGCCCCGATCATATCGAGAACATCTGGCTCAATGTATTCAGCAAGGTTAGCGCCGTGTTCTTCGGCGCCCATCATTGATGCGTTAGGATCGAAGTCGAAAATAACGCCACCCTCTGGAGTCTCAATAGAGACCGCCTCCGGGTTAACGATATTAACCTCGACAGCTTCCTCGCTATCTACATCAAGCGGATTGCTGACTAAAGACTTTTCAATAGCCATTAAACGACCTCGAAGTTTCCGCCTTTAGTGGCAGCGCCCATACCACGGCACTTACCGCCAGCCTTCATCTTCTTGACCTTGGGGACTTTCTTGCCGCCCATCATCTTCTTTGGCGCGGATCTTCCACCCTTCATCGCCATAACCTTTTTACCGGCTCGCATTCCCTTCTTTCTCATCGAGGAATCTCCTGTAATAGTCTTTACGGATTTCATACATTCGAGTTATCTCAGTGTTACCTTTATACACATCGTAGTAACCCTGAGTCTCAAGCTTGTTAGCAGCCTCTTGGAGAAGAGAAAGCCTTTGGATAAACACTAACCCATAGCTGTATTCGCTGATAGGCTCGAAGCTCTCGTCGTTTAGAACGTCGATATCCTCATCAAGGGGATGGAATCCCATCACCCATAAGTCCGTATCGCCCCAGACATCTTGGCTAATAAGACTATTAACTTCGTCAATAGCATCATGAAAGCCTTCCTGATCGTCCGGGTAGTCGGTCTCAACAATGATCACTAGGTCATAGTCATCATCATATCCAGAGATGAACTTGAGTAACTGCTCATCCCTGCCGTTATGATCGAACACTATCTTAACGAGATCCTTCTCCCACGCTGCCTTGGCATAGGGGCAGGTAGGGATGTTGTTGAAGTAAGGGTTGGGCATCTCAATGACGCTGGATGACCATTCCCTAATCTCGGTCTCGATCTTCTGTTCTTCTTCTTCAAGATCAATAGTAACTGGCTTTTCCGCCATAGAAAGGCTCATCCTCTTCATCGCTGTGCAGTCTCAAGAAACCGCCCTGACGAAATCTCAGTAGCGCCTGTGTGGAGGAGTCCACCAGATCGTCATGCTCGCCCACCGGGAAAGCCGCGAACTCATCCATTACTTCCTCTGCAAACCTCGTCTCTGGACACCACACGTTGCCTGAAGCAAACAAATCCGCCACAGCGTTAACTCTAGCGATCTTGTCATTACCTCTGGACGGGGTGTACTCAGATACCGGGATACCCATTGCCCGTAGCTCAAATATCAATGGGGTTCCAGCGGCCTTGGCTTCCACAATAAAAGCGTCCGGCTGCATTGTCTGCCACATCTCAAATGCCTTCTGCTTAAGCTCTGGGAACTCCAGACGCTCCTTGTAGGCATCAAGAAGGATTATGTTAGGTTGAGTCTGGCCTTCATCGTCCGGGGCATAGAAGACGCCCCACGTTGTACAGGCCGAGTAGTCTGATCTCTGTGTCTTGAGAAACGCCGTGTCCCAAGACTGAATCACAAATTCGCAGGGAGGCGGTCTTTCATTCTCCCAGATCTTCCACCATTCCTTCTTAACCAGCGCACCCTCCTCAGCGGTAGGGTTCTGCTGATACTGTGCATTCCACTTAGAAGGCGGCAGTTCCGCTTTCAGGGCGTCCAGTTCTTTCTTAGACCAGAACTGAGGCCACAATGATTTCTCCCTCTCTGTGTTCTCGTACATCAGAGCAGGGAACTCAATCAACTCCCATTCATCGGTTCCAGCCCGCTGAGAAGAAGACTTGAGTATCTTTCCGGTCAGATCCCGCATATGCCATCGAGTCATCACGATGACAATAGCGCCTCCCGGTTGTAATCGCTGACGAGGCCCGGATGTGTACCATTCATAGGTTCTGTCGAACACAGTGGGGTCGGCACTCTGTCCTTCCTGCTCCGAGTGGGGGTCATCGATAATGAGCAGGTCAGCACCTTTACCAGTTACAGCACCACCAACACCGATAGCGAAATACTCGCCACCGACACTGGTACTCCATCTCCCAGCAGCCTTGGAGTCGGGCCTAAGAGTCAGCTCTGGGAAAACTTTCTTGAAATCCTCACTATCTACGAGGTTACGAACCCGCCTACCAAAACCAACAGACAACTCGGCGGTATGGGCGGTTTGTATTATTTTCTTATTTGGGTACTGCCCCAGAAACCAAGCCGGGAGCATATAACTAGCAAATTCGCTCTTGGTGTGTCGAGGCGGCATATTCACTATCAACCGCTTCAACTCGCCACGAGCAATACGCTCAAAGGCCGAGGCCATTATCTTATGGTGTTCACCATCGATAAAGGACGGCCACATCGTGCGTACAAAGTCGATAAACCCACCACGGGCAGCTTCAACCTGCTTAAGATCCTCCAGCTCTTCGATCAGAGCAAGGATCTCAGCCTTATCTTCAGGAGAAGCCTTATCCAGCGAACTGATTAAATTTTGATCAATGTTCACGGATTAGCTATATAAACGCCATCAATTGCAGCAGAAATGGCTATATCAGCACCTGCTGAGTCACCTATGCATCGATACTCAATGTCAGTCTTTTCTTCAAACTTCAAAGGAAAAGCATATTCAATTGCGGTCTGGCTCTGCCTTAACGAACCTGTCCTTAACCTGAAACACCTCACCAAAAGGCCGAGCAACAAGAGAAATCGTGGCATACTTGTTGTTCTGCGTGGTGGCTACAGTGACATCAGTCTGGTAGATGTACAGCGTGAATCCCGCCGGTACAGTCCACAAACCCATCAAAGACTGCCCATCACCTATCGCTATGGTGGCATATTTGTTTGCAGGAACGCCGGTTGTGACGGTTCCAGTGCCAGCATAGATAACCCCTGCGTTAGTGCCACCAGTTCCGGCAGTACGAACAATCATACGATTGATACGCAAGAATGAATTGGTAGTGTTGACAGCGGTCTGACCGTTAAGGGTGACGGTCTCATTGATTTCGTTATAGTCGGCGTCCAGCCCATATAGCTGAACAGTCCTAGCCCCAGTACCCGCTGATGTGTCGGCGGTGCTAGAGCTGGAAACCTTAAGAACAGTCGCGGCGGATAGGTACGAATACAATCCTCCCTGCGCCCACACTGTCTCCAAAGCATCATCTATGTCCGGGTTAAATCCAAATTTATGCAGACTGTAGTGAAAAGATATCTGACCTCGGGAAACCTGAAGCTCAAAAGGCTCAGATGTCCCGACTCTTGTAATAGAACTCTTTTCAGCCATAAGGATTACCCTAGTAAGGATTACTCTAGATAAGGATTACCCTTCTATTTTTTTTTACTAAAAAAAAATAAGGATTACCTAGCGTAATGCTAGGTATACCTCGCTAATGGTAATCCTTATCAAGGGAAATCCTTAGACACAACTGTAAGAAATTTTACCATATTTTGCATATTGACAAGGGTAAGGTCAATTTTTTTTGCAAAAATTTTGGGGGTACTAGGATTCCTATGGCCTTTTCTGTACAAATTTTGACCAACCGAGATGCAAGTTATTGATTTCATTAGGTATTCCCAGAAATTAGGGTGGGGGTGGCGTCAAAACTAGGGAATTATTTTAGTGTATCACTGTTACGCGGGTACGCGAGCCG
>JALRLR010000069.1 GCA_023254355.1 Candidatus Poseidonia sp.
CGGGCATTTCCTTCAAGGAAATCTTCGAATACTGCAACAACGAAGACCAGCGGACCCTTGCCGAGAAAGCCCCCGTTCACGAAGTGCTGCTTGACATGGCCGTGACCAAACTTCCCGGCCCCATTGAAGCTCAAAAGTACCGTATCCCGAACATCTGGACCGGTGATTTGGAGTCCGAAATCGGTCAAGCCATGATGAACTGCGACCCCAACGCTGAACTCGCCATGATGGTGACCAAGATTTGGATGGACCCGCACGCCGGTGAAGTGGCCGTTGGACGTGTCTACTCCGGTGCCATTAACCAAGGCGAGTCGGTTTACGCCATCGGTGCTGCCAAGCCCGAGCGTGTCCAGCAAGTCGCCATGATGGTCGGCGGTGACCGCATCACCGTCCCCAAGGTCGTTGCTGGAAACATCGCTGCGGTCACCGGTATTCGGTCTGCCGCCGCTGGTGTGACGCTCTCTCGTGACAAGGACTTCACGCCTTTCGAAGCCATTCGCCACTACTCCGACCCCGTCGTGACCGTGGCCGTGGAGCCCAAGAGCATGAAGGACTTGCCCAAGTTCATTGACGCTCTGCGTTCCTTGGCCAAGGCCGACGCCTCGTTGCAGGTGACGACCAACCAAGAAACCGGTGAGGCTCTCTTGGCCGGTATGGGTGAGCTCCACTTGGAAATCACGGTGTACCGCATTGAAGAAGAGCAGAACATCAAGGTCAAGGTCAGTCCACCCATCGTGGTTTACCGAGAAGGCATCCAGGGCAACAACCGTGGGAACCCCTTCGAAGGCAAATCCCCCAACCGCCACAACCGGTTCTTCTTTGAAATTGAAGCCCTCCCCGCCGAAGTCATTGACGCCCTTCGCTCAGGCGACTTGGGTGATGGCCCTGTTCGCAGCGGCGACGCTAAGGAAGTCGGCAACAAGTTCGGTGAATACGGCATGGATAAGGATGTCATGCGCAAGATCTACGCCATCAACGGCACCAACGTGCTGGTGAACGACACCAAGGGTATTCAGAACCTCCACGAAACCCGTGAACTCATCATCGAAGCCTTCAACGAAGTGTGCGTGAAGGGCCCCATCGCTGACGAGCCCGTTCAAGGGATGTTCGTTCGTCTGGTTGACGCTAAACTTCACGAAGACGCCATTCACCGTGGACCTGCTCAAACCATCCCTGCTGTCCGTAACGGCATCAAGGGTGCGATGATGCGAGCCCGCACGGTGATCCTCGAACCCATGCAGAAGGCGTTCATTTCCGTGCCCAACGATTGGCTCGGTCAGGTGACTCGCGAAGTCACGACTCGCCGAGGTATCATCGAAGACATGCCGGCTGAAGGCAACGTGACCACCGTGGTCGGTGTGATCCCCATCGCCGAAACCTTCGGCTTCTCCAACGACATTCGTGCCGCCTCTCAAGGCCGTGCCGTTTGGAACACCGAAAACCTCGGCTTCGAGATTTTGCCACCGCAACTCTTCGACAAGGTCGTTGGTGAAATCCGTCAACGCAAGGGCCTCAAGCCCGAGCCCAACCCCGAATCGTACTACGCTGATTGAGGCGGTCCTCGATGCAGGGCATCGTGGTTGGCCTTCACGTCAACCCCGACGGCGGTGTTCCAAAATTTCCTGTGGCCTCGCTGACCGTTGAGACCAACGGTTGCGTCGGCGACCGTCAACGGAACCTCAAACATCACGGCGGACCAAAGCGAGCCGTGTGTTTGATGACCACTGCGGTGATGAAAACCCTTCAACGAGAGGGCCACCCCATTGGACCTGGGACCACCGGGGAGAACGTTCTCATCGACGGAATTTCCTCCGAAGTCTTACGGGAAGGGGTTGAACTGCAACTGGGCTCGGTTGTTTTGCGAATCACGTCCGATGCGCCACCGTGCAAAACCATCCGAGCATCGTTTATTGAAGGCGGATTCAAAGCACTGAGCCACCAACAACACGCTGGACGGACGCGGTGGTACGCTGAAGTCCTTGTTGAGGGTACGTTGCGATTGGGTGATGAGGTCTTGACCATCAATGAAGACGGGCAAGCTGGAAATCCGTGAGTTCTCGCAAAGCGACCAAGGCAGGGCCGTCTTCGATTCGATTCAGGCAGGCATGAGCCTGAGCATGGTACTGCTCCGCCATGGATTTCGCATAATCAACGGACCCGAGTTCAGAGAGGGCTGCCAATCCGTCGTTAAGCGCTTCTTCGTTCACATCGTCGCCTTTTCCAAGCACCGCCAAAAGACGGTCTTTCACGGGACCTTCGGGTTGGCGCAGTGCGTGAATCACCATCAGCGTCCGCTTTCCTTGAGCGATGTCTGATCCAGCGGGCTTGCCCAGCGTTTCAGAGTCTGAAAGGACATCGATGACGTCGTCCATCAATTGGAAACACAGGCCGACAGCTTTGCCCCAATCGGCCATGAGTTGGACCGTTTCTTCATCAGCACCGGAAATCCGTGCCCCGATTTCAGCACATATCAAGAACATCACTGCTGTTTTTCCCTCGATCATCTCGAGATAATCGTCTTCGGAAACGTCCAATCGGTCTTCAAACTCAATGTCGAGTTGCTGCCCTTCACTGACGCGGCGGACCATCCAGGCAATGCGATTCACCAACGGAGCGACATCGTGCGGTTCGAGATTTTCGGCTTGGACCAGGCGTTCAAAGGCGATGGCGAGCATGGCGTCGCCGGCGTTGATGGCCGTTGGCATGCCGTATTCCACATGAACGGCGTTGCGTCCTCGACGAAGTTCATCATCGTCCATGATGTCGTCATGCACCAAGGTGAAATTGTGGACCGTTTCGATGGCAGCCCCGATGTCGAGCAAGCCCGAATGGGCTTCCCCCACGGCTTTGGCGATGAGCCACGGGAGCGTGGCTCGCATCCGCTTTCCTCCGCCTTCAATCAAGTGCATCATGGCGTTGCCCAACCGTTCGTGGCGCGAAGCGCGCAGGCTATGCTCGATGCGTTGTTCGATGAGGGGTTTGACTTCCATGATGGAGGTCAACAGATCAGCCCCCTCGGCCCCCGGAAGCATATGACTGACGTCGCCCATGTCGTGAATGAGGTCGTCAGCGAGGCCGGCCAACGCAGCAGGGTCGGCGTGGTGTTGCCACCAATCTTCGGTCATGATTCGAGCAGCGATGCAACGGAACCACGGTGCCACGGCGTCGTGGGCGGGTCGTTCTTCCAACAACATCGCTTCGAGCTCGTCGTGTGAAACCCAAGCCACCTCGGCGACTTCGTTTGGGTTGGGCTTCACGTCCACATCGGCCGTGAGAACGAGAATATGGTCCACCTCACGCTCAATCCATGTGCGATTCATGCGGGCGGCATAACGCATTTTGGTCATGAAGGTCATCGAATCAGGCGAAATGGATGAGGGGTCAATGCCGAGTTCCTGTTCCAACTTTCGAACCGCCGCCTGCTTCACTCCGCTGGCGTTCGCCTCTTCGAGTTCCGCCGGGGCGTGCAACGGATGCGAACAGCAAGCGTTCGCCCAAACGCCGGGGAAGGTGACTTTGTCGGCTGACCGTTTTTGCAAAAGCATCTCCCCCTTGGTGTTGAACAGCAGCAGGCTGAACGCTCGATGGAATACACCTGGGCCTCGATGGGCTTGGAGCTTTGACATCGGGCCAATCACCTCGTCACGTTCCGTTACGGCGATGACCGCCTCGGCCATCAGGGCCGCTTGAACGGGGTCGGCCGTCTGCAGCGATGATTTTTCATCATCGTCGAGACTTACGTGCGGGACGTCCTTGATACCGTATCCTGCCATGCCGTCACCGATTATTCGCTGTCGCGGAGGCTACATGAACAGTTCTCTGCCCGATTATGCCAGCAAACGGGTGCCCACAACGTCCTTGCCCATGCAGGCATCGGCGACGCGACGGTCCTTCTCTCCGTTGACCAAAAGCACCTCAATACCCTTGGCCGTCGCTTGAAATCCTCGTTCAACCTTCAACCCGATGCCCCCGGTGACATCCATCTCAACGGCATGTTCACCCGTAAACAGATCGGTTTGACGAAGCGTGGGCAACAGCACATCGTTCACGTTTGGCTGGGGTGGGTCAGCCAACACCCCGTCGACGCCCCCCATGGCGAACACCAATCGCTTCACGCCAGTGAGTTCGGTGGCCAATCGCAAGACAAGATCGTCGCCGGATAAAATTCCAAAGCGCCTCGGTTCGTCGCAATCGACCACGTCACCGTGTGACACCATCACGATGCCGTGAGGTGCTTGTTCAAACAAGGCGAGGTCGCCAGCAAAACCAGCGCCGGTGTTCCTCGCCCATTGGTGGGGTGAAAGGGTCACCGCTGAAATGTCGCAACGCGTCAAGGCCTGCATGACATGGGCGTTCAATTCGAGCATGTCGTTACGAACCGCTTCGACGGCTTCTTCTTGTGTCATTGAGCCGTTGATATGGTCCTCGGGAAGTTTACCCTCGTGCAATCGGTGTTCTTTTGCCCGCAAATGGCCAAAGGAACCGGCTCCGTGAACAAGAATGACGTCGACGCCGTCGCTTACGCAGGACTCGATTTGTTCGGCGAGGCGGTTCAACACTTCGGTTCTGACCGTCTTGAGAGCGTGTTTTTCGGTGATGAGTCCCCCGCCCCATTTCAGAACGACACGCTCTCGCATGGTCGCTGGTACGGCTGCTGCTCAATGAGGCTACCGTTGCCCCTCTGACCAAGCATTGATGAGGCATCGGTGGAGTGGTGGTGTCATGGACGAGGAGCCCACGGTTGATGCCTTCATGCGTCATTTGCAAGTTTGTTTGGACGAGGCCAAGACCATCGCCGATGGAAAAGAGCGTGAACAACGCCTTTGGCAATTGGAATCGGCGCTTCAAGAGGCCATCATCTACAAGAACAGGGTCGAAGAATTGGCTCGCCACGGCATTGACCCGGTGCGCTTGGTTGCAGGAGAAGACCATCACACGCCGGCACCGGCTCCCAAGAAGGTTGAGGCCCTGATGACGGGGCATGTGCACTGCTCAACGTGCCGAGCTGTCCTTGAACCGGATCTGGCGTTTTGCCCAGCGTGTGGTACGCAGAAGTGAAGCCTTTCAGTCGATGTGAGGCGATGAAAAGCGGAGGGATTTCACTCCTCTTCTTCACGTTCCCATTCGTCGATCATCTCGAGGATGAGCGGGTCGTCGGCATCAACTTGGTACAGGTAAGCCCCTGGGACTTCGTCGGTCAAGAACACGGTGGTTCCTGCACGGTAGATGATGTTCCCATCGGCAATGGCTCGGACGGTGTCGACCTCAAGAATGGCGGGACGATCAATGCGAACATGACCGGCCTCCATGGCGTTGCGGATGGAGCGGGACAGGTGGACGTTCTTTCGGTCACCTGCCGTGATGCCGTACTCCAACATGGTCTCGACTTCATCGGGTTCGCACGGGTAGAACAGTGCCTCGGGGATGTCGTCGGTGGGGAGGTCAAGGTCCAACTCGATGGAATGGCCGTAAGTGGCCCGAATCATCCCGTTCTCCACTTGGTAGCGACCTTTCTCATCGGCGTTGGCGATGGCTTCGAAGTGCCATCCTCTCAACCAATGGTAGTGTCGTCGTTGGTTGCCGATGGCCTCCGAAAGTTCACGAGCGTTCACCCATCCGTTGATGTCCATGTCCACATTGAATTTCTCAGGTGCGTGGCGCAGAACCAAGGCCAAAATTCGTCCCAAAGAGTTGGCTTCCCGGTCGCTCATGATGAATTTTCCTTCATCGTTGCAAACGGCACAGTTGGTCCCAGAAAAATGTCCGTGACTTCGGCATTGGCGTAGCATAGTGACCATGCGGGCGGGGCCTGTTCAAGAACCCTGCGGGCCCCGTCCCCGCTGAACTTGGGTTGTGCCGAATGTTCTTGGCCGTGGGTATGAAATGCTGTCGGGGTGTGCCCGAACCATGGTGGATGTCGCTGTTGTTGGCGCTGGCCAAACAAAGTATGGCAATCATGCCTCCGGGCTGAAAGGCATGTGGGCCGAGGCGGCTCAGCGCGCTTTTGCTTCAATTGACGGAGATTTCGACCCATCCCGTATCGACGAGGCCTTCATCGGAAGTTTGGCATTTGGGGGCTCTCAGTTGGGTAACACCGCTGCCTTACTGACCGAACACTCCGCCATGGAGGGCATTCCCGTCCGCCGTGTTGAGAATGCGTGTGCCTCTTCTGGATTTGCGTTTCGAGATGCGTGGATGGCCATCAAGAGCGGTCAAGCCGATGTGGTCGTGGCCGGTGGCATCGAGAAAATGAACGACCTGACGCCGGAACGACGTCGCTACTGGCTCGGCGTTTCCGGTGATACCGAATGGGAACGCTTGGCGGGTTTGACCTTTCCTGGGACCTACGCCCTCATGGCCCGTCGCTACTTCCATGAGTTTGATTCCGATCACGATGATTTGGTCCATGTTTCGGTCAAAAATCACCTTCACGGTTCCATGAACCCGCTCGCCCACATTCAGAAAGAGGTGGATTTTGACAAAGCGGCCAACGGTTTCATGGTCGCTGACCCGTTAACGCTCTACGATTGTTGCCCAACCTCGGACGGCGCTTCCTGCGTGGTGTTGGCCGCCGATCACGTGGCCAAACAATTCACCGACACGCCCGTGTGGGTCAAGGGTTCTGGGGCAGCGAGCGATTATCTCGCGCTCCATGACCGTCCCTCCATCACCCAACTGAAAGCGACCCAACTCGCCTCGTCACGGGCCTATTCGATGGCAGGTATTGCGGCTCGTGACGTTGATGTGGCTGAAGTTCACGATTGCTTTACCATCGCTGAGGTATTGGCTACGGAGGACCTTGGGTTTGCTCATCGTGGTGAAGGTGGTCAGTTCGCGCGTGAGGGTCGTGGTGTGTTGAACCAAGGGGACGTGACGGTCAACTCGAGCGGTGGTCTGAAGTCCAAAGGGCACCCGCTTGGGGCAACGGGCACCGGCCAAGTCGTCGAGATCTTCAAACAACTCCGTGGTCAAGCGGATGGCAAGCGTCAAGTCAACGATGCCGAAACGGGATTAACTCACAACGTAGGGGGCTCGGGAGCAACGT
>JALRLR010000006.1 GCA_023254355.1 Candidatus Poseidonia sp.
AGTCGAGTGACGTTCATGAACGCCAACGCTGCCATCCGAGCGGCCATTGACATCCGAGACCAATTGCTCAAAGCTGCCTGGGAAATGCTCGGGTATCACCCCAACGTCTTGGTCCTCAACGACCGGCGCATCTACTACAAGCATGACCCGTCGATTGGCGTTTCCTACTTGCAGGCGCTTCACAAAGCCCAGGAAGACACAGGGGCCTTGATCGCCCGTGGTGCTTATCGCTCGCCGCCCATGGGAGGCGTTCACAAAGGGGCTGCAGCGGGCTTGGCGCCGGCCTACTCATTTTCGGCATACGTGGCCGAAGTGGATGTTGACGTTGAGACCGGTCGAGTTTCCTGCACTAACGTGTGGGCGGCTCACGATTGCGGCAAAGCGCTCAACCCCTTGGCGGTCAAAGGACAAATCATCGGCTCATGCCACATGGGGCTCGGGCAGGTCTTGAGCGAAAAAATGGTCTATGGCCGAACCGGTCATCTTCAAAACGCCAACTTGCTCGAATATAAGATTCCCTCGGTTCACGAGATGCCACACGTCGAAGCCATCATCGTTGAATCGAGTGACCCCGAGGGCCCGTTTGGGGCGAAAGAAGCCGGTGAAGGTCCGTTGCTCCCGATTTTGCCCGCCGTGGTCAACGCCGTGTACGATGCCATCGGGGTTCGACTGCGTGATTTGCCGTTAACCCCTGATGTGGTGTACAACGGGATTGAGAAGCACATGAAAGCGCTGGGCGTGGATGACCCGCTCGACCTCCCACCCCCCGTCTTGAGCACGGGTCGCTTCAGGCCACCCTTGAAGCTCGCAGCGAGGCTCACCGGGAACGGGATCGCCTTCGCCAGCGAAGCGAAGACACGTCGGCCTACGTCAACGGCGTGTTGTTCGGCTTTGACCCGAACCGTCCCCTCGCCGAACAAGTGGAGGGTTGGCGAGAAGCCGATGAACCGTTGCCTGAACAATTGGCCGAACTGGGCTTTGCGGGCCGTGCATGGTTGAAGAAGGAGCAACGGCACATGGGAGGCGATGCCTGATGCTGATGCCACCGTTTGAACTTCACCACCCGACTTCGGTGGCTGAGGCGGTTGGCCTCGCGTCCTCGTTGATGGAACAGGGCTTGGGTTTTGATTGGGTGGCCGGGGGCACCGACGTGCTGCCCAATTACAAGTGGCACATCAACCCTCAACCCCACGTGATCTCACTCGCGGCCATTGAAGAGGCCCATTCGTTGTTGCCAACCTCCATCGGTTGCATGGTTCGGCTTGATGCATTGACGGCCGAAAACGGCGTTCACCCGTTGTTGGTTGAAGCCGCGGCCAAGGTGGCTTCTTCGCTGATCCGCAAGAGCGCCACGGTTGGGGGGAATTTGTGCCTCGACACCCGATGTTTCTGGTACAACCAAGGCGAAGATTGGCGTCGTTCCATCGATTGGTGCCACAAAGCGGACTGCGGCACAGGCGCCGATTGCCGTGTCATTCCCAACCAGAACACTTTGTGCGTCGCCACCTACCAAGGCGACCTCGCCCCCAATTTCATGGTCTTGGGGGCCAGCGTCCAACTCATTGGTCCGCAAGGCGAGCGGCAAGTGCCGCTCTCCGAATTCTATGCGCTCGACGGCATGAAGAAAAACGTGCTTGAACCAGGGGAATTTTTGCTCAAAGTGACCTTGCCTGAGGACGCGTTCTCCAGGGTGGGTTCCTATCAGAAACTCCGGGTTCGTGATTCATGGGATTTTCCCGAAGCCGGTATCGCCGCCTCGTGGATTCCATCGCAACCTGACAGTCTCAAAATCGCCAGCACGGCGCTTGAATCCATTCCTCGTCTCCACGAGGAGGAAGTTTCGAAGACCCTTGGCTCAAACGGCCTGGAACCCGTGGCCATGGCGGCGGCCATTCACAAGGCGGTAAAGCCCGTGAACAACACCGCCCTGCCTCCGAGGTATCGTCGGTCCATGGTGAAGACCTTGACCAAGAGGGCGCTTCGGGCGTTGCAACAAGGTGAATGATATGCGACCAAGCCTCTCGGTAGGTGTTGCGCTGGTTTTGCTCCTCACCGTCCTTCCCGTGACTGCACAAGACGTGCAAGGCCCTTCATGGGACATGGGTTGGGTCACGGACGTTGACCCCAAATACGTCGTTGAACTTGAGGATGATTGGGATTTGACGGGTGAATTGGTGGTGTACGTTCAAAACGATGGGCCGGCCGAATTGAACTTGGCATTGACCTATGATTACGACGAGGACGGACCTTTTTCCTTTGATGGGCCTGACACCTTTTCCGTATCGGGGAACACCAACGACACGTTCACCATCAGCATTACGGGTGGCGCGGCCGAGGAAGTGAGGTCGTTTTCACCGAATTCAAAGATTGAACTCACGGTGGTGGGCGAGGAGCAAGTCGGTAGCTCGACCATCCGAAGCCAGGAAATCCAAGCGGACATCACCGTGCCTCGGATGTTCCGATTGGTGCCCGAGGCGCTTGAACCGACAGAAGCATTGTTCGCCGGTTCCTGGGTTGACTTTACGTTGAAGGTGAAAAACTTGGGCAACACCCAAGACGCCATCCGTGGTGCTGAAGCAACGATTCGCAGTTGCCCGCATCTTTCGGTTGTTGGGCTTGAGGAACTGGAAGACACCGTCGTCCAAGTGACGGCTGATGACGGTGGCAACGCCGTTGAATTCACGTTGCGGTTGGAAGCCAGCAGCAGCCATCAAGAGCGGACGTGTGAAGTCTCGATCGCCTTGGAATCCGAAGGGGACCAGACGCAGCGCTCAAGCACCATGAACGTGGAGGTGAAGGCCCCTTCGGTCGATGACCCCGTGGTGGGTGATGAGGATGACGAAGACACCGTGGTGAGCGATGACCCCAGCCTCGCATGGTCGGGGCCAGTTGACCTCCTCGTGTTACTGCTGCTGGCCTTCGTGTTTTCACGCCGGCATGCCGGATTCCAGTCATTCTCCTCCGAATAGTGTAATTTTTGAAGGATTTTAGCGTCTTGATTCACCAGAGAGAGCGTCGCTGTTGTTTGAAAATCGGAAGATGCCCTTGTCCAAGGGTGAGCAACTATTATGTGTGGAATGTGTCTCCGAAGGATGTAAATCTGTCGTTTTGACTCGATACATGGAGGAAGAGAGATGGCTGAAGTTGAGAAATCCAAGTTGAGTCTCGAGGCTTGGCTCATGATTGGTCTCGTGGTTTCAGTGGCCCTTTCAACCGTCATCATCGCCGTCGTCTCGTCCGGGAAAACCACCGTTTTTTCCCCCTACCAGAACGATGATGAATACGCTGACCAACAACTGACGCTGATGCGTGAGAGTTTGAAGGATTTCAACGTGGCCAACACCATGTCCACCCCCATGCTCGTCAACGACTGGCAAAATCCCCACCGAACCTTGTTGGTGATCGCCGCACCTGAGAAACCCTTTGACGCAGCTGAAGCGGCGGCTCTCCACGATTTCGTCACGAAACGAGGAGGCAAGGTCATCTTGGCCGCCAACTCAACCAACGCTCAGTTGGTGGCCGAAGAATTCGGTGTCAAATACTTTGATTCACCCGTTCGCGATGACATCAACACCGGGCGCTATTACGAAGTGACGGCCGATGACGGCACCCGTGTCTCGCCCGACACGCGCAAACTCTGGTCCGTGGCCAGCGTGACCCGTGACATTTCCACCATGGGCGATGAGAAAGCCGTTCCATGTTCGGAAGACGATGTCAACCAGGAACTGGTGGAAAACTGCCGCATGCCGGTGCTGTTCCATCGACCCACCGCCATCCAAGTGTTGGATGAACAAGGTGAATCTGGCCGCAGCATCCACGTGCTCGCCGCAGCTTCAACCTCGGCTGAAATCGACGCTGGCAAGGGCGAATCCAACCCCACGCTCGGTGAAGGGGAGACCGGCCTCATCATTCGAATTGACTACCCCGGACAAACCGTGCTTGACCAGCGGTCGCTGGACTTTGGCGGCGATATTGGTGAAATCACCGCAACGGGGAGCATTGTGTTCGTTTCCGACCACTCGGTGCTGGCCAACCACCTCTGGGACCAAGACATGGCCGAGGAGACGGGCAAGATGCAATGCGACTCCGAGCTTTACATCCAAAACGGCCACATGTGCTGGGACACCGACTCCGAGGGCCTCAACAAGGGACTTGGTGACACCACCTGGCGTGGCAACGAGATGTACTTCACGGCCCTCATCAACGACATGATGGAATTTGACAACGAGCAGTTGTCCGCCACCATCGCCCGAAACACGGGGTCGTTCAACATCGTCTTCGACGAGAGCCGGCACGTTTCCAGCACCCTTTCCATGCCTTTCACCGAAGCCATGGGCGCCATCGTCTTGCTCACCAGCGATGCGGTCCTCAAATGGCTCATCATCCTGAATCTCTTCGCTTTGCTCGCCATCGCCATCATGGTGGTGCCAGAGAAAGAGAACTGGCGTCACGTCTTCGACTTGACCCGATTCCGGGAGCGCCCAACGAAGTTGGACCCCTCCCAATACCAACGGCGAACGCGTGAGGCCTTCCTCAACAAAGTTCGCAACTTCAATGACCTAACGCGAGACGATTTTGCTCGCAAGTCCCCAGCGGAAGTCATGCAGATGATCCGCGAACCCCGATTGGTCGAACTGGTGAGTTCGAACCGTGTCTACTCCAGCGAAGAATTGAGGGAACTCATCCCTCACATCCGTCGTTGGGGAAATTGAAACAAGGAGGATAAGACATGCAACCCCCAGCCCCCCCCGCAGCCCCGCCCGCGCCAGCGCCTGCAGCGCCAGCAGCACCCGTGGCCCCTGCCCCCGCCGCTCCCATGGCACCGGCAGCACCCGCCGCACCCGTTGCCCCTGCAGCACCGGCCGCTCCGGCCCAGCCGAAGCACCAGAGTACCCCTGAAGTCCGAGAGCGCCTGAAGGCCGTCGGTGCGATTGCGCAAGCAATCTCCGCCGAGGTCCAGAAGGTCATCATCGGTAAGTCACACGTCATCGACAACGTGTTGATCAACATCCTGTCCAACGGGAACCTTCTCTTCGAAGACTACCCCGGATTGGCCAAGACGTTGATGACCAACACCTTCGCCGATGCTCTTGGTTGTGACTTCAAGCGTGTTCAGTTCACGCCTGACCTGCTCCCCGCTGACATCACCGGTACGAACATCTACGACGCCAAGAAGGGCGAGTTTACCTTCAAGCCCGGTCCGTTGTTCTGTAACCTTCTCCTCGCTGACGAGATCAACCGTGCCCCTCCCAAGACCCAAGCCGCTTTGCTTGAGGCCATGCAGGAGAAGCAGGTGACCATCGGTACCGTCACCCACAAGTTGCCAGCCCCGTTCATCGTTATGGCCACGCAAAACCCTGTGGAGCAGGAAGGTACCTACCCGCTCCCTGAAGCACAACTTGACCGTTTCATGTTCAAGATGTCCGTGGGTTACCCTGACCGCGCTGACGAAGACGAGATCCTCGCCCGCCGTATCAACCGTGGTAAGGACGCTGTCGATGTGGACGTCATCACCGACCCCGCTCGTGTCATCGCCATGCAACAGGCCTGTGAAGACGTGTACGTTGACCCCGCCATCCGCATGTACATGGTCGAGATCGTGTCTCGCACCCGCGAAGACCCTCGCGTTCTCGTGGGCTCGTCCCCTCGTGGCTCGCAAGCCCTCCTCAAGACCTCCCGTGCGGCTGCTGCCCTGCGTGGACGTGACTTCGTCACCCCTGACGATGTCAAGGCCATCGCTGAGCTCGCCATCGCCCACCGTATCATCTTGAAGCCTGAGCACCAAATCAAGGGGCTTGAATCCGGAGAAGTCATCCAGACCATCCTCCGTGAAGTCCCTGTGCCAACGGTTTGAAGTTGGACTTGAACTGAGGTGAATCAAACATGTGGAGCCGTAAGTCAGCCATGCTTGGCAGCCTCGCTGTTGCCATGTACTTGCTCGGCTTGACGCTCCGCAACACCCAGCTCGTCACCATCGCCGTGGTCATCTTCGTGTTCCTCACCTGGGCTGCACTCCTGGGGAATCACGCAGACGTCGCATCGAGTGGACGACGAGCCGAAGAGTGGTCCGGCGAAGAAGGAGCAGCGCTTGGCAACGTGGTTGCCATGCGAAAACTCTCCAGTGCCCGCATGTTTGAAGACGGCGAATTGAACGTGACCTTGAGGATGCAAAACTCTTCATCGTTGCCGAAAATTTTGGAGGTTCGTGACCGAGTTCCCGAAGTGATGCGCATCAAAGAAGGTGCCAACTACATCTTGATGGAACTCGGCCCACGGCGAGAGACGTTCATCGAATACACCGTTGAATGCCCGCTTCGTGGCTTCTACAGCCTCGGGCCGGTCACGGTCCGCATTCAGGACGCCTTCGGGTTGTTCCACAAGGAAAAGGAATTGCATGTCTACAACGATTTCCTTGTGTTCCCGAAGATGGAGGATTTGAAAGAAACCTTCGTCAAGTCCCGTGTGCCCAAGATCTTCACCGGTGCGGTCAACATTCGCCAACCCGGTCCCGGTTCCGAGTTTTATTCGCTTCGTGAGTATTTCGAAGGCGATTCCTTCCGAGCCATCAACTGGTCAGCTTACGCCCGTTCTGGCAAACTCATGGTGAACGAGCGCGAGCGAGACGCCGTGTCCGACGTGATCATCATCGTTGATTCGCGTGCGGTGGCTGAAACTGGCCCGGTCTCCCGAAACGCTTTGGTGTATTCCACTCGAGCAGCGGCGTCCTTGGCGAAGTATTTCCTTGGTCGTCGTGACTCGGTGGGTGTCATTGTCTACGGTGATGAAGTCGTCAGCGTTGACCGTGATACTGGCAAGAAACAACTCTACGTCATTTTGACCAAACTTGCCGGAGCCGTTGCCCGTGGAAACATCCCGCTGCAAGTGGTGGTCAACCGTATCCTGCCTCACATCAACAAAGGGAGCCCCATCATCTTCCTCTCCAATCTGGAAGACGACCCGACCATCGTCAACGCTCTGCGCGACTTCCGAGCACGAGACTTCGACGTCACGGTGCTTTCACCGTCCTCGCTCGAGTTTGAGTTCGATGCCAAGCGCATTGACCGAACCGGGTACGAGGTCATGAAGACCGAACGCGACGTGCTCATCGGTGAACTCCGTGGATTGGGCGTGAACATCATGGATTGGGAGCCTGACATGCTCCTTTCCACCGCTCTTGCAGGAGCTCGAGGATTCTGAGGTGATCAATCATGACCATCAACAAGCCATCCGCTGACACCTCGCACCTCTACGACGGCAAGACGGTTCGTTCCTCGGCCCCCTCTCGAAAGAAGGCAGCAGGCCAGGTCGGCTCCGGCAGCGACATTCCACAAGACGCCATCCCCACCGTTGAAATTCCAACCTTCATCGAGAGCCTCCTTGGTGGACCGTTGGTCCCCAAGATGAAGTTCCTCCCGCCCGATAAAATGGTCCAAAACTTGCAAATCGCGGTGTACGGTGTCTTGGTGGCTTTGGCCTTCCTCACCTACATCATCTCCCCCCCACAAGGGACGATGTGGTACATCATGACCGGAAGTTTGGGTTTTGCCAACATCATGCAACTCGTCGTCATCGCCGCCGCCACCGTGCTTGGTTTCATGGGGACCTTCAAGCGAGACGCTCGTTTGTCGCTTGGCAGTAACCTGCTCTTCATTCTCGCCATCCTTCGGTTTGCCTCGTCCAAAACCGCCCTTTCCAACGACCTCTTCGGGTTGCAGGACAGCCCCACGATGCTTTCCGTCCTGGTGGTTGTTTATTCCGTCTTGCTCATCATGTATTTCGAGTTGAGCAACGGCGTGATTCGCTACTCGATGCTTGATACCAGCATTCGCACCAACGAAGTTTACGTGATGAATCCGAAGAAAATTGTGTCAAAATACCACCGCTCGTTGGTGATCAACCCCATTTTGGCCACGTTGCTGGCTTGGTTCGTCCTCTCCGCCAACACCATCCTTCCCGCCATCGTCGGCATCTTCTCCGGCGACACCGCCCTGCGAATGCGTGAATCGGTTGAACTCACGTCCGTGTATGGCGTGGCCTTGGGCACCCTGTTTGTGTTCATCACGGTCGGCATCTTGTTTGGCCTGAACCTGCCAACGCACTTGCAACGTTTCCGTGAGAAGCAAGCCGAGTGAACCCTCACCCCTGGTTGGCGTTTACTCGCACCATCACTTCGTCGAGCATGGCCGAGATGTCGTGACGTTGCGTAAGCAGGTGGGTGGAACGGTTGTTGACCAAGACGTCTTCTTCTCGGTGATTGGAACCCTCCTCCAGCAACGCAAAGACGGTTTGGGCATCATTACAGCCGATGAACGACAGCATGGCGGCGTAATAGTCGTAGGTCACTTCGCCACTGAAACGGTTCAAGATGCTCATGCTCCGGCTCACTTCGTGTTGAGGCAGGATGAACCTCCATCGGTTCGGGGTGGCTTCAAAGGAGCAGACTCGGATGTCATGTGCTTGCAGCTGGCCGATGGCGTCGCTCAAATCCGCAACAGCGTCGTCCGAGTAGGTGAGTTGGACGTTCACACAAGCCACCCGAGGGATGCAGGCCACGGCTTTCACCGTGGGCGTACCGTCAATATCGGGACCGATCACGGTTTTCATGTTGTTTCGACCGTATCCCGACAAGTGACGAATCTCGATTGGAATACCGATGGTATACACCGGTTGAACCGTGGCTGGATGAAGAATGGTGGCGTCAGCATTAGCGAATTCAATGGCTTCCCCGTAGCCGAGATAGGGTATGGGCGATGCCGACACGCCCCATCTCGGATTGATGGGGTAGATGCCCAACACGTCCTTCCACAAGACCACGCGTTGAGCGTTAAGCAACGCAGCAAGGGCCGTGGCCGTGTGGTCACTGCCACCGCGCCCCAACAACGCAATGTCACCGTCATTGCCTTCACCAAACCAGCCCGTGACCACCGGGACGCCCCAAAAGGCCTCCTTGTCCAATCGTTCGGCCGAACGTTGCATGTCCACGGTTCGCGCGGTGCCCACGCCGTCCAAACACAGACCGATGTCTTCGGCACCGACAGGGTGGGCATCAATCCCGCATTCCACCAGGTGGTGAGCGATGATGAGGGCCGAGAGGCGTTCGCCTGAGGCGAGCAAGCGGTTGTAAGCCGACGTGTCGGACCGTTCGGTCTCCAGCGCAGCGAGGGATTCCTCGATTCCTGCCAGCACCCGTTGGAAGACATCGAAGAGCGGTGAATTCACCAACGAAGGGGCAAAGCGAAGGTGATGGCTGGCGAGGTCGTTCACCAGACGCCCTGCATATCGGGGCTCCTTGGCAGCCCGCATCAATCGGTCGGTCGTGCCCCACAAGGCCGAGACGACCAAGACCACCGGCTGCTCCGCTTCCATGACGATGTTCGCGATGCGTTCCAAATCCGAAGCGTCACGGAGACAGGAGCCTCCAAACTTGTGGATTTCAGGCGTTTCATGCACCACCAAAACCTCCACGCAACAATAAATCGGTCACGACGATGATGGCCATGGCCTCGGCCACGGCCACGCCGCGCGGGCCAAGAACGGGATCGTGCCTTCCCTTGACGATGAGCGGTTCCTGTCGGTTGGATGCCAAATTGAGAGTCAGTTGTTCCTGGGGAATGCTCGATGGCGGTTTGAGCGCAATACGGACGTGAACCGGTGACCCCGTAGCCAATCCGGCAAGGGCGCCATCGGGTTGGTCGCCCTCAAGGACCGGTTGATCCGCTGTTCCAGCCCAAGGAGAATTGTGATCGCTTCCCTTCATGGTTTGGACACCAAACCCGTGGCCAAATTCCACGCCTCGTGCAGCCGGTATGGCCATCATCGCCCTGGCCAGGGCGGGTTCAAGTCCGTCAAACCACGGCTCACCCACGCCAAGCGGGAGGCCGGTTATGGTCAAGTCCACCCTGGAACCGATGGAATCGAGCGATTTTTTCGTGGCGTTGATGAGTTCGACCATGGTTTGAGCCGCTGCTGGATCGCGACATCGCAAGGCTTCACATTCCGGCGAGGCCCATCGCGGGGGGCAAGCCTCCATCTTGTCGGCCTCCACGGCACCGACTGCACCGAGGTGGGCTTCGACATGAACGCCGAATCGTTGCAGCCAAGGCCGAAGCAGGGCCGCTGCAGCCACAAGTGGAGCGGTCATCCTTGCACTGGAGGTCCCTCCACCTCGAAGGTCCGCTTTCCCGTTGGTGCGTTTGTGCATGACCAGGTCTTGGTGGCCAGGCCGAGGGTGGTCCGGGAGAAAGGCGTAATCGGAAGAACGTGCATCGTTGTTGGCAATCCGGAGTTCGATGGGGTCGCCCGTGGTCGTTCCATCCACCACACCGCTCATCCAATCCACACGGTCGGTTTCCTGACGCTTGCTGCTGAAAGCTCCACCGGTTTTTCGCAACTGCATCGCCGCCAGCACCACCGATTCGTCCAAGGCAAGTCCTTTGGGGACTCCTTCGAGGGTGGCTCCGACATACGGGCCGTGGCTTGAGCCCAACAACGTCACACGCAAGACCTCGCCGAGTGTCATCTGCATGTTGAAACGGACCAAGGACCTGATGGCCCTTTTAGAAGGTGTTCACTCAAGTTCGTCATCGCCTTTATGAGAAAGGAAGGAGGTCACCACGAACTCCACGTCCTTGTATCGGCTTGAATACCAAGACTTGACTCGGTCCACCATGGCGTGTTGAAGTTGAGGGATGACCAAGACAAGGGCCGGTCCAGAGCCGGAAACACCGGCTGCTCGAGCGCTGTTCATGAATGAGTCATTGGTCATTTTCCGACCTTCAATGTCTTGGAGGGCCGCTACAATACCTCGTCCATTCCACGTCATCGCCACGAGCGGGTTGTTGGCTTGGAGGGCGTCAAAGGCCTCCCGGAAGGCTTGCTGATGAGGTTCAAAATCTTGTAAGTTGGGTTGTTGTTCACGTTCCCCTCTCAACACCAGGACGACGATCCAATCTTCGCTGGAAAGACCCTCATGTTCCAACAGGACGCCCTCCGTGATGGGTGCTTGGACGTCCACAAGTTTCCATCCGGGTGTCATGCACCCCCACGCGTCGTCGATGGAACCGGTCAGCGAAACGCCCGCTGCCAGTTGGGCGGTGGCGGCGAGCTGAACCATGGTCGGCTCATCGAGCACGATGCTGGTGGCGTCGCACAGGGCACGGAGGGCAGCGATGCAGGCCGCTGCCGATGATTTGAGGCCTTGTTTGGGAGGGATTTTGGAGTTGACGCCCCAGTGCAGGTCACCGATGCCGTACCCCTCGGGTAGGGGATGGCCTGCGTCACACCACGCTTGCAAAAGGTGACCCAACACATCGTCCTTGTCAACCAGTTCGCGTTTGCTGGGTCGGTCAAGGAGGCGCACGGTGATGGGAAGGTCGAGGGCCATGCACGCACCGTATCCCAAGGCCGCAGCGTGAAGGAGACTGCACGCACCGTGAGCCGAACCTTTGCCCAACACCGCCATGCTTAACGTTCCTCCACACGGCTCCCGATGGATTGGCCAAGGTGGCGCCCGCCGTGCCCGGTCCAACCGATGACCGTATCCTCTGAGGAGAGGTTGGTGACCGATTGCGGTTGAGCACGATGGTCCAACAGGCGAACCGTTTCCGCTTGTTGCATGTACACATGGGCCTCTTTAGGCTTCCGTTCGTTGTGTGAATCGACGGTGAAACTGATTTTTAGCATTGGACGTTGTTCGATTTTGAGTCGGCCCAAAACCAACGCACGGGTTTGACCCGAGGCGGTCACCGCCAGCAGCGCATCGCCCGACACCAACTCTGCGAGGTATTTCGTCGAGCCGTCTGCCATCATGACGTAGGCATGCGGTGAGCCTGCATTGACCCTGAACGGGCGTGTAGGGACAAAGGTGGACGGCACGGTTTCGCTATGGACGAGCACCATGGAGGATGCCGATGACCCGATGAGCACCCCTTCGCCTTCAGAGAAGAGGGAGAGAAAGTCAAGGCAGTACCGGTCACCAACGCCGGCCTGTTCCACCGACGTCAAACGAAGAACAGCCATGGATAATTCGCTGGTTGACAGGGTTTCGGGGGTTTCAATTTTGGCCAATTCGCCACGCTGAGACTTAACGATCAACGCCGCTTCAATGAGCTCGGTTTGGTTGGCCACCACCAGGGCGTCCACGCCTTGTTCAAGCGCAAATCCGGCGCCTTGGGCTTGGGCGGCCGAGGTGATGGTGGCGGCGATTTTGGTCGCACTCCCGCTTCGGGCAGCGATCAGGTTTTCCAGCGGAATCATGGACCATGTTTGGCACTCGGCCCAAATCCACTCCACGGTCCCCATCAAGGCTCTCCCGTTGTCTTGCGTGCTGCCGTCGGTGATGACCACCTGGGCTCCCAACACGCCCTCCGAGCCGAACAAGACACCGTCTTCGACCCGGACCGCTGCGGGGGAGTCAAGCGTTGGCGTGATGTAACGGTCGACCCCTGCAAGGACGGGCAGGGTTTCGCCTTCTTCTAAACGGACCCAAACTTCCACGGGGGCACCTACCATTCAACTTGGGCGAGGGCTTCATCCACCGATGCCCCCTCATGGACCATCTTCACGAGGGCTTTCGCCATCGCACCGGGATTGGGATGAGCGAAGACTTGTCGCCCCATGCAAACGCCGCTGGCCCCGGCTTGAAGGGCTTCATGGACCATCGTGAGGACCTCTCGCTCATTGCCCGAAGCGGGCCCTCCTGCGACCAGAACTGGAATGGGCGCCGCTGAGGCCACCGCAGCAAAGGACGATGCGTCGCCGGTCCAGGTGCATTTGGCTGCGTCGCATCCCAACTCAAAGGCTAACCGAACGGCGTGAGCTTGCCCTCCCGTGACATCTCCTGATACCGGGTTGAGGTTGGGGCCGCGTGCATAGACCATGCCGAACGCCGGGAGGCCGAGCAAGTGAGCGTGACGGTTGAGGTCGCCCATGCGTTCAATCATTTCCGGTTCCATCTCACTTCCCATGTTCACTTGACTGGAAACGCCCATTCCACCACGAGCGATGGTTTCATCGGCGTGTCCGACCATCACTTTGTTGTTCGAGTTCGGCCCTGCATGCCGCGTTGAGACGGAGAAATGGACCACCATGTTGGTCTTGGTACCATCGCAAAGCGATGCGTAATGGCCCACCACGCCTTTCTGGGCGAGAATCACATCAACGCCAGCATCGATGAGTTGGGGGATGAGTTGGTCCAAGTTTTCAAGTCCTGGATTGGGATAATCAGAAGCGCCGTGGTCAATTGGAATCCAAACGCCACGCTGATTTGGGAGAAGGGCGCTGAGCCTTGAGGCCTTGTCCATGGGAACGGGAAGACGCCGCAGTCATCAAAGGTTTGTTTGATTCAATCTAGTCAAGGCGCTCGGCCATCCAAAGCAAGGCGGCTTGTTCAGCGCTGGAAAGGTGTTCTTGGTAGGTTGAGCGGGCCACGCCCATCACCTCGGCCAATCCCTGCACGGTGATGCGTTTTGGTTCCTCAAAGTACCCGTGCTTGGCAGCCAAGGCAAAACATTCCAGTTGGCGCTGCGTCATGACCTCGGCCAACCCATCGATTTGTTCGATGATGTTTTGCACCTTCACGTGCGTGGGGGGTATGAAGGCCTCCGTCAATCGAACAAATTGCGCTACGGCTTTGGGCAGGCCCCGAACCGTGATGGTAAATTCCCCGTTTTCGTAGGCACAGGGCACGAGAATGTGGATGTCCTGCGTGCTGGTGGCCATCCGTACCAGCGGGTGGGTGTTGAAGATGACCACGGCGTTCTGTTCGCGCTCGGAGAGGACTTCCTTCACCTCGATGAAATCAATGGCCGTGAGGTCATCGACGGTCTTTCCTTCTCGGTACACTGGAGCAATGAGTTGGCGAACACCTTCGGGGGAAATGTGGAGGTTGCCAAGAATGGTGAGTCGGCTGACGATATCGTCCAAGGCGGCCATTGAAGTCGATGCGAGGGCCTCCCTTTCCCATCGCAAGGTGACCTCTCGCATGAGGTCCATTCTTCCGATGTCCTTGTTTTACCTATCGGCGTTCATGAACAGGTGTCCATGGGGGTTGAATCGTATGTTTCAAGAGGTAGTTCGTCATGGAGAAAACATGCCCATGGAAGATTATGTCCTCACCATGGCTCTTGGCGGCGCTTTTGCTCTGGGGCTTTTGTTCATCGTCATGCGGCGTGAAGCCCAAGTGAACATCCAGAGCGGCCTGAACGCCGAGGGCTTGATGCAACAACATTCCAGCATGGGTTTTGGAAAGGCCAAGAAGAACCTTGACCGCAAACTCGCCACGGTTCAGGACATGCTTCGTCACCAAAACCAAGGCGACCGGGCCTTGGCCGAAGAGCGGTTCAATCAGCGGCGCCAAGCGCAACAAACCGCTGAGGAAGAAGCACGCCGTCAACGCGAAGCCGAGGCTGAGCGTTTGCGTGCCGAGCAGGAAGAGGCCCTTCTGAGGGAACAGGAAGAGGCCGATCGCCGAGCAGCGGAGCGTGACGAAGAAGAGGCCCGCCTCGCTGCCGAGCGAGAAGCGGAACGGCAAGCAGCGCTGGCTGCGGCAGAAACCGAGCGTCTTGCCGAAATCGAGGCCGCTCGAGAGCAGGAAGAACTCGAATCCCGCGAGGCGGCCCAGCGGGCCATGGCCGAGTTGCGGGCCCGTCTCGAGCGAGAGGGTGCGCAATCCTCGGACGTTCAAATTTCCTTGATGTGGAACAACTACAACGACCTTGACCTCCATGTGGTCTGTCCGTCCGGTGAACGCATTCACGGCGGCAACAAGAACTCCGCTTGTGGCGGTGAACTGGACGTTGATGCCAACGTACGGGCCGAAACCCGAAAACCGGTTGAAAACGTGTTTTGGGAAGACGGAAAAGCACCCGCTGGGAAGTACCAAGTGTACGTTCACGAGTACAAGAAGCACAAGAAGCGAAGAAGCAAGGACCCGACCAAATTCCAAGTGATCGTCAATCAAGGCGGTGACATGCGAGAATACAACGGCGAATTATCAGCCGGCGATCCCATCATGCTCGTGGCCGAGTTTGACCTGCCCTCTCCGGAAGAGCGGGCGGCTCGTCGCCGTGAATTGGAAGCCGAATTGCGCGCCGCCGGTGTGGACGTCCCCGAGGCGAACCAAGCTGCCGAAGAGGCCGAAGCCCAACGGCAAGCCGACCTTGCCGAGGCTGAAGCCCAGCGCCTTGCCGAAATCGAAGCGGCCCGTGAACAGGAACTTCTGGAATCCCGCGAGGCAGCGCAACGAGCGATGGCTGAACTCAAGGCCCGCCTTGAGCGTGAAGGGGCGCAATCTTCGGATGTCCAAATTTCCTTGATGTGGAACAATTACAACGACCTCGATCTCCACGTGGTCTGTCCCTCTGGGGAGCGAATTCATGGTGGCAACAAGAAGTCCGCTTGCGGTGGCGAACTCGACGTTGATGCCAATGTGCGCGCTGAGACTCGAAAGCCGGTCGAGAACGTCTTCTGGGAAGAAGGCAAGGCGCCTGCCGGTAAATATCAGGTCTACGTCCACCACTACAAAAAGCACGACAAGCGAAAGAGCAAGGACCCCACTAAATTCCAAATCATCGTCAACCAAGGCGGTGACCACCTTGAGTACAACGGAGAACTCTCCGCTGGCGACCCCATCATGCTGGTGGCGGAATTCACCCTCCCCTCGCCTGAAGATCGAGCAGCACGTCGTCGTGAGTTGGAGGCTGAACTCGAACGTGCCTCCACCGGAGGTCAACCCTCGCAGGTCGCCGACGAGCCAAAGGACGAAGAAGTCGTAGAGGCGGACGAATCACTGCCCGCTGCACCCGACCTCGACGCCCTGTCAGGTGACGAGTGAGCTTGGTCACCAAGGGCGCGTTGTGGCGGTCGTCGAGGGCCCTCGCCCGAAGTTGGTCGGCATCAGGAGATGATGTCTTCAAGTCGGTCGTCCTTGAGAGCGTTGCGGATGGAACGTGCAATGCGTCGTCCCGTGGACATGAACCGCTCGTTGATGTCCGAGTACGGTGACCCCCCGATGAACGGATTTGAGCCAGCGACGATGCGAGCGCTGATCTCAAAGACCTTGAATTCAAGTTGGTCGGTCACGATGGTCTCAAGGCAGAACGGGCCCAGCATGCCTCTCGATTCATCTTCGAGGTTGTATGAAGCAGCCACGGTTCCCTCGGCCATCTCAAAGGCTCGAGGCAACAAGGATTCACGAATCACCACCGGCTGGTTTCCCGTCACGACAAAGGACGGTTCAAGGGCCATCTCGCGCAGGTCGCGAAGCGAACCCAACTTGTAGAACTCATCGACGTTGCTTTCGTCACGTCGGTCCATCGACAACAATTCGAGCCGCCCCAGGTTCTTGCCAGCGAGTTTTCCACGACCTTGAACCTGATAACCGTCCTCGGCGGTGGGGTCAAAGAAGAAATGCAGGTAATATCGGCAACCAAGGACGTATTCTTGGATGGTGAATTCTTCTTCAATGTCCACGTTTCGTCGGAAATCACGGTAGTCACGAGCGATAAAGTATCCGCGGCCACCCTTTGCCCCCGCGTATTTGACAATCACGGGCCCGGCGATGTTGTGGGGGTCTTCGATGACCTTGGGCATGGTGCATCCTCCGTCTTCCAACCATTGTCGTTGAAGCGCACGGCTGCTTTCCCAATGCAGAATGTTCCTGTTTCCGAAGGTGGGCACTTCGAGGTTGCGGAAATTGTTGGCGCCGAGGTACTCGACCAGTGATCCGTGGGGTACGATGATGACGTTCTTCTCTCGAAACCACGCTGCGTAATCCAGCATTTCTCGGTAATCATCGAGCATCAGCCACTCATCGGGGTCTGCCCCGGGGAAGGCCCTGTAGAACCGGCGTCGATTCTCGCCAACGGCGATGCCCAGGGTTCGAAACCCTTCTTGGCGTGCTCCATGAAGAATTTGCAGCGATGAGTGCGATGCCACAACGCCGATGGTGATGGACTCCCTGTCGTAGGCTGATAGCCAATCTCGCACGGTATCGAACGGTACGCCCATATGGAGGGGTTTCGTAATCGCTCTATGAGTATTATGTCCATAGAAATTGATTTGCGGGCATCCAGTGTCTTCTTTCGTCGGGCGAACGGGTTGAGGAAACCTCGCAGCATCGGTCAATGCAAAGTGAAGCATTCATGTGGGCGTTCGGCTTCGTTAACCCATGGCAGATGGGGCGCCGGGCGTTCGCATGACCTACGGGGGCTACCTTCGACTTGATGAATTGTTGAACCTTCAAGACGGCCCGGAAGGGTATTCCCCTGCGCCCTCCAACGACGAATTGCATTTCATCATCGTCCATCAGGCGTTTGAATTGTGGTTCAAGCTCATCCTTCGTGAGTTGAAGGAGGCCCGTGACGCCCTCCTCGCCCCTAAAATCGAAGAGCATCAAATCCCCGTGATCGTTCATCATCTCGAGCGCGTGAGTGAGATTTTCCGCCTTCTTGCCGATCAGTGGAAGGTGATGGAAACGCTCTCGCCCCAAGATTTTCTCGCTTTTCGTGACCGCTTGGGGACTTCCTCCGGTTTTGAGTCTTGGCAGATGCGAGAATTGGAGGTGTTGTTGGGCCTCGAGCAGGAACAACGCGTCGGAGGCATGGACCCGTTGGCCCACATGCGCCGCCTCAGCGAGGAGGGCAAAGTCACGCCGGAGACGATGGCCGCCTTTGAGGCAACGTACAACGCCCCCTCCCTGAACGACACCCTTTCCGCTTGGCTCACTCGAACGCCCATCCATGGCTCGCTACCGGGGTCCCCGGGGGACGAAGAGGTCGTTCGGTCCTATGTTGATGCCCACCTCCGCTCCATGGCCGAGCATGGTGAAGAGGTGATTCAACACATGGTGACCATCGGGCACGGCACCGAGGAAAGCCTCCGCCCGAGAATTGAAGGCGGCGTGAAGGCTGCTGAAACCTTCCTGTTGCCCGACGGCAACGTCCATCGTGGGAGAGCAGGACTCTTGTTTATAGAATCATACAGGGAGTTGCCGCTGTTGTCATGGCCGCGTCAACTCATCGATAGTTTCGTTGAACTTGAGCAATCCATGCTGCTTTTCAGAACCCACCATGCGCGCATGGTGGAGCGGATGATCGGCCGACGAATGGGCACCGGCGGCTCAAGCGGTGTTGACTACCTCGATGCAACCACCAAGTACCGAGTGTTCGTTGATTTGTGGGCGGTTCGAACCCTCTTGGTCAAGCGTGAAGCGCTTGGCGAGGTCGAGCACCCCGAATTTTACGGTTTCCAATCGGACGCTCAGTCTTCGTGAGGGTCGATATCGATGGGGATCAAGTGGTTCTCGTATTCGTAAAGGGCAATCTTCAGTGGGTCGAGAACGAAACGAATGTTGGCTTCTTCAAGGCCATACAACGACACGAGTTCTTCCTTGAATTGCTCGCGAAGCACGTCTTCGGTGGCGTAAAGCGGAGCGCCCATTCCAATTTGAAGCGCACGAGCGCCGATGATTCGAGCTCGTTCGAAGCGGGTGTGTTGTCGTGCAGGTTTCACCATATCAATCACATGCGAGGCTTTCGCACTTCGCCGACATAGCGACTCTTTTTGAACCTACCTCACTCTTCCGCCGAGGAACCAGCGTGGCGTTGATGTTCGCTGTTTTTCATCAAACCTCGGTGCATGACCAAGGCTGGCGAGAGGAGGAGCATCAGGCCAAGCGTGGCCACCATGACCCATCCGGCTTGACCGAAGCCGTCCTGAGGGCCGGTTTGGTCGGTCGTGAGGTCGCTCAAATCCATTGAGCCCGTGGGGGCGAGGGACGCAACCGTCAGGGCAGCGGTTCCCGGTTGTTCCAAAACGACCACAAACACCCCTGAAGGGTTGCTCGGTAGCGTGGAGAGGTTCATGCTCCCCGCTGATGCGTTGACTTCGACCATGGATCTCGCTAACGAATCGTGGATTTTCCCGTTGGTTTCATGAGGCGTGGGCTCAGCGTACCACACGCGCAACACCGTGGAATTGGGAGCTTGCCACGTCATCGTGCCGTTTTCAACACGAAGCGAATCCAAGGCAGAGGTTGGCAGACTTGAGTTGTTGAGGACGGTGGGGAGGTCCATCGCTTGCCGGGTGCCGGTGAGGAGGTACGTTCCATCCACCACCAGCGACGGGAGGAACAGCAGTCGGTAGGTTTGGTCGAACCGTTGTTTGGAGGTCGAGAGGAACGACACATCGCTGGGAGAAGGGTGGTGCTGGAGAACGACCACGGTTTCGTCGCTGATGTTTTCAAGTTGCTGGGTGACCTGCTCGCAGGGTTCGCACCAATCGGCGCTGAAGTATTCGACCAGATGGGTGGGTTGCGTGATGGTGCAGTTTTCGCTGGTCACACACGATGCCGGGACCACACGAACATCAAGCCGTTGGGCGTGGAGGTCCTCTCCCTCGGTTGCTTGACCGGCCACAATCGCCGGAGCCGACGAGGCCAATAGGAGCGTGATGACGACCAACGCCGCACGCCGCCTGGGCCCCCAATCCATGCACAGGGGGTGAGGCATTTGTTCAAAAGGGGTCTGCTCCCCCAAGCCTTCATGGAGTCTGCGTGGTGGCGTCGCCCCTCCGCGCTCGTCATCCTTCTGGTGGCGATGGCGCTGCTCATCGTGGTGGTGGGCGGCTCCATACGCATCAACGATGCTGGCGAGTCCTGTCCAGAATGGCCAACCTGCTTCGGGACGTGGCATTTTGACGTCTCCGAAGACGAGCAGGCGGCTTTTTGGGCGGCCAATCCCGAACACGAAGATTCCCGAGGAGCCGACCACCGTTACACCACGTTCCAGATCTTTGTCGAGTGGTTCCACCGATTATTGGTCGGCATCATTGCCGTACCCATCCTCATCAACGTGGTTTGGATGCGCCGTTTGGAAGCCACTTACGGCCGTTCCGTGGGTCAGGCGGCGCTTTTTTCTGCGGCCCTCCTCCTCGTCCAAGCTGCGGCAGGAGCCGTGACGGTCTTTTTTGACAACGCTGATTGGACCGTGGCCCTCCATTTGTCGCTGGCGTGTTTGTTCACCTCGTGCCTGATTTGGCAATACATGGCGATGCGCCTGAAGGAGGGGGCCACATGGGCCTTCATGTCCACCCCCGCTGCTTTTCTGGATGCCCACATGCGGCGAATCCATGCCATGACCGCAGCGGTTGGCGTACTGTTGGTGTTGGGTGCTTGGGTGTCCTCCTCCGCAGGGGGGCAATACAACCAGAGTTGTTCCTTCGGATTTCCGAACGGGTGGCCAAAATGTCAAGGCTCCATCCTGCCGTCGTTGGATGGCCCTGGCGTTTTCGTTCAGATGATTCACCGGTTCGGAGCCCTGGTGGTTGGCCTGATTCTCATTCTCAACCTGAGCTCCATGCGGGCCACAACCGACCAAGAACCCGGAAGCCTTGCCGTGTTGCGCTCCGCCGAGGTGACCACCGGCCTTTGGATGCTCAACGTCATCGTGGGCGGTTCATACATCGTGTTTGCCAAGGTGGGAGATTTTCCTGAGTGGCTCTCCTTGCTCCACTTGGTCGTTGGCGTCTCTGCGTTCCTGTCGGCGGTGTACATGATGCTGAGCGTACGCTTTGCCTCGGCCTCGCTACCTGCAACAAAGCCAACCCCCCGCGAGGTCGAGAGTGAATGAGCGAAACCGCCACCGCTCAACCAGCGGCACCCGGCCGGCTTTCGGTCATGATGCAGTTGATGAAACTCCGTGTCATCGTCCTGCTGCAAATCACAGCGTTGTGTGCCATTCTAATTCACGATACGTTGGCCCGGTCAGGGGTGCTCGATGTGGAACGAACGTGGCTGGACACGCTGACCGTTGCGTTGGTCACCCTCGTTGGGGGCACCCTTTCCGCCGGTGGCTCAAACGCCATCAACATGTGGTATGACGCCGATATTGACCCTCACATGCGACGAACGCAGAACCGCCCCATCCCGCTCGGCCACGCCACGCCCCGTTTCGCCTTGGTGTTCGGTTCCATCATCGCCGTGGTGGGGTCTGCGCTCTTCTTGGTCGTCAGTGCGAAAGCAGCGTTTTGGTCGGCCTTCTCCGTCGTGTTTTATGTTCTGGTGTACTCGATATGGCTCAAGCGCCGCACCCCTCAAAACATCGTGATTGGGGGGATTGCTGGGTCAACGCCCCCCCTCATCGGTTGGGCGGCGGCGGCCGGAGATTCCATCGCCAACACCAACGTGTTTGATTTGGGGTCTCCCATTCCTTGGATGCTGTTTTTCCTCATTTTCTTCTGGACCCCTCCTCACTTCTGGGCGCTGGCCCTCTACCGCTCGGGCGAATACGGCAAGGTCAACATCCCCATGATGAACGAAGTCCGAGGACCTGAACACACGGTGATGCAATCCAAGGTCTACTGTGTTCTGTTGCTCCTGCTCGGTTCCGTGCCGTGTTTTTGGCCGGAATCGGGCTTGCCGTTGCTGTGGGCCTTCGTCTCCGGTGGGCTTACGCTCTGGTACGCTGCTTCGGTTTGGGCGATCGACCCCCTCGAACCGTTTGACGAAAACGGGCGGATGCCAAAAGCCGCCTCCTCCTTTTTCCGCAGCTTGTTTTACTTGGGCTGGATGTTTCTTTCCCTCGTGTTCATCATCTTCATTCCAAGCGAGTGGCTTGGCGTGCTGGGCCCGCTGTGATGCGATTTTGACGGCCCGGGGATGAATGGGTGAAACCGTCATGTTCATGTGAAGTTCACAGGTCGCCCACTTGCGAGCGGCAGTCGCATAGCCTGGCCATTGCGCCGGATTGCTAATCCGGTGGTGTCTCACCTCGGGAGTTCGAATCTCCCCTGCCGCGCCACACTTCACTCAAAGAAGTCGTCAAACTCGTTGGTGGCGGCAGCGTTTCGCTTTCTTGCCTCCACCACGCGCTTCAGCCGCTTTCGCTTCTTGAGAATCAAGGGCAGCAGGATGAAATTCAGTAAGATGGTCGCCAAAAGGGCTGCGCCAGCGAGTTGGAATTCCGTGACTTGCGTCGCATCGTTGAGTTTCTGAAGCCAAGGAATGCCCAAAGGGGGTTCGGGAGGTTCCGGCTCGGGCGGAATGATGTGTTGGTTGAACGCCCACCAGTCGTCGTCGATGTGGACGCGTTCGATGTTAGGGGACGGGTAGTCGGCGATCATCAACTCGTTCCCGACGCTGTCGATGGGTGCCAGGATGTAGTAGTAGGTTCGATAGGGGCGGATGCCATCGTTGTCCAACCCTGATTGCGTGAAGGTGCCCTGTTCCCCGGGAACACCAGCGAGGCCGAAGGCGATGGGGTCAACGAAGCGGAGGTCGACGTTATCGGGTGCAAACTCCACGCGATACAGGTTCCAACTCACGTTGCCTTGGGGTTCATGAGCGGGCCATATCCAATTGAGGGTGGCCTCGTAACACGAAGACCAGTCCTTGCGGAGGTCAAAGCACGCCGTGTCGTTGGTGAATTGCCAGGTGTGACTGAATTGTTCAACCGTCGTGGTTGGGGCCAAGGCATCGCCGCACAACAACTCGGCGATTCCGTTCACTCGGGTCACGTTGATCATGTCGTAATTGGGCAAGCCTTCTCGGTCAATGGGGGCAATGGCATAGGACGCACAGATACCGGTTTCAAGGAATTCTGGGTCCTGCCATTGGGTGGCTTCAATGGAGAGCGTGGCGACCCGGGTGGTGGCGGTCAATTCCTCCCACACGTTGGTTCCCACACCGCCCTCCGGGTCGGGAAACACCGTGGTTCCGGTGATGCCTTGGACCTTGTAGATGTTCCAGCCGCCAACGTACGGGTTGGTGATGTCGCCTTCGGCGCTCCAATCCAACTGAATTTGGCCACCCTTGCGTTGGCTCCAATCAAACTCAATGGCCTTGACATCGGTCGGTGGAAGCACGCCGATGAGGAGGATGACGCCGTCTTTGGTCAGGGAGACCGAAACTCGGTCTCCCGTCGGGTTGAACTCGAAGGTGTCCACGCCTTCGATGTAGCTCCACAGTTGGGTGTCCGTGGAGGGCAAGTACCGCAAGTCAACCGTGGTGAGGTCGATGCTCTCAGGCAGCAACGCCGTGAGGTTCAGGTCAAGTTCGATGCTACGAAGGCCGTTTTCGGCGCCGTTGATGCCCTCAACGTCGAGGTCGATGAGCAAAAGAGGCGATTTTCCTTGTCCGATGCTGTACGATGCGCCAAGCGTGGGCAACACGATGTCGTGAGTAAAGGTCGCTTCTTGGTCGGAGGTGACGCTTCCTCTGAAGTAGGGTTCGTTGGTGATGTTGATGGCGTTGAGGACGTCAAATTCAATGTAGGCGTACTCGGTGTTCCCCCACGGGTCCTGCACCTGAAGCGATACATTGTGAGGGCCCAAGCCGAACTCTTCGCCCGTGACGTTGAGCACTTGGCCGTGCCCCCACGTGTAGAAGCCTTCTCTCCAGGTGTAATTGAGCGGTTGAGAGGCAATGGGGCTAAACCGTCCCACGAGTTCCACATCATCGCTGCTGAGAAACACCTTCGTTTGAGAGTTGATCTGGATGTTGGGTTGAATCGGACCGATGGCGACATCGGAGGTGATGGAATACAAGTTGTCGCCCATTCGGACGTCCTCGCCTTCGGCGTAAGTGGTCGGTAACTGAGCGCGAAGCAACCGAGAAGCGCCCGTGGTCGTCAGGTTGAGCGAGCAGGTGGTCACCGAACCGGGATACATCGTTGGGATTTCGCAAGCATCCTGCACTTCAAGTTCGTATTGCTGGTCGTAGACCTCAAAATTGAGCGTGGTCCCGTCCACCGTCATGTTACCCTCGTTGGAAACCTCCACCACGACCCGGTCGGTACCGAAGTAAAATTGGCTCGATGTTCGGTCGTGACTTGGATATACATCGTTGATTTTCAAGTCCAAACTGTCGTTGAAGACCAGTTCAATCGAGGCGAGGTTGTTGAAGGCATTCAAATCGGCGTTGGGGTTCCCGGTGCTGCCAAACAGGCCGTACTTGAGCAAAAAGCGACCTTCTTGCTCAAACGTGAGGTTGGGCAGGTTCACGGCCAACGAATCAATCCCGCCCCAACCGGTCATGGGAATCGTGCGGTATCCTTCCTTGAGTTTCACGGTTTCAGCCAAATCCCACAGTTGCCAACCAAATTCGGCAGCCAACGTGCACCCGTCTCCACAGATGTACGAGGTCCCTTTCGCCTTGAAGGCGTAGGCGGTGTCGGTGTTCAACACCATGTCGCCGTCGTATTCGGCCAGATGTTGGAGATGTTCAAGGGGGTCATGGGTGGTGTCAAGGCTGATGTCAACAAAGTTGCCCGTGAGGTTGATGTTGAAGACGTAAACGTCGTCCGACGCGTTTTGGTCATTGTGGCTAAAGCTGTACACGATGGTATGGACGCCGCTCGCTCCGTTTGGGGACCAGGTGGCACTTGACGTGAGGGTCTCCGGGTTCCCGTTGTTGATGTTCGGGACAAGGAACGTGCCGGTATCGGTGTAGGTCGATTTGCACAGGTTGGCTGCAATGTTGCCAGCACAAGCATACCAATTCAGCGTACGGGCGCTACCGCTTGGGGTGGTGTAGAAATTGGCGACTTCCGCCGTGAAGGTGATGACGTCCATGTTTTGGTACCACGTGTCCTGCGACGGCGAGAGACTGGCGGTGATGCCGAGGCTTCCGGAAACCGTGTGGTTTGCGCTGGTGGCCGGAACCAACAGCAAGCCACCCAGGGAGGAAAGCAGCAACATGGCCACGAGCCCGAGGCCGAAGTGTTTGGTCGAACCTTCGCGTGGCTTTCGCTCGCTCATCAAGGTTCCCTCGCATCCGTGCTTCAAAGACTCATCGCTTAGTAGCCGGTGTGAACCGCCCTTCTCCATAGCCCTGCTGGCCCTCGGTAATTTTGTTTAACTGCACCCAAAAGAGGGCGGCAACCTCATGAATCGCTGATGCTTCGTTCATCCATGCGCCACCCTGCGTCCGTCTCCAACGAGCGTGACGAAGGGGGGCTGACAGCGGTGATCGAGTTTCTCTCGGCCTTTACCTTGTTTTTGATGATTCTCACGGCGTTTATTTCACTGGCCCAACTCCAAATGGGTTCAAACGACCCTGAAGTTGACCGGCTCGATCGTGCTGCTGCGCTCGGCGTTGACCGCCTGACCTCCGGCAGTGGCTGGTTTGTGCCCGCCGATGACGGGTTGGACTACGGCAACGCAACGGAGGATTGGCATCTTGAATCGGCAGAAGCGCTCTCGAACGGGCGCGTTCAGCCCGGCCTCATGGCGTCGTATCGCCTCGACATGGACCGGATTGAGGCGCTTCACAACGTCACGGAAGACGGGATGGCCGCCGGCCTTGGGCTCGCCGACGACATGAGCCTCCACCTTTCCATCGTGGTCATCGAGAGCTCCAACGTTTCACGAGAAGGGGCAACCCTGTTTAACGGCGGCACCCAACGGGGAACCGCCCCCGCTTCGTCCACGGCCTACCGGTCCTTCCAGCAAGACGGGGAATTGATTCGCCTGGTGTTGGAGGTCCATGACGGAGGGCGAAAACACAACCAACTGCATCTCATGGAAGTGATGAATCGTCCGTCCCAAGGCGGGCCCGAATGGATTGAAGTCTACAATCCGAACGACTTCGCCGTCTCGCTGGAAGGTTGGTCGTTCAATCACACTTCGGGTTCTTCCGGCAGCAACCTCTTGCTCCAAGACGGCGTGCTCTCGGGTCGCTCGATTTCGGTGTTCAGCGGCGACCCATCAACGCAAGCCCAAGGGAACGCCACCCACGTCATTGACCTCGGCCAAAGTGGATTTTTGGGCGTGGGGCAACTCAACGGGCTCGCCGATGGTCAAGGCGTGCTTCGCCTGCGCTACACCCAACTTGACGAAGTCACCCCAGCCGATGTGGCGAAGGTGGAATGGGGCGGGAACACCGGCTTGTTTTTGGTCACGGGCCAATCGTTGGTTTGGGACGGTACGGACCGGTTCTCCGACGCTGCTTGGAGCATCTCCGACGCCCCTTCGCCCGGCGAAACCTCCGTTTCATGACCACGAGATGATGACGGCAACGGTGCAAACACTTCATCAACCCGCGGCTTCTCCTCTCGTTCGGTCCCATGCAGCCAAGCAGCGTTTACACCCGAGACCGATGCGTGACGGGCATTCACGGATTGGATGAAATTCTTCGAGGGGGAATCCCTTACGGCTCCACGGTCTTGGCCGCCGGAACCTGCGGTTCAGGCAAGACCACCCTGGGAATGGAATTTCTCGTGCGTGGGGCCTTGGCTGGCGAAGCCTGCGCTCACTTTACGGCCACGGAGCCTTCGGTGAAGTTGTTGGAAAACATCCGACAGTACGCCTTCTTTGACATGAACATGGTCGACTCGGGCCTCATCAACGTCTTTGACATGGACGTGCTGTATTCGTGGCTGGGTTTGGAGAAAGCCTCGTTTGAACTCGACGATGTTCACGCTCTCATCAAGTCCATCGTCGACATCGTCAACACCATCGGTGTGACCCGCCTCGTCATTGATTCGGTCACCACGCTGTGTTACAAAATCAAGTCAGAACAATTGATTCGGGACTTCCTGTTCACGCTCGGGAAAAAGCTGGCCACCCTTGGCTGCACCACGATTCTCATCTCCGAGATCACCTCGGCGACCGAAAACGCTCACTGGTCGTCCTTCGGTGTGGAAGAAGCCATCGCCGACGGCATCATCGTGATGGGTGACTCCGAGCGCATGGGTCACCTGCTCCGCTTCCTGCAGGTGGTGAAGATGCGCGGGACCTCCCACAGTCGCGCCAAACACGCCATCGAACTCACGCCGCTTGGCGTGATGCTCATTCCGATGCTCAAATGGGGGGCGTCAGCTGACAAGACGTCAAGGTGGGGGCAGTAGCGATGTTTGAACTCGACCAACGAATTGCCGAACAACTCACGCAAGTCTCCTTGAGCAGTTCCATTCAGGTCCGAATGAGTGCGGCGAACACCTTTGCCGTCACCGCAAGCACGATGGTTCCCCTGATGCAGATGTTCGAAATGGGCGGAGTGTACATCTCGGCAAGCCGTGGCGCCGTTGAAATCATTCAGGCCTTCGAAGCGGTGGGTGTGGACGTGTCAAACATTCACTTCCTGGATTTGGTCTCCTCTGGCGTGTTGGGAGGCACGGACGTGCCCTATTCCAACATCTCCTTCGTTGACAGCCCCATCATGCTCGAAAGCATCCTGTTGCGAACGCTGTACACCCTTCGCACCGTCAGCAGCCAACGCAACTTCGTGTTCCTTGACAGTGTCAACGCTTTGGCGATTTACAACGACGACCGGATGTTGGCCGAATACCTACACACGTTCATCAACACGTTCCGTCAACGAGAGGTGTTGTCGGTGATTCTCAACGTCCCCGACCAAACCCCTCCGTTGGTGCTGGCCAATCTGGACACCTATTGCACGGACCTCGTTGACCGAGGCCAGGTGGTTCTCCTCTGAGGTGATGATGCATGGCACGAAAAGTCACGTTTGACCCCGAGGACGAGGAATTTTTCGGCAAGGTGGGCTCCTTTGGCGTCCCCAAATTCGATTCAGAGATGCGAGGGGGCGTGCCTCGTGGATTCACCATGATCGCCTTTACCGAAACCGGGTCGGGAAGCGAGCTGTTCGCCAAGCAATTCACATCACCCGCTGAAGAACCGGAAAACACGCTCTACATCGCCACCGACGAAGGCCAAGCCGAAATCATTCGTATCTTCCAGAAGTACGGCTGGCCGCTTGACATCAACGTTCGAACCATCGGAGAGGAATACAACGCGAACGTGCTTGAGCGTGAGCTGCTGGCCAGCCGCTATCGCTTGGAAGGGTTTCAACTCGCCGACATTCAGCGCCTCGCCCAGACTCGATTTGTGGACGACAACAATCAAGACTACCTGACCGAAGTCACGAACGAAATCATGGGTTTGGGCCCCTACTTCCGGGCGGTGCTTGACAACCTGGATTTCTTCTTGCAGCGTGAGGACCCCGCTCGTGTGGTTTCCATGGTCCGCATGCTTCAGGCCCACGCACAAATGGTTCGGGGCTTGCTGATGATTTCCGTTTCAACCGATGGTTTGGACCCCTCCATCAAGCAAGAGTTGTCCTCCATCGCCGACATGGTGCTGTCGTTCAAGGTCAGGACCGTCGGTACGGATTTCGAAAACTCGATGATCGTCTCGAAGTTCCGAAACGCACCAGAGAACCTGAAGATCCTTGTCTTCCGTGTTACGCCTGAAGAAGGCATTACGCCCGAAACCGTGGAACGTATCGCTTGATGTTGTTTGGTGGACCAAACGACATGTCCAAAACAGTCGGGGCCTCGGCACCACCATGGGCAAGCGTGCTGCAACGGGCGGGTTTGACCCCTCCGGCATCGACACGGAAGCATGGGAGGAACTGGAAGGCCAACTTGAGGCCACGATTCCAAACTACGACCGAGTCAACGCGTGGATGACGTTTGGCCAGGACAAACGATGGCGACGCAACGTGAGGAACCACGCTTTGCCCGGCATGAAAGTGCTGGAGGTGGGTTGCGGCCCCGGTTCGTTCGCTGAAGACCTGGTCGGCTTGGACGTCACCTGCCTCGACCCTTCACCTGAAATGTTGGCGGTTGCGCAACCTCGCGTCGACGCCGCCCGAGCGGCCCGAGGTGAGAAGCCCGCCTCGTACATTCAAGCCATCGCTGAAGAGATTCCCCTTCCAGACAACACCTTCGACATGGTGTTTTGTCTGTTCTCGTTTCGGGATTTCCAGGACAAAGCTCAGGGCCTCAAGGAAATACACCGCGTCCTCAAGCCAGGAGGGCGCCTCGTGATGTGCGATGCTGGGAAGGCCAACAAATTGCACGGGCTCTTTGGCTACCTTTGGATGAACTCGGTGGTCCAAATCATGGCGCGCCTCATCACCGGGGAGAAAGACCATCCGTGGAAGGGATTGGCCCGCAGTTACACCCACTACGGGACCAACGGTTACTACCGTCGCATGCTGAAGGACGTCGGATTTCAACAGGTTCAGGGGCGACTGCTGTATCCCTTTGGCATGGCGAGTCGCTTCCGTGGCACGAAACCCGAGGAAACGGTTCAGCAAAAGAGGTCGTTAGACTGATAAACCCTCCTTAGGTGGCACAAGCAACAGGTGTTCCGTATGGGTATGTCCGAAGTGCTCCGAAGCATCAAAAACGCCGAACAGGAGGCTGAAAAGCGCCTTTCGGATGCGCAAGAAGAGGCCTCGAAGATCCTCTCCGACGCCCGCCGCAAGTCGTCAGAGGTCGTGCAAAACGCCACCGATGAAACGGTGACGTTGACCCAAGGGATCCTCGACGACGCCCGCTCCAAGGCTCAAGTCGAAGCCGACGCCGTGAAATCCACGGGCGCCAAAGAAGTCGCCAACATTGAATCCAACTCGGCCAGCAACCAGGACAAAGCCGTCCAGATGGTTGTCGATGCCCTCACTTCCGCTTGAGGCGATATCATGTTCGACACGGTGGCCATGTCTCGTTTGACCGTGGCCGCTCCCGTTGACAAAATGGCCGAAGTGCTCCGTGCATGCACCAACCTCGGTTGCGTTCATCTTGAAGCGTACAACAACTTCGAGGACGGTGTCCATGTAGGGCGTGCTTCGGGTTCAGAGGAAGCCGACCGCGTCAGTTCGTTGCTGGTGAAGGTACGCGCCGCTGTTTCAGCCTTCAAACCCGTCAACACCGACGGGCCAGTTCCAATGTCCAAAGTCAAGGACTTGTTGGAAGGGTCGTTTGCCGACGAGTTGCAAAAAGGCCTTGACCTTCTTGACACGCAGCGTGACGCCGAAGCCGAACTCGCCGTGTTGGACGAACAAATCCACCTTTTGCAACGGTTGGCACCCTTGAACATGGACCTTGACCTTCTTTCCGGCTCTGACCGCGTTGAGGTCTTTGTCGCTGAGACCGGCAAAGCCAGCAAGACCACCAGCACCTTCGGCTCCTTGATGTCCAAGGTTCAGGTTTCGACCGCTCCTGGCATCGTCGCCGTGGCGTGCCTTCCTTCGGAAAGCGCTGAGGTTCAGATGGCGCTGGGCGAATTGGGTGGTAAACCCGTTCAAATCCCAAACATGGCGGGAACGGCCAGCGAGGCGCTCAAGACCTTGATGTCGAAGCGCAAGGAAGTGGAAGGCACGATGTACTCCGCTTCCGAAGACGCCGCTCGATGGGCGCGAAACAACGGTCGCAACATCCTTGCCGTGCACGAGTACTTGGCCAAGGAGGACGAAATCCACACCGCACCAACGCAGTTGGCCGTGACGGGGCAAGCCTTCGCTCTGGATGCTTGGATTCCCACTTCCAAAGAGGGCGAAGTTCGCTCGGCCCTCAAGCCGCTGGCCTCCCACATCGAGGTTGAAGCCTTTGTTGACGATCACCACCACCATCACGACGACGATCACGGCCACCACGAAGAGCCAACGCCTCCCGTGGCCTTGGAAAATGACCCGGTGTCAAGGCCCTTTGAGCTCATGGTGGGTCTTGTTGGTCGGCCAACCTACGGCACGTTCGACCCGACCTTCTTCCTGATGCTGACCTTCCCGATGATCTACGGGTTGATTTTGGGCGACTTCGGCTACGGCTTCATCATCTTCTTGCTCGGCCTTTGGTTGGGCACGAAACCCTTCGCCGCTGACCCGGTGGCCAAAAACGGCATCACCATTCTCAAGTGGATGGGCGTTTGGTGCATGATTTGGGGCTTCCTGTTCGCCGAAGGCTTCGGCTTCGTATGGGACAACACCGGCCAGATGGGCGACGCCTCACCGCTGGCTGGAATTTACGCATGGACCTATGAGAACATTCACTTCCCTGCGTTCGTGACCGAGACGCTCAACATGAGTTATACCCACATTCCATTCCATCGAGCCACGTCCTCGCTCAGCGAGTACGTTCTTCTCTCGGTGTACCTCGGTGTTGCCCACCTGATGTTCGGCTTCATCCTCGGCTTCATCAACGTGGCCCGAGCCCATGGCATGGTGGCCGCCTTCTTCGAGAAGGGCAGTTGGATCATCATCCTCGCCGCAGGAACCCTCCACATCTACGGCTTCCTCACCACCGACCAAGGCGTCTTTGACCCCACGCCTTACGCCATCGCCACGTTGGTGGGCGTTGGCTGCCTCATCATCGGTTTGGCCGTCTTTGAGAAGTTTGGATGGGCCGGCGGCCTCATCATGGGGCCCATTGAAACGTTTGGGTTGCTGGCCAACACCCTGTCTTACCTTCGTGTCATGGGCGTCGGTGTCGCTGGCGTGAAAATCGCCGAAGTGTCCATCTCCATGGGGTGGGATTTGATGATGTCCGGAAGCGGCATCCTCTCCATCGTCCTCGGCCTTGTCCTCTTCGTCTTTATCCAAGCCTTTGCGCTCGCCTTGGGATTGCTCTCCCCGAGCATCCACGCAGCCCGTCTCCACTTCGTGGAATGGATGGGCAAGTTCTACGACGGCTCCGGTCGGGTTTTTACCCCAATCGGCGGTCGCACCCTCCATACGGAGGGGCAATCATAGTCCCATGGACACAAAATAGGAGGTAGAAAACATGAACAAGAATACCCTGAAAACGAGCCTACGCACGCTGTTGGTTTTGGCCACGCTCGCCTTGATTGCACAAGGCGTCGCTGCTGAAGACCCCAACGCCACCGCTGACAGCAGTGCAACTGACGGAATGACCGGCGACGTTGGTGTCGGCCTTGCCCTCGGCCTTGCGGCCATCGGCGCTGGCTTCTCCCAAGCCGCCATCGGCAGCGCAGCTGTCGGCATGCTCGCCGAAGACGGCAGCAAGTTCGGTGTCGCTTTGATCTTCACCGCTCTTCCCGAATCCATCGTGATTCTGGGTGCCCTTCCGTTGTTCCTCCAGTGAGGACGAACGGCTCGAAATGGGCTCAGCCCATGTGAACGACGAACATTGGAGAAGATAACATGACCCTAGAAACCCTTGCGAACGATATCGCTGCTGCGGCTGAAAAAGAAGCCAAAGCGCTGATTTCTGACGCCAAAGCCGAAGCCAAACAACTCTTGGCGGACGCCGAGGCGAAAGCCAGCGCTCTTCGCGACGAAGCCCAACAGCGTGCCGAAAAAGAAGCCGTGCAAATCGCCCGTGAAACCGTGGCGAGCGCCCGCCAGTCCAACCAAAAGGACATCCTCATCGCCCGCCGAAAGGTGCTCGATGCGACCTTGGACGCTGCACGTGACCACATCGCTGATCCCGGCATGAAAGGCCGTGCTGCGTTGCTGAAGTCGCTTCTGGCCGAATCGAAGAAATTGGCCAAAGGCAAGTTCGTGATCCGCCCCGTGGAAATCGACCGAGCGGCCATCGCCAAAGAAGCCGGTGACCGAACGGTGGGTGAAAGCGTGGACGGCTTGGGTGGCTTCATCCTTGAAGCCGAAGACGGGTCGGTGTCCTTTGACATGCGCTTTGACAACATGTTGGAGCGCGCCTGGTCGAGTCAACTCTCCGCCGTGAACGAAACGCTGTTTGGATGAAGAAGGTGAACACATGATGCTCGGAAACACCCCTTATGTCGTCGCACGTGCCAAGGCACGACGGCAAAAGCTGGCCGACCGAGCACGCCTTCGCCAACTCATCAACCAATCCACCGATCAACTGACCGTGGCGGTGGGCGACATCGGCTACCGCAACGAAATCGACCTCTATGCGGGGAAATTGAGCGGTGGCGATTTGGTTGAGGCGGCCTTGACACACAACTTGGAAGCCGAACTGACGGAAATGGTCAACATGACCAACGCCACCATTCGGCCGCTCATCGAGATTTACACGTCTCGCTTTGAGTACCAAAATGCGAAAGCCGTGTTGCGTGCCATCCACAACGAAGTCTCGGTTGAAGAAGTGGGCAACACCATCCTTCCGGAGATCAACGACGTGAACACGCCGTGGTTGAAGGTGGTGGAAAGTTGCGAGGACATGAAGTCAGCCGCCGTGTTGATGCGAAGGAAATCCTTCGGTTCAGCGTTGGCAAAGGTGCCTGAAAACGGGACCTTGGCCGATTATGAAGATGCGCTTGACCGGCACTATTACGCCGCATCCCAGCGGGCACTTCTGCAAACAAAGGGCGCTCCTGCTCGTTTCCTTGCTCGTTTGTTCGCCGCCGAAATTGACCACAAGAACATCGTCAACATCCTCGAGGCAAGCGCCGTGGGATTGTCCAACGACCAGTTGGTTTCGTTGCTCATTCCCGGTGGCCGATTGATTCCAAAACGTGCCTTTTCAACCGTGGCCAACAGCGGCCGTGACGGCATGATGGATTTGCTTCGAGCCGGTGATAAGTTTGACATGGCTGCGTTTGAATCGGTGTTGGCCGAGGCCGAAGCCTCCCGAAGCCTTGACCCCGTGATCACCTGGATGAAAGAGCGAGAATATGGCATGATGCAACGGATGAGCTACCTCCATCCCGTATCGGCCCTCCCCATCATTCACTACGTGGCCATGAAGGTTCAGGAAGTCAACGATTTGCGTTTGATCGTCCGTGGCCGCCTTGCGGGCCTGTCGGCCGAAGTCTTGGAGGCCCACGTGCTTTGAGGTGAGATGATGGAGATTGCTGTCGTTGGTTCACCCGCCTTTACCCTCGGCTTCCAGCTCGCTGGTTTGTCCGACCTTTACAATCCTGAAGGAGAGGAAGAATTGCATTCCACCCTTCGCAACCTACTCAACAACAAGTCCGTGGGCATCATGGTGGTCGACTCCGCCATGATGGCCACCCTGCCTGAACGCTTGCGAGACCAGCTTTCGGCATCCGTCTCCCCCACCGTCCTTGGGATCGGTACGGAGGAAGACACCACCTTGCGTGAAACCATTCGCAAGGCCATAGGAGTCGATTTGTGGAAGTGATGTTCCAACCAAAAACAGGAGGAAGAAAAAATGAGCAATGAAGGAGTGATTTACCGAATTTCGGGACCGGTCGTGACCGCGACAGGCATGAACGCGGCGATGTACGACGTGGTTCGTGTCGGACACGAAGGTCTGATGGGCGAAGTGATTGAGCTGCACGGGGATAAGGCCGTTATTCAGGTGTATGAAGACACCTCGGGTATTCGACCTGGCGAGCCGGTGCTGAACACGGAAGAGACGCTGTCCGTTGCGTTGGGTCCTGGCCTCCTGACCCAAATTTACGACGGTATCCAGCGACCGTTGGCCTCGCTCGAAGAGGTCATGGGTGTGTTCATTACCCGTGGTGTGGACGCCGACGCCTTCGACATGGAGAAGGTCTGGACGTTCGAGCCAAAGGTTGGCAAAGGCGATGAAGTCGTGAGCGGTCAAGTCATTGGCCACGTTCAGGAAACCGAGACCATCGTTCACAAGATCATGGTTCCTCCCGGTAAGGGTGGCGTGGTCAAATCC
>JALRLR010000070.1 GCA_023254355.1 Candidatus Poseidonia sp.
CCATCGATGGTGCCAGTCGGCCACGGTGTTGCTGTCGGGGGTGTCACCGCATCCACTGCCACGCAGGTAGATGAGGTTGTCCAAATTGGCCAAGGGTTCGACCAGGGCGATTCCGCTCCATCCTGCCAAGGTGACGGGACCGTTGCCGTAAACCAGCGTGTCCGCTTCAGCGCCCGATGGGTCGAGCAGCTGAAGGGCCGTCCCGGAATCGGGGAAGTAGAACGCACGGTCAAGGGCGGTGTCGATGTCGACGATGGTTCCGCTTTCGTGCTTCGCCAATTCATCGGCATCGTTCGCCAAGAGCACCGCACCTTGCGGCTGAACCATCAGGGACGTCACCGTGGCGTTGTAGGTGCTCATCGTTCCCGTGGTGGAGCGGAGGGTCCACCCGTTCAAAACCGCCAATTTGTCGCCAAGGTTGGTGATTTCGATGAATTCCATGTCCGCTGAACCGTCGCTGGTTGCCGAAGGCATGAACCGTGTGAAGAGAATGTCCTCGGGCCCTGCAAATTGAGTGGGGTCGGGCTCGGGTTGACCGGGGGTGGGCCATAGCGTGTGTTGCCATCCGTCGCTTGGCTGCTGGCCCGGCATCAGCGTTTGACAATCCGTCACCACCGTCCAGGAAACCGAATCCACGGTGCTTCCGTCCGGGTCGAGCAGCGAGAAAGCGTCACCCAACCCCGTCAACATCCATTCGTCCATGAGGAACACGCCCCGCTCGTCGGGGAGAAGTTCCACCTTAGCGGTGGCGTTGGTTCCGCTCCAAAGGTCACTCAATCGCAAGAATCGCCGGTCACCGTCAGCGGTCAAGACGGACCACCGACTGATGTTGAGCGGAGCGGTGCCCGTGTTGTGCACTTCGATCCAGTCTTCGTTCGGTTCGATGGAGTCGTCGTTGCAATACGGGAGGACTTCGGTCACGCTGAGCGTCATGGGTCCTGCATAGGCCGCCCACGTGGGGTTGAGGGTTCCCGGCGTGGGCCATGCGGCAAGGATCCAATCGCCCGTGGCCGAGGCAGCGGAGGGACCAACCCCGGCGTGGGTGCTGTTGGGCGGTACCAACGATTCGCCTTCCACCGTGCTGGTCCACGTGATGGTGTCAACGGTGGAACCCGAAGCGTCAACCAAACCGATGGAATCGGGCGCTGTGTGCTTGAGGTAGAAGGAACTCGTACCGTTCAGGGCCACCAAGACCACCTCGCCAGCGGGCAGAATGGGCGTTGATTGGAGCGGCATGTTGTGTTCGTGGAGGGTCAAACTGCGGGAGGCCGCTTGGAGTTTCCATCCCGTGAGGTCGACATCGGTGGTGCCGTAGTTGTGCAGCTCGAGCCATTCACCTGAAGGCCATGCTTGGTTGTCGGCCCCTTCGGCATCGGGGAGGACTTCCGAAAAGCGAACCGTGCTCGCTGACGGGGTGCTCCCCGGTTCGGGTTGCCCGGGTGTTTTCCACGGTGCGGGCGTCCACGGGTCCGTGGGTTGGTTGGGGCGAATCAGGGCCACGTCTTCTCCGTAATCGGTGTCGTACACGGCGGTGTCGACGATTTGGTTCGCCACGTCGCGCAAGAAGAGGTGGTTGTGGTTGTCCCAAAGTTGGGTGTGGCCGGTGAATTGCACCAAGCGGCGTTCGCCAGCGTCGATGATGGAGGCACCCTGCGAGTTGTTGAACACCAAGGTTCCCGGGTCGATGTGGGTGACGTTGCCCATGCCGTCAAGGATGCTCCAACCAAACAGGTCGATGCTGATGTTCCCGGTGTTGTGCAGTTCGACCCACTCGCCGTCGGGGAACGTCGCGCCGTCGCTGGTGGCGTTGGTCATGAGTTCGCTGAATTCCACGTCGAAGGCCTGACGCGGCATCAGTTCGATGGCCAACGGATTCTGGCCTTCGGGCGTGGGGTACGCAGCGTAGGACCAGAGGCCGTTGCTTTGCAGCGACGCCGTGAGCGAAAAGCCTTGGAGGGTTGAGGACCACGAGACCTCTTGAGAAGGCGTCCCGTTGGGCCATTTGAGGGTCAACGTTTCAACGCCGTTGTTGAGCACGCCGTACGGGCTGGTGCCGTTCACGGCCACGATGCGATGTTGGCCAGGAGCGATGAGGAAACTGTTGGGGTTGGCCGTTGCGTTGACCAAGTGCGTGGTGTTGAATTCAAGCGTGTTTCCAGCCGCATCCACGAGGGAGTAGCCGGTCAAATCCAAGTCAGCGGTTCCGGTGTTCATCACTTCGACCCATTCGCCTCCGGGCCACGTGGCGTTGTCGTCGGACGGCCATGGGTTGGCCATCACTTCGGTGATGATGAGGTCGCCGGGGATGAGCGTGGTGGGTCCGCCTGCGGTGTTGACTTGTCCGGGTGACGGCGAGCCGGTGGGGATCCAATTTGCCGTGGCGCTGGCAGGGTCCTGTTCGTAACTGACGCCTGAACTGGCCGAACCCCAGGTCGCCGTGTGAAGTTGGTTGTTGTTGTTGTCGACCAGCGTCATGGACATGCCCGCGTTGGTGAGGTAGAAATTGGTGTCACCGTTGCGGGCGATCACGACGTATTCACCGGGGCTGATGGTCCAAGTCGAAGCGTTGCCGCTCTGATAACCAACGATGGTGGCCGAATCAAAGTTCAGCGTTTTGCTGGCACTGGTGGTAGCTTTCCATCCGGTCAAATCAACGTCCATGCCGCCGCTGTTGTACAACTCAAACCACTCGCCGTTTGGGTAAACGCCCGTATCGGCCCCGTTCGGGTTTGGGATGACTTCGTTGATGCACACGCTGCCGCTGCAGGCCGTTGAGCGTCCGGCCGCCTCGCTGATGGGTTCACTCGGCATTTCCAACGTTGGTGTTGCCAAGGGGTGGAGGGCGGCAAGGAGGAAGAGCACAAGCATGGCGAGGGCGGGCAGGGGGGCTTTCATGGGTTCACGTCCGGTTCAAATAAATCCAAAGCTGTCAAACTTTTGAGCAAAGGTGTAGATCATGATTGGCACGAGGATGATGCCCATGCCGTGGGAACGCCGAATGCCAATTCGGGGTGGCAGCAGACCGATGATGGTTCCCACGATGAGCACGCCGATACCGACAAAGCCCGTGGACAACCAGACCAAAGCCACGACGAACAAAATCACGCCCATCACCATTTGTTGAAGCGGAATCGCGGCATGCAGACGGAGCATGCCTTTGCCCACGTAGCGCATCATCGGCATGGCGAGCAAACCGGCGGCGAGCGTCACGGCGAGCAAGCGAATGAAATCCGAGGTGGGTTCCAACGACGACCAGGTCTGAATCGGGTACATCATCTTCAGGGCCAAGGTGGCGCCCGACCGTGAGCGGCTGATGATGTAGAGGAACCCAAGAACCATCACGGTCACGGCGGTGTTGACCGCAGAGAGGATGGCGATGATTTCCAAGTCCTGTTTCGTTTGAGGTCCTTCAACGCCTTCATCGGCCTCCGCTTTGGCAATCTCAAGCAATTCATCGTCGGTCAGTTCCGTGAGTCGCCGCGTTTCCCAATCCATGCCGTACCCCTGGCGTCCTTGGGCCTTGGCAGCCAGGTTGCGCCCGCCCATCACCAGCACGGTGGCTTGTGAAGCGGTCATGCCCGGCAACACCCCCATGGAGGCCCCGGCCACGCTTGACCAGAAACACGGGACGATGAGCGGGCGAACCGGCGGGAGCGCCCAATTTTCACGTTGCGGCGGGAGGTGAGAGGTCGTGGCGTAAATGTCGAGCAGGTTGGCGATGCCGAACAACCCTGCAAGACTGGGCAAGAGCAGGCTGGCGTCGGGCATGCCCACCGGGGAACGTGCCGGGAGGGTGAAGACGCCCCAGCCGTACATGCCCGCCAGCAAGAAGAACGCCGTCGCCGTGAAGAATCCAGCCAGACGGGAATCCCGTCCAAGTTTTCCAAACGTCAATCGCTGAACCCATTGAGGCCAATCGAGACGGGTGGTTTCCGTGGCCAACAAGAGCAGGGAAATCGAAAGCAGCACAAAGGGCAACACCGAACGTAAGTCTTCGTACCAACCCAACTCAGGGCCGAACGCAATTCGAGCCAGCACGATGAGGGGCAACGAGAGAAACAATCCGAGTTGGGACCCTCGTGCCGACCAGGCCACGCCTCGTGCGGCGTTGCCCGACAACAACATGCGGTGTCCGGGCAGCAACGAAAGCGCCGTGTCTCCGTCGGGTGCGCCGATGAGGGCCGAGGGGATGTAGTTGAGGAAGGTGTGAACGGTGCCCGTGGCGACGATGATGGCGGCGACGGCGGAAAGCGGAATGCCCAAACTGAGCAGAGCGGGGGAGAGCGCAAGCAGAATCAACGCCACGTTGTTGACGTGGAAACCGGGGATGAGGCCGGTGAGGGAGCCGAGCATGACGCCAAAGAACAAGGCGCCCAGCAACCACGCCAAGTCCAGGAAATACCCCTCAATCATGCATTCACCTCATGCTTGGCTTGCCTCGTACTCATCCCGGTCGCTCGTACCGTCCTCGTCGGAATCTTCGGACGTGATGGAGGTGCCGAAGCCGTCCTCAAGCGTGTCAGCCAAGCCGTCCCCGTCCGTGTCCAGCGCATCGGCTTGGTCGAGAACATACACCAAACTCATGCCGTCGTCGGACTGAACTTGGCGCAGACGGCCCGTCCAAGTAAGCGATTGTTCAACGTGAAGGTTGTCGGTGCCGATGGCCTGACCGTGAGGGGTGAGTTGAATGGAATCGTTGGAGCCGTCCCTTTGCAATCGCCAGCCGTCGTCGGTCTGCACCGCCTTGCCGTTGAGCACCACGATTTGGTCTCGGGTGTAACTCCATTGAATCGCTCCATCGTCCCAAAGCAACGTACGGGCTTGAGGCACGGGTCCCAGCGAATAATCGTGAACAATGAGGCGAATGCGCATGTCCTCATCGTCCCAAGAAACCGAGACGTTCGCCACGATGCTCTGACCCGCTTCCAACCACACGGTGCGTGGACCGGGGAGCGTGGTGGCGACGGTGGTCCAACCCGGCATATAGGCGGCGACATCAACGAAGAAGGCCTTTTCCTGCTCCACGCTTGGTTCGACCGCGTATTTGACGTAAGCCGAGAGCGTGTACGTTGCATCGGGGTCCTCGACCATGCCCACCGGGTTGGCCGAGAGCAGGGCCAACAAGCTGACCGGGGTTTCGGGATTGACCAAGGAAGGGCTTGAACCCATGTTGGCGTCGATGCACCAGCCGGACACGGATGACGACCACATCAATCGTCCCTTGACCGTTTGAACGGTGTTCGATCGGCTTTGCTGTTGCTCGGCCTCAAGGTCATCCGCAGTGGGAATGAGGCACATGGCCTCACCGCCCGGGCCGTAGAGGGTCCAGTCGGTCTCGCCCGTGACGAGAAGACCCGTCATGGTCACGGTTTGACCGGATTGGTAACTCCATGTCGCCTGCGCACTCCAATCGAGTTGAGGGATGTTGAGGACGTGGTTCCGGTCAACCAAGATTTCAGGCCCTTGCACCTGAAGGCTCCAACGGAGGTCCCGCTGTTGATAGGTCAACATGCCCTGCACTTCGACTTTTGAGGTCGCTTCGACCCACTGGCCGATGGCTGACCGAACGATGAGGTGGAGTTGATGTTCAGAATTGCCGTAATTGGGGTGGTCGCCCAAATAGGCCGAGGTGAAGGTCGCATCGGGCGCGATGGATTCGCCAATAAAGCCCGTCAGTTGGATGACTTTACCTTCGTAGGCGGCGGGGTTCATCGCCACGTCGGCGATGGCGAGGGATTCCACTTCGGGCAGGTCGGCCGAGGTCCACTCCATCGCCCCTGCGCCCAAGGATTGAATCCATATTCGCCCGTCGTATTCAATGACGTCGCCCATCACGGTGACGGTGGTGCCGATGGGAGGCATGGTGGCTGGGCGGTACCAGCGGGCTTCGACCACGCCGGTGCCGTCATCGATGATGGCGTCGACCCGATCGTCGCCTGAACCGTACGGGTCGTTCACCCAGGAAATCAGGGTCCCCTCGACCTTCACGACCTCGTTTTTGTACTCCAAAAGTTGCTCAACACGAATGACCTCCGGCTCTCGAATGTAGGCATACCAGTTCAAGGTGGCCACCAAGAACATGGCGAGGGCGAACATGACCCAGAGTTGCTGCCCCCGCGTTTCAGGGTCATCGTTGGTGATGCGGTCCATGAGGCCTTTGACCGCATCCGCCATGGACTGGCGTGAACTCTGACGGGCTTAGGCATTATCGCTCGCCGCCCTCTCGTCGTGTTCCGAGAAGGGCTATAAAGAGCGGATTTGACGGCGTTCCACCATGAACGGTCGTGACAGGGTCATTCGCGATGAAATTCATCGTGATATTCTCGTGCCTGCCCCTCACGCCGCCATCATTGACACGCCGGAATTCCAACGCCTGCGTTCCATTCAGCAGTTATCGACCTGTGAATACGTCTTCCCGGCGGCCACGCACAACCGATTTGCGCACTCCCTGGGCGCCTATCACCTCGCTGGAAAACTGGCCGACCACATCAACGAGGTCCATCCCGAGATGATGTCTTCCGATGACAAAGAACTGGTTCAGTTGGCGGCGCTCCTGCACGACATCGGCCATCCGCCCTATTCCCACCTGCTGGAAACGCCGCGTGTTTACGCCACCTTTGCTTCGCACGAGCATTGGGGGCGCCGAATTCTTGAGTCGCCGAACACGGCCCTCGGTCGAGCCGTCAGGGACGTTTTGGGGTCAAAACGCTTGGACCGTCTGTTTGCCCTGATGGAAGGTCAGGATGAACACGATGGCGTGGCGATTCCCCGTTTCATGAAGGAAATCGTCAGCAGCCAATTGGACGTTGATCGCATGGATTACATGATCC
>JALRLR010000071.1 GCA_023254355.1 Candidatus Poseidonia sp.
CGAAGCCGTGGGTCGTGGGTGCACATCACCACGGCGTGGCCGGCGGCTCTCAATTCACCGAGCCATTCGCACAAGCGATCCACGGCGTGGTCATCGAGACCGGCGGCAGGTTCGTCCAACAACACCAGGCCGGGGGAGGTGGCGGCGAAGGCCGGCAAGATGCCCGCCAGGACGGCGACCTTTCGGGCTTGGCCCTGGGAGAGGTGGGCGATGAGGTCGCGAGACCGATGCTTCAACCGGAAGGCGTCCAAAAAGGGGTCGAGGTCGATGGCCCGACCGCTTTGTGACATCGCTAATTGGAGGTGTTCATCCAACACTTCGCTTCCAATGGCCCCGTTTTTTTGCAGCGTCAATCCAACCGTGAACGGACTGGGGCGTCGTCGTCCTTCGGCGTCGATGCGCTCGGTATCCCCGTGGAACACCGCCCCTCGTTCAAGGGGCAAGAGCCCTGCTGCCGTTTCGAGAAGGGTGGATTTGCCCGAACCGTTGATGCCGACCAAGGCGACGCAATCACCTTCGTTCACCGTCAACCGGTGGTTGCGGAGCACGACCTGCATGCTTCGACGAACCTCCACGTCGACGAGGCGAAGCAGGGCCTTGGCCATGGTTCGTCGACGATGGCCGTGTGCAAGAACCCTCCTGTGGTTGAAGCCCGTTGCGTAACTCCAAAGAGGGCCAGCCTAACCAGCCGTCATGGGCTTCGCCATGGCGTACTTCAGCACGGCCGAATGGCTGGTGTTGGTTCTGTGGTTCGTGGCGGTCCTTGCCCCGCTGATCTACGCGGCCAACACCCGAACTTCCGTGGCCATGGGCGTGACCGTCAGCGTTCTGTTGGGGTCGGTTGTTCAGGTCCTCTGGTCGTTGCTCGGGTCGTGGGGGTTGGTTTCGTTTTGGGTGTGGAGCGATTTCGTCCTCGTCCCCGCACGAACCACCGAGATCCAGTATTGGCACACCCTCGTTTCGGCGGGCTTTCTCCACAGCCAAGGCGACCTCATGCACGTGCTGGGCAACGTGGTGATTTTGGCACTGGTCGGCGTTCCCCTTGAACAGCGTCTCGGCGCTCGGCGATTTGCTGCTATCTACTTCATCGGCCTTCTCGGGGGTTCGTTGGGCTGGGTGGCGTTCAACGCCGGCTCCTTTAGGCCAGCCCTCGGGGCTTCTGGAGCGGCGTTTGGTCTACTGGGTGCGTATTTGGCCGGTTGGCCCAAAGACGAGATTCCGTTCCCGTTGCTGCTCATCCGCCCTTGGCCCGTGGTGCTCATCGCCCTGCTCTATTTCGGTCTGGAATTGGTTCGGGCCTTGGCGACGATGGAATCGGGTGTTTCCAGCGGCATTGCTCACATGGCCCATATCGGCGGTTTTGTCGCCGCGTACGCCCTGCTTCCCCTTGTGGCTCGTGGTGGGCCCGTGGAACTTGGGGTGATGGACGGTGGGCCAAGCCAAGGCGACGCTCATGCGGCCCAACGCCGACAACGAAAGGCGAGAATGGTGTCGCTCGAGGGCTTGGATGACCCGTGGACGCAGCGCGGTCTCGAGGTTCCAAAACACCTGCGTGAACCGCTCAAGAACCTGTATCAGGCCGGGGATGAGCCGGACACGAGAACGGCTTGGATGGAGCACCTTGCCGACGCAGGCCGGTGCCCGGAATGCGATGCTCCGCTTGGCTTGGTCGAACGTTCAACCGGGCCGCATTTGCAATGCTCTCAGCAAACCGCTCACTTCGAATGGCCAACCGCTGTGTAATGGTGGAAATCAAGCGACGGCGTGATACAAGGGTGGATAGAATCAAAGGTGGGCAAGCCTTCCACAGGGATGCGAGGTGAGCGAATGCAAGGGCAACCACGTCGAAGCGGTGGATTCAGGGCCTTCCTTTTCGCTTTGGTTGTCCTGCTCGCTGACGTTGGTTCAGCAGGGCTTTCCACGGCCGTGGGAAGCACTGAGGAGGCGACCCACGCACCGCCGATCATGATTGACGGTCTTCCACCTTTGATGTGCGGTGAAGAGGCGTGTGACCGCCCGCTCCGATTGCTCGACCGAGGCGACCGTCCCTCATCGGAACCCGACCAGTGGTGGCTTTCCTACGGGCCCGACTTGGATTGGAACGGCATGGATGACCGCCTCCAACGCGTTCTCGCCGGTCAAGAATCCATCTCGCCGACGGCCATCATGGGCCCCGATGGCCGAAAAACCGTGGCCATCGTGGTCGATTATGCCTGGTCACCGACTTCCAGCGAGTTGAACGCCCTTGACGATGTGCTTCAGCAGCACGGCTGGGTGGGCGTTGACAACGGTGCGTGGTATCAGGTCATGGATTCCATCGATTCGGTGGTGCTGGACAAGGTTCCCGTCAGCGCCCTCATGGACATTTACCATCTGCCCGGCGTCGTGGTCGTGGAGATGCAGAACGTGATGGTCCCGTTCAACGGCGTGGCCTCGGAAGCGGCTCGAGCCATGCCCTCTGACGTCTACACGGCCAGCGCTTATTCTCGTGGTTACTACGGCGAGGGCGTCGTCATTGCGGTCCTCGATACCGGGGTTGACAACGAACACCGGGCGCTCAACGATTTCGATGACCTCGATGATGAACCCGACAGCGACGCCACCAGTTACACCGACCAAAAATGGGTGGCGGGTTTCGACGCCACCTCCACCGCCTCCAACCCCGACGGCACCGTTGACCCCGATGACGGACAGGGTCATGGCACCCACGTGGCGGCCACGGCGCTCGGCACCGGCGGCTCCCAGCGAGTCCACACGGGGACGGGAATGGGCGCCTATCTTGTTGACATCAAGGTCTTGACCGACTCGGGTGGGACCAACTCGCAAGCCTCGCTCAACGGCATTCAGTGGATGATCAACAACAAGAACACCGATTGGGGCAACAACGAATCAAGCCGAGGCATCGACGTGGCCTCGATGTCCTTTGGCTCGGTGAGCTCCCCGCTCAACCCCGGCGATGAAGGCGACAACGGCTCGGGCGCCGAGGCTCGTCTGGTCAACGACGCCCGAGACGAGGGCATCGTATGCATCGTGGCCATGGGCAACGACGGAAGCAAGCGCGTTCCCTCGCCGGCCAGTGCGGACGGGGCCATTTCCATCGGGGCCGTGAACGACCGAAATTCCGTCAACCGCACCGACGACGTGGTAGCGGACTATTCCAACTACGGGCCTCGCATCGACGACGGTGACGACGACGAATGGGACGAACTGAAGCCCGACGTGACGGCGTTCGGTACCGGCATCATGTCGGCCAGCGCCGCCACCGGCCCCTCGTTCCCCGGCCAACCCGAGCGGCCGCTGGCCGACAACGATTACGATGCCAAGGACGGCACCAGCATGGCCACGCCCGTGGTCTCGGGAATCGTGGCCATCATGCTTCAGGCCGACGACACCTTGCAACCAGAGGATGTACGAAACATCCTACGAAACTCATCCGAGCAGCGTGGCTCGGCGAGCGAACCCGGCATCTCCAACCGATGGAACGACCAGTGGGGCTTCGGTTTGGTGGACGCTTCCTGTGCTCTTGACCGGGTGCTGGGTCGCTCGTGCACCCCGCTTGAAGACGATGGGGGCATCGTCGTTGACCCGCCTCCAGGCGGCGACGGCTTGGGCTACGATGTGGACATGTCGTCACCGGTCAACCAGAGCTACCATCTGGTCGGCAACACCCTCTCGGTGGAGGGGACAACGGATGTCAGCGAAGAGGCGTATGTGGAAGTCCAGGTCAAATTCGAGCAGTTTTACGAAGACGGTGACAGCACCGAACTGACCGGCTGGCTTGGAGCCGGTGGCACCGTCGAGGATTGGTACTACGACATCACCGTGGACGACGATTGGGTTGACCCCGATGAATCCTACACCTTGGTGTATGCCAGAGCGTTGACCGAAAACGGAGAGGCGTCCATGGTTGACTTGCGCATCGTTCGCTTTGGCCGAATGGCCGTGTCCATCACCGAACCCGCTCTGGGCACGCCGCTGGTGGGCTTTGTCGACTTCGAGGGAACGGCTGAAGGCACCGACCACGACCGAATTGAATACAAGATCAACAACGGGGATTGGGTCCTTGGTGACACCCTCGCGTATCAGGAAGACGGGACTCAAGACTGGACGTTCCGATGGGATTCCTCCGAAGTGACCGACGGTTCGCACCGCATCAGCGTTCGAATGGTGAACACGAGCGAGGTCAAGAGTGATGTTCTCAAGCGCACCTACGAGGTTGACAACCTTCCCGCCGCCCCGGATTTTTCCTTCTCAGGTTCGGTTGAAGTCTACGATGCGGGTCTCCCCGTGAATTCAGCGGTGGCGGGCACCATTCTCGAAGTCCGCTTCGGGGTTCGCAACATTGGCGATTTGGACGCTGACGAAGTGTACGTGACGCTTCAAGGTGAAGGCAGCGCCTCATCCACCTATCCTTCGGAAGGTAAGATCACCTCGCTTGCAGAAGGTGAAAGCGTCCAAGTCACCCTCTACTGGTGGGCCACCGAGCCCGGCACCCACGACGTGACGTTGTCCCTTGACCCGACCCAACAGTACGAGGACCCCGACCTCACCGACAACACCTACACGTTTTCGTTCGAAGTTGAAGAGCGCCCGCTTCAACCGATGTTGCGTTTCCTTGCCGGGGCAGCACGGACCTACCCCGCCATTCCCACTCCTGATGCGCCGTTTGAGATTTCGGTTCGCGTGGACAACCTCGGACAAGGGGACGCCACCAACCTCAAAGTGGGGCTCGAGGTTTGGGTTGAAGGCATCGGATGGGACCGCCTTGACGAAAAGAGCCTCACGCTGGTCCCGGGCTCGAGCACAAAGTCCGGGTTCTCGCTCGCTCGGTTCTCCATGGACAATGCATCTCGATGGATTGGCGATGACGGGGCGGTTTCGTATCGCGCCGTCCTGAGCGGTTCGGGCGTTGAATTGGCTCACAGCGAACATCGCTTCAACGTCACCGCAGGCGACCATTACATCGGCTCAAAGGTCGGCGTCTCCCTCTCAACAGGAGAAACGCCGGTGGACTACGTTGGCCTCGAAGACGGCGGGCTTTTGTTCACCACCAAGGACGGCGAACTCCTCGTTCGGACCGTGACGTCCACGCTGTCCATGCCCGGGAGCGTGGTGCTCGAGGAAGCCTGGGGCGGTGAGATCGCCACCTACCAGCGCGACGACGGTCTGGTCCAAGTGGCGTGGACCCGTCGTTCGTTGAGTTCTGATGGCTACGTCCTGACCGACATCGCGATGACCTCGGTTTCTCAGGCTGGCAAAACCACACCGAAGCACTACCACATGCAAGCGCTGAAGCTCTCCGAAGGCGCCTACTACGGATTTACGTTTGACCAGCACGACGGCACGATGGTGCTTGCAGGGTACCACCGCGACCTTTCGACCAGCGGGTCTTGGCAAGACATCACCTCCCTGTTCGTCCTTTCCTCCACGACTCCTGACAAGGGCAACTCCTGGAGCAGCCCGCTGAACGTGGTGTCCGACATCGATATCCGACCCGAGGACGCCCAGCCGTTGGGCGTTGCATTGGGCGATGAATACCTCCACCTGCTCTACCAAGAATACCGAGACGATGTCACGGGGATTGAGCGGGCGGGGTTGATGTACACCCACGGCCCCTTCTCGGAACCCTCGTGGAGTTTCCAATTCTCCGTCGGCGACCATGCTTCTTCGCCGGTGTTGGAAGCCGTGGTGGTGGACGATGAGGACCGCCTCATCGGTGCTTGGTTTGAAGGCTCAGGAAAGACTGCGGAAGTGGTGACGGTGACCTCCAACGCTGTGTGGTCCGACGAGGTGTTCCACCGAACTTCCGCTCCCGGTGTTCGCCATCTGAGCATGGTCCTCCGAGACGAGGGTGTTTACCTCTACCACGACGAAATCAACGTCTGGGACAACGAGTACGGTCCCGTGACCCGTATGGGTCTCATCGCCACCGCCGAGGGGGAACCGATGTCGGGGCTGTCCAATTCTCTGTTCGAGGGCTACGTCTTCGGTGTTGGACTCATGGAAACGGACACGGTGGTGTGCACCGTGACGGCCACCGGTTCCTATGGCTTGGTGAAGGTGGTTTTTGCCGGCGATTCCAACAATCCCGTGGACCCGCCGGGTTTGTTGGACACCTTGTTCGAATACCTTCCCGGTGGCTCAGACGAAGCCAAGTTCCGATTGTTGGGTGGCTTAGCCGTCATCTTCGTCTTGTTCCTCCTGTTTGTGGCCGTGATGGTTCGCCGGTCACACGCTGAGCAAGACGATATCGAGGCCGAGATGGTGAGTGATGACGACACGGTTGAACTGATGATCTCGCCTGAAACCGACGAGGGCCCTCTGTTGGCCGTGGTGGAGGAGGAAGAACTCACGGTGCACGAACAACCCGTTGCGGTCATGGACGATGATGAAGCAACGTTGGCCGACGCTCTCGAAAAGAAGTTGGAGGGCGGCGAGGGCAACGCCCGACTTGAACGCCGCATGAAGCGAAAACAACAACGCGAAATGCAAGAAATGGCCTCGGTGATCGCTCAAGGGTTGCCGCCGCTCCCGGCACCTCAAGCCCTCCCGCCGCTGCCCGCCATCGATGGCCAGCTGCCGCCTCCTCAACTCCCGCTTCCCGACCTGAAGCGAGAGGTCCAATGCCCGTCGTGCAATGCCAGCTTCGGCGTGAAGGACCTCATGCTCAAGCGCACGACTTGTCCCGTGTGCCAGACGAAGTTTGATCTCTGAGG
>JALRLR010000072.1 GCA_023254355.1 Candidatus Poseidonia sp.
CAGATGTTGATGAGGTACCGCTCCTCGCCATCCTCGAGGTCGTCGTCTCCGTGCCCAGGGGCGGGTCTTCCCGTCCATGCCGCCCGGACGGTGTACCGGCCGGGATGAGGCAGGGTCACTTCCAGTTCTTCTCCGCCGCCGGCCAACACGATGTCAACGGCCAGGTTTTGATCGTTACCGACCGTCATGTCAACCACCATGTCGGCGCCAACGAGTTCGTAGGCGTCGTTGAGGTACTCGGTGTAGATGATGTCAACGGTGAGCACGTTCTCGGCTTCGGCAATCACGTCGATATCAAACGAAGCGGGTTGGCTGCCGAAGGTGGGCTCATCCTCCCAGTCGGTGAGAATGACGGCGTTGGAGAGCAGGCCGTGGCGCAGGGTCACGTCGCTGCTTCGGCTCCAAACCTCAACATCGTCACCGTCCAAGTTCTGGATGGTTTGTGGAGAGATGTCCTCGGTTTGGTGGACGTACACGTTGGTGGCGCCCGTGGTCAACTGACCCAAGTCAAGGTTGAACCCGGCGGCCGTGGCATCGGCCATGATTTCCGTGAACAAGGCTTGGATGTCCAAGCCCGTCACGTTCTGAAGGTCGTTGTCCAAGCTGGACCAGTCGTATTCAACCCCGTAGTAGTACTCGGAGGCCTGTGCAGGCTGAGCCTGAACGGTGGCCAGCGGGGACAGGGCCGTGAGCAGTAGCAAGGTCACAAGTAGAGCAGGGGGGGTGCGTCGCAGGGTTGACATCAATTTCTGCTGATTGCGATTCCATATTAACTCTTATCCCGTTGCATCGGGGGACGTTTTTGGTGGCTGGCCCTTCATCTTGAAACGAATGAATCAAACGCCATCACGCCGCTTTCGGCACACGGCGACGAAATTTTCGAACATTTCCTTCCCAAATTCGGAATCGTTCACTTCGGGGTGGAATTGCAGACCAAAACGATCCCCGTCCTTGTTCTCCATGCCTTGAACGGTGCAAGAGGGGCTGCTCGCGGTGATGAAGAACCCATCGGGAACAACGTGCACTTCGTCGTTGTGCGATTCCCAGACCGTTTGCGTCGCTCGGGTGCCTGCAAAGATGGTCCCGCCATCGTTCACCAACTCAATTTCCATCGCCCCAAATTCGGGTTCGGGCGATTCTCGTGCATCGCCGCCGTAATGGCGCGCCATGAATTGATGACCGGCGCAAATGCCGAGAATGGGGATGTCCAATTCCAAAAACGCTGCACAGTTGCCCAACTCGCCGCTCAGACCAACGCGTGCTGCGCCGCCTGAAAGGATGAGACCGTCCAGTTCCCGAAGGTTCTCCACCGGGGTGGTGTTGTCGATGATTTGGGTGTCGACCTTGAGGTAACGGAGCATCCGCCACTCGCGGTGCGTCCACTGTCCACCGTTGTCAACCACATCAATGACAAGCGGTTTCTCGGTCATGGTGTTCCCTTCCCGTTGGCGAGTGAGGAACGACCATGAACATGCCGATGCATCAAAGAGGAAGCGGCCCATGGGTTTGCCCATGGGCAGGCCCGTTCTCTTCGCAGGGATGCTCGTCCTGCTGCTGTGCAGTGCGCCCACCGCGGCGGCCTGTGAGACCGAAGTGGCGAACGCTTTGGAGGGAAAATTTCCGTCCCCCACCGGCATCTCTCCGGACAAAGACGAATCCATCCGAGAAGCGGTCCGTCTTGCCAGTGTTGGCCAGCATGTCGGCCGTGAGATGCTGTGGCAGGTGCTGATGGGAGCGAACCTCACGGAGCGCCAAATCGCCGATGAAATCAACCGAGCCATGATTGAAAACGGGTCCAATCCCGAGTGGCCCTCCTTTTCGACCATCGTGGCCTCTGGCGCCAACGGCGCCATTCCGCACGGCGACCCTGCCAACGACGGAGCGGGGCCAAAGCAAGTCATGGTCGGTGATGTCGTGGTCGTCGACTTGGGCGGCCGAGTGAACGATTGGGTGAGTGACGTGACGCGCACCTACGTCATCGGCGGCACGACCAACGCCACCGTCCTCAAGGCCTACATGGCCGTTTACGACGCTCAGAACTTGACCTTCCCGCTCATTGAAGCCGGCACGCCCGCATGGGCGTTGGACGACATCGCGCGAACACACATCGAAGAGCAGGGTTTTGGAGACCACTTCATTCACTCCTTGGGTCACGGTTTCGGCGTTTGTGTCCACGAACCCCCGTTGCTTTCAGGAGGCACGGACGACCCCTTGTTCGGGCTTTCCTACAATCAACAACCGTTGGCTCCCTACGATGCCATCACCATTGAACCAGGCATCTATCTCGACGGGTGGTTTGGTATCCGCATCGAAGACGACTTCCTCGTCAACCAAGAAAGCCACGAGTTCCTGACCGCTGACCTTCCACGGGACCTTGAGTGGTTCATGATTCAGCGCGACGATTACGAGCCGTCCAAAGCCTTGATTCCACCCGTCGAATCGGTTTCCGAAACGGGCTTTCTTCCCGCACCGCTGGGCCTGATGGAAATCGTGGCCTTGGTGGGCTTGGCCGGGTGGCGAGGACGAGCGCTGCGTGACGAGGAGAATGGGGCATTCACCCTCAGCGATGATGCACCGTGACGGTGCCGCAAACACGGCACCAAACCTTGGTTCCGTCCTTTCGAGGCGTCACGCCGGCGATGTCAATGCTGGCTCCACACTCGCACTTGACCACGTTGTCCATGTCCTCCCCGAATCGCGGGGGCTTCATCAAGTGAACGCTTCAATCCCATGCAACGGTTACCTGAAACACGACAAAACAGCGAGTCGAGGAGAAGCCTTTGACCTCCTCAAACACGAGGTCGGTGCAACGCCCGCCGGCGACCACAACGGTCGCCTCGAGCGCCTCGCGTTGTTCTCCAAGCGCGGTTCGGTCCACGATGGCCCACCCTCGCACCAACGAAAGGCCGTCACGTCGAAGGATGGGGAACAGGTCCGGAAGGTGCTCAAGGCTGTCGTGAGGAAGGTTCACCAGCAGCACGTCGGCTTGACCGCTAAGGTCGGCATCGTCCTTCCACGCCAAAGCGTCGGTGCAAACCACGGTGGATGGTGAAAACCGGTCCGGCGTTTTGATCCATCCACGAAGGTTCTCGGCGAGGAGGTCCACCGCCTTCGGGTTCAAATCACCGACCAGGAATCCACCCAGAAGATCGTCGGCGGCGAGTAAAAGCGGCAACGACGGACCGACGCCGGCGTACGGGTCGGCGACCACCAACGGACGACCCATGGTTTGACGAAACGCCTTGAGGGTCTCGAGGGTTTGGTGGCGTTGGGTCGAAAGGCGGGAAGAAAAGTACACCTCGTTGGGGTCAACCCAAATGGAGGCCCCGTGTTCTTTGATCTGGGTTCGCGTGGTTGTTGAACCGTCTCGGCTTCCTAAGGGACGCAGTTGGCGGACGCGAAATTCGCCTTCGACGCCCTCGTCGGCGCAGACCAAGCGGACGTTGGGAAGTTGTTCCAGCATGGCCGAGGCCATGGCCGATTCGTAGGGGTGCACCGCAGGTTCAACCTTCACCATCAACACGTCGCCTTGGAGTTCGTACGCTGAAGGCCAGAGGTCGTCGGGGAGTTGCCTCAATTCTTCGGGCAACCGGTCTTGCCATCGTTGGGGGCCTTTGGCCGTCGGTTCAACATCAAGATGAGCGTGGCCTTCCCAAACGGCATCGGTTTCATCGGGGGCGTGAGGGTTCAGTGGAAGCGCACGCTGGTCGTCATCAAGGGCAACGACGCCCGATTCAGCCAACCAACCGCGTCCACGACACAACGTCAACCACCGTTGTGTTTCGTGACTCGGCACGCTCAAATGACGCATGGCCCTCGCCCTGTCCAAGCGTCTCGGTGGTTTGAGTATGGCGGCTTCCACATCACCTCCTCCTTCATCCGATGCAACCGGGCTGGTGCTCATCGGCATGGGGCTGGGTTCGCTCGAGGGCATGACCGTGGAAGCGAAGGCCGCCGCGGCCAAGGCGGACCATCGTCGCTACGAAGCCTACACGGCGCTCTGGCCTGAAACGGCGCTGGCGGTTTTGGAAGACGAAATTGGCCCCATTGAACGTGTGATGCGCCCTGAAGTTGAGAATCCCGAGGCACTGTTCGCTTTGGCCAGTACCTCCCGTGTCGCGTTGCTGGTGGTCGGCGACCCGTTGCAAGCCACGACGCACGTCGACCTTCAGCTGCGAGCCGCTCAAGCCGGCATCCCGTGCTCGGTCATCCACGGCATCTCCATCACGAACGTGGTGACGGGGGCCGTCGGACTTTCCAATTACAAGTTCGGGCGCCAAACCACGCTGACCTACCCCTACGGCGGCTGGATCGCCACCTCTCCTTTGGAAGTCATCGCCAGCAATTGGGAGCAAAATCTGCACACGCTGGCGTTGCTCGACCTCGACCCCACGGGTCAAGGCACGGGTCAGCAACGTCCCATGCAACCCTCGGATGCTGCGGCGTCCTTCGCCGCCATGTGGGCCAAGATGAGCGAGGAAGCCGAGGAACCGTTGAGCGAAACCTACGTCCGGCTCGCCTTCCGACAAATGGCGAGAAAGTTGTACCTTGAATTGACCATGGAGGACATTCCCGTGGTGCTTTGCTCGGACATGGGGACGGCGGACCAACGCATCGTGTTCACCACCATCGGCCACCTGGCCGACCAGCGCGGAGGGCGGCTGAATTGCTTGGTCTTCCCTGCCGGCACGAGTGAGGTTGAAGAGAAGGCTCTTCTTCGTTGGAAGGAGGGTGAGTGAATGTTCGGGCTATCGGATGAAATCGTCTTGCTCTTGTCCTTCCTGCTGTTCATGGGCTTTTTTGCGGGCGTTGGCCTCGCTTCCATGCGGGTGAAAGAGGACACGACCGACGACTACCTCGTCGCCGGTCGGGGGATGCATCCTGCCTTAGCGGCCTTGAGTGCGGTCAGCACCTGGAACTCCGGTTACATGTTCATCGGTTTCATTGGTTTCATTTTCGTCCAAGGGTACTCCGGAATTTGGATCGGGTTGGTGTCGACCCTCGGGCAAATTGTGGCCTGGGTCTGGCTCTACAAATTCATCCAAAAGGAGGGGAACGAACGGGGCGTGCGCTCCCTTTCCTCGTTGGTGTCACGAACCGCTGGAGCGCCTGAAGCCAAATTGGCAGGCATCCTTTCGGTCGTGTTCCTCGCCATCTACGCCGCTGCTCAACTCGTGGCGGGAGGCGTGGCCCTCCGGGCCATGCTCGGCTGGTCGGAGGTGGTGGGCATCCTCATCGGGTTCGTGCTCGTCGTCGCCTATTGTTACGCTGGCGGCATTCGCGCTTCCATTTGGACCGATGCGGCGCAGTCGTGCGTGATGATCGTCGGCTCCACCATCCTCTGTTACGTGGCCGTTTCAGAAGCCGGGGGCTTCTCGGGTCTGCACAACACCCTTGAATCGGTGGATGCGGGCATGGTCAATCTCTTCCCTGCGGACCTCACCTTTGGCGTGACCTTGTGGATTGGCGCGTTCTTCCTCGGCGGCCTGGGCGTTGCTGGGCAGCCGCAAGTGGTGTCACGGGTGATGACCCTGAAAGACGACAAGGACCGCAAAGAAGCTGCCATTTGGTTCTTCGTTTGGCAAACCCCGTTCATTGCCCTGATGTTCATCATCGGCCTGGCGTGCCGGGCCATCTTCCTTGACCTCGATGCCTCCGATGCTCAAGACGGGTTGCCGTTGTTGGCCATGGAAGTGCTCAATCCCTTCCTGGCGGGCGTGATTCTCGCGTCCATCTTCGCCGCCACCATGTCCACTGCCGACAGCCAAGTCCTGGCCTGCACCGCCGCCATCACCGACGATGTCAAGCCCGAATGGAGTCAAGAGCACAAGACCACCAAGCGGGTCACGATGGTGGTCGCCGTCTTCGTCACCCTCATCGCCTTGGTCGGGCAACAATTCCCCGGTTTCGGCGATTCCGTCTTTGCCCTGGTCGTGCTGGCCGTCTACGGGTTGGGCGGCATCTTCGTTCCGCTGCTGCTCATTCGCATGATGGGATACGAGCCCGACACCCAACACACGATTTGGATGATGGTCGCCGCGCTCAGCGCCGTCATCGTGTGGAGCGCCAGCGGGTACGGCGAAGACATCTTCCCGTCCATCCCCGCCATGAGTTCGGCGTTCGCCACCCACTTCATCCTCTGTTGGAAGCGTGAAGCCTCCAACCCCAATCCGTTGGGGCGCTTTTCCATGCCAACGCAGCGAACCGCCACCATCGCTGCCGTGGCGGCACTGGTGCTCTTTGGAGCCCTCGAGGGAACCTATCAAGCCGTTGCACCGGAAGGTTCCTCGGACGCTTCGGGAAACAGCCCCTACCAACTCAGTTACACCGTGAGCGAATGGAGCGAAACGCAAACGTTGTCGCTGGATGACGGCGAAACCCAAACCTTCGAGGTGGTCATTGACGAGTCCATGACCGCCGTGCTGATCGCCGAATTGACCATCACGTACTCAGAAAGCGGAGAAACCTTCACCTCAAATTGCGACGATGTCA
>JALRLR010000073.1 GCA_023254355.1 Candidatus Poseidonia sp.
TTCCTCGATTTGAAGAAGAACCACGGCAAGGAAGAAATGCGCGCACGAGATCTCTTCTACGCCATGTGGACACCCGACCTGTTCATGGAACGCGTCGAGAACAACGCCGACTGGTCGTTCTTCTGCCCCAACGAATGCCCCGGCCTCCAAGATGTGTACGGTGCTGAATTCAAGGCCATGTTTGAGGACTACGAACGCCGTGGCCTCGCTCGTGAGACCTTGCCTGCCCGTGTGGTTTGGGACAAGATCGTTGAGGCTCAAATTGAGACCGGAACGCCCTACATGCTCTACAAGGACGCCGCCAACGAGAAATCCAACCAGAAGAACCTCGGGACGATTCGCTCCTCCAACCTCTGCACGGAGATCATGGAATACACGGCCAAGGACGAAGTGGCGGTCTGTAACCTCGCTTCCATCGCTCTCCCCAAGTTCGTGAACACGAGCAGCGGGGAGTTCGACCACCAACTCCTCTTTGACGTCACCTATCATGCAACGGGCAACCTCAACCGAGTCATCGACGTCAACTACTACCCCGTGGAAGAAGCTCGCAACTCCAACATGCGCCATCGTCCCATCGGCCTTGGTGTTCAAGGCTTGGCCGACGTCTTCGCCATGCTGAAGATGCCGTTTGAAAGCCCGCAAGCCCGCCTGCTGAACAAGGAAATCTTCGAGACCATCTACTTCGCTGCTTGCACCGCTTCCAAGGACGCCGCCGTGGCCGAAGGACCGTATTCCACCTTCGAAGGTTCACCGGCCAGTCAAGGCCTCCTTCAGTTCGACCTTTGGGGCATGAACGAACACAGCGGTCGCTGGGATTGGGACGGCTTGAAAGCCGAGATCATGGACAAAGGCATGCGCAACTCGCTCTTGCTCGCCCCCATGCCCACCGCGTCCACCTCCCAAATCTTGGGCAACAACGAGTGTTTCGAAGCCTTCACGTCCAACCTCTATGTCCGGCGAACCTTGTCCGGTGAGTTCGTCGTGCTCAACAAGCACCTCGTCAGCGACCTCATCGCTGAAGACATGTGGAGTCTTGAAATGAAAGACGACATCCTGCGTCACAAAGGTTCCATTCAGAACATTCAGCGAATTCCTGAGTACATTCGGGAATTGTACAAGACCACGTGGGAGATCAAGCAACGTCACGTGCTCGACATGGCCGCTGACCGTGGTGCCTACATTGACCAGAGCCAATCGCTGAACATTCACATGGTGGATGCCAACCCCGCCAAGGTCACGTCCATGCACTTCTACGGCTGGCGTGCGGGGCTCAAGACCGGCATGTACTACTTGCGGACGAAGGCCGCTGCCGACGCCATTCAGTTCACCGTTGAGGCTTCCTCCAAAGAAGACCAAACCGTCAACGGACTTGCCGAGCGAGCCGATGATGTGGACAGCATGGACGCCATTGCTTGCAGTCTCGACAGTCCCGACGACTGTCTGATGTGCGGCAGCTGAGGCCCTTACGGCGAAGGCTCGGTGGCAATGAACGCCTCCATTCCTTGTTTTGCAGGTGTATTCTTTTTAGACGAGGAGGTCGGCTTCAACGCGAGGCCTGAAGACCATGGATGAAGCAACCCTCGTCCTCAACGTGATGCTCTATGTGCTCCTTCCCTTGTGGGGCATAGCCGGAATGTTGGATTGGTGGTGCCACCGGAACACCGAGATTGAGAAAACCTCGGGTCTCCACGAAGCCTATGTCCATTGCTTGATGGGTGTGCAGATTTGTATTCCAGTGGTTCTTTCCTTGTTGTTTGAAGTCAATGTGCTCATCATGCTGCTATGTTTTGCAGCGCTGATTGCCCATGAGGTTGTGGCTCATTACGACGTCCATTACGCCACAGGCAAGCGAGAGATTTCTATTTGGGAGGTGCATGCACACAACTACCTTGCCACCCTGCCGTTTTTCCTTATCCTGCTCATCATCGTTCGAAAATGGGAGGTGTTCCTTGACACAGTGACACTGAATTGGAGCGGTGGATTCGCCATCGAGTGGCGACAAGAACCTCTCGGGGCCTCAGGAAATTACGCCATGACGTACATGGTCGTCATGGCCATTTTCGTGGTCTTCCCTTACATGCAGGAATGGTGGCGCTGCTACGCTTATGAGAAACAACACGGCAAACCTCAGGTGGACTCATGAGCGTGTACATCACCAGTACGGGCGCCTTTTTGCCCGGGCCTCCAATTTCAACCGGTGAAGTTGAGGACATCCTTGGCATGGTGAACGGCCAGCCCTCCTCACTCCGTGTGCAAATTCAACAAGCCAATAAAATCCAAACGCGGCATTATGCCATCGATGCCAATCAACAAACAACCCATTCCAACACCGAAATGGCTTCTGCAGCCGCTGAACAATGCCTTGACCGTGCCTACCTTAACCGCCAAGGAGTCGGTATGCTCGCTGTGGCATCAACCCAAGGTGATCTTCCTGCTCCAGGCATGGCGAGCATGGTCCAGGCCAACCTTGGTTTGCCGGCCATTGAAATTTTGACCACGCATGGCATCTGTTCCTCCTCCATGATGGCTCTCAAAGCAGCCTACAACAGCTTGCGGGTCGGCGACCACGAAGCAGCCATGGTCGTCTCAAGCGAACTCTCGAGCCGGTTGCTCAAGAAACAGCGTTATGAGGCTGCGACTGATTCCACCTTCGCTGCCAAGCGGATCGATTTCAACACGGAATTCCTTCGCTGGATGCTCTCCGACGGAGCCGGCGCCTTACTTCTGCAATCCACGCCCGCCCCCAAAGGTTACAGCCTTCGCATTGACTGGGTGCGAGGTTTTTCTCACGCCCATGCGCTTCCAACTTGCATGAGCGTCGGTTCCGCCGGTCATCCCGGAGACGACCGAACGTGGCAAGATTACGACTCCTACGCTGATGCTGAGCGAGCGGGAGCGCTGCTTCTTCGCCAGGATGTTCGGTTGTTGGATAACATCATTCGAATGGGTGTTGACGGGTACTTACGTTTGGTCCAAGAAGGGGTGAGTGAGCCGGACAAAATCGACCATTTCCTATGCCATTACTCCAGCCACCACTTCCGAAGTAAAATCCTCGAAATGTTGGATGCGGCAGGTGTGGGCATACCCGAAGACCGCTGGTGGACCAACCTTTACACGCGTGGAAACACCGGCGCAGCCTCCCTGTTCATCATGATCGATGAATTTTTGCGGACCGATGAAGTCACCATCAAGGAAGGGGACTGCATCCTCTGTTTTGTTCCTGAAAGTGGTCGTTTCAACACGACCTACATGCAACTCACGGTGGTGAAAAATTGAACGATGGAGAAATTTTGGTTGACGGTGCTCAAGAGACAGAAGAGCTGGCAGCAGGTGATGAAGTTCCGATTATGAATCCAAATGCTCAGGTGTGCCTGCAACATCTCTTGCGCGTGTGGTTAGGATTTGAGCGCGACCTGTCAACCGTGCCCTTGCTTCGCCGTTTGGACCTTGGCACCTATACGATTGAAGACCACCTTTGTTTGCTTCGAAACCTCCGTCAACAAGTGATTGAGGGCTCACGATGGATCACTCGAACAGCGAGCAGCTTCGACCGCCACCATGCAGAGATTCGGTCAACGGTGATTTCCCACGCCGTGGATGAGCACCGTGATTATGAGTTGTTGGAGAAGGATTACGTCGCTTCTGGTGGCCAGCTTGAAGACATCCTTGGCATGGAGCGAAACGTTGGTTCCGAGGCTCTTCACGGGTTTTTGATGTACCGTGCGTCTCGAAACAACCCAGTGGACTTGCTCGGTGCGATGTGGATTATCGAAGGTTTGGGCGAGAAGATGGCCCGCTCTTGGGCCGAGCGCATTCATGAGTTGACGGGCCTTGGAGAGGATTCAACCCGGTTCATGACCTACCACGGTCATAACGATGGTGACCACATGCAAAGATTCTATAGAACACTTGATGAGGTATGCGTGGACGAAAGAACGACCAAAGCCATCGTCAAAACTGCCCGGGTGGTGGCCCGCCTTTATCGATTGCAACTGGAGGAATTGAATCATGACATTGAGTGAACAACCCATGACCAGAAAACAGCAACGGGCCGCTCGAAAGCGGGCCAAGATGATGGCGGGTAATCACGGGCGTATGCCTGCGTCGCTCTCCGATGCCCTGACCGGTGATGCCAGCCTCCCTCTGGATGATGTGGCCAAGGAATATTGGTTGAAGGATTTACAAAATCCTCTGCGCATCATTATTCTCCCCACGCTGCGGATTCTCCTAACCATCACCTTGCACATCACCTATTATGTCAAGCGCTTGTTGCCGATTCAGTTCAAAGCCCACGGGTTTCTTCAGTGGCAAATCTGCTTTTTCATGAAGTACTTCGTGCGACCCGAAGCCAACGTGCTCATTCTTCGGCACTTCCAAGCCGAGAGCAATTTGTTGAATTTTGTGATTGACAATTCTGGTAAAGACGATGTCGAACCCGTATTGATCTATCCGAAGATGATTCGAGACTTAATGGTCCAGACCTTTGTCCATCACGACCAAGGTGTCCTGATGACGATGCGAGACCTCGAAGAGCCTGACCGGTCAAACTGGCCCATCGAGGCCGGTGAACTCTCGTGGAAGAATTGGAACCCCGTTCGTGTAGATTATGGCATCCACAAAAAGAAGTTCACGCAATTCCTGGATTTCGAGACAGCCCATGAATTGTTCAAGACATCGTTTTGTTTCTGGTTGACGGCCAAGGAATACGAAGCCGCCATCAACTCCTTCCAGTTCGACCACTCCGTCGGATTGCTCATCGACGACATCGTTGGAGCCACCCACTTTGCTGACATTGCCTACAATCGCTTCCCTATGATTTTGGTCGGTCCGACAGGACTTTCCTACCGATTTTTGATGCACGGTTTCTTTGTTGAGCACGTCCATGCCCATTTGGAAAAGATGCGTGCATCGCTGGGCTTGGAGAATTGAGCATGCTCACCCGTTGGAGGGACCTCCAGCCGCTTGCATACCTCGTTGCCTATCCTTCGTTGATGGCCTACCAGTGGTTCAACGGCTTCCACGCCGTGTTGTTTGCCATCATGCTCGTGCTCTCGGTGGGTTTGAGCGTGGCACAACATCATCATACCCACCTTCGCTTTTGGAAATCCAAATTCATGAACCGCCTGACCGATTGGCTGTTCTCAATCGTTCAAGGCGTGCCAAGTTTCGTCTTTTTTCCCTCCCACATCGGCAACCACCACAAATACACCCACGGTCCTGAGGATGAAACGCGAACCTACCGCTTTGGTGGTCATCACAACCACTTTATCGGGTACTTGCTTCATCCTTTCCAGGCGTTGACGGTGCTCGTGCCGTCTTTGCTTGCTTACATTCCTCGCCGTGCGAAGAAAGGGGACCAATGGCCCTGGATCGAATTGTTATCCATCGTGCTGGTCTCGCTTAGCCTCGCCCTTATCGATGTTCGTGCCTGGCTTTTGCTGGTGGCTCTGCCTCAAGCCCACGGCCTGCATTGGCTCTTGGCATCCAATTACCTTCAACACGCCGGGGCCAGACCGGGCACCGGTCCCGATTCAAGCGATGTGGCGCCGCACGACGCATCCCGCAACTTCACAGGCTTGGTCAATCTCGTCTGGCTGAACATCGGCTACCATAACGCCCACCACATCGAGCCTCGCACACACTGGGCGGAGATGCCCACCGTACACAGGAAACATGTAGCTCAGGTTCCGCCCTGGCTGGTCGAGCGCAGTCTTCTGGTCTACTTCTTCCGAACATTGGTGTTTCAGTCCAAATGGAGAAAGCGAGCCTTCAACGTTGATTAACTCAACATCTTCGTTGGTGGGCCTTCTTACATTGAACGAATCATGGTTTGATGGTCAAATTCGGAGGAAACCTTAGATGCAATTTTAGCGAGGTACGGGCCATGGACGTGAACGCAAAGTTTGGCATTGATTCCAAGCGAACCACCGCCGCAAGCGTGGCCATCGTCGGTGTGGTCGTGTATTTGGCCCTCCTCCACCTCAAACCGATTTTGATGCCCTTGGCCATCGCCGTGTTGTTGTTCTTCCTCATCAAACCCATCGAGCAATACATCCACAAGAAGGTGGGCAACCAGTTGGTCTCCTATGGAAGCGTGCTGGCGGCGTTCATCATCAGCATGTATTTCATCTCGATTTTCCTGTATGAACAACTCTCCTTATTTGTCGAGGAAGTCCCAGAAATCACGGCCCAACTTGAAGAAAAGCGAGCGAAATACGCCCAGTCCGACCTCTACGGCTTGGAAATTATTTTTTCTGATTCCACATGGGTGGATGTTTTGGCTTCCCCCAGCAACATTGAGGTCTTCGCTCTGGCCATTTTGGGGTCACTAGGCGCTTTTGTTGGCAGCATGAT
>JALRLR010000074.1 GCA_023254355.1 Candidatus Poseidonia sp.
GAGGCGAAGGGGTTTGTTCGCTTTGTTCGCTGGTGCATCCGTTGATGTTCAACGATGTGGACTCCAACGCCTCCGCCGTTCACGGTGAAGCAGCTCAGAGTGGAGCCGTCGACGACAACGGCAAGGCCGGGACGAAATTGAATCCCTTTGACATCAACCGCGACTGGTCCGGCAAGGCGCTTAGCAAGAAGGAACGCGACGCCGCTCGTCGACGAGCTTGGGCCGACCGCAACGCCCAACGTGAAACCGACCCCATGGCACGGCAGTTGGTGAACACCATCAACAACATGTTCGGTGCAGACCTGGCCAAGGCTTCACGCATGCTGGCCAATGCTGCTGCACGCAAGTTGACCCCCGCCCAAGAAGCCACTCGCAAAACCTTGCGTCCAAGCGAACAAAAGCGGTTGGGCTGCCCAAAGACCCGAATCTGCCGAAAGCCAAAGGGCACCAAAGGGGCCAGTGAAAAGCAGAACCTCCAAATCATGGCCCTCGCCATCGCCAGCATCGCTCAGCAGTTGTTCAACACCGCCGCCATCAACGAACGTGCCTTGATGGAGGAATACGGCATCAGCAAGGCCCAATTCACCAACGCCAAGCGGACCATCATGGACCACTGGAAAGCTCGCATCAGTCAAGGCTGGGCACCTGCACCCTACAACCTCAAGCTGGCCGCCGCCCGAGCCGATCAGTTGGACATCGCCGTTGAAAACTTGGTCAACACACTGGAAAAGCGCTTTACTGCCGGTCAGATGGACGTCATCATGGACGCCTTCTGGGAGGGCTTGACCGCTCTTGACGAACCCTCCGTGGACGGACCCCTGGCCAACGTCCCCATCGACATGGTGGCCGCCTGCGTGGTCTACATTGTGCTCGAGCGCTTTGGCCTCCATAACGGCAACCTCAGTTGCATTGCCGCTGCTGTCGGACTGTCCGGCGCAGGCGTGAAGAGCCGCCTCAAAGAGATGCGCCGGTTGCACGAAGTTGGCGAATTACCCGGCGGAGATGAACTTTTCAAGAACGCTGAGGACGATTCCCGTGAAGACGGCGAATCCTCCAGCGACGGCGTCGAAGAGTGACGTGAACGGGTTCATATCCATCTGCGTCAACGGTGCTCCATGCGCCGACTGACGGTGATGGTCGCCCTTGCCCTCTTGCTCGCCTTCACGCCAGGCTCAGGTACCGCTCTGCCTGCGGCTCCTGTGGACAACGGCATCGTCTTTGGTGGCCAATGGTCTCCAGCGGGGAACACCACCGCAAGCATCACGCAAAATTTCAGCGAATTGCCCGCCGTGGTTGAGGTGTTTACCGCCACGTGGTGCGAAAACTGCGTGGATGTGGAACACGCCCTCGACGATGTGCAGGCTGAAGGGTGGTTGCAACAGTATCACATGCACCGCTCCATCGGTGAAACGCAAGACCCGTTTGGAACCGATGTGTTGGACCAACGCTGGCGCGACAAGTACGGCCCCAGTTCACCACCGGCCGTCGTGTTCAACGGTTCGATGAAGAAGATCGGTTCCAAGGCCGATGACGGAACGCTCCAAAACGAGTTCACCAACTTGGCGAAAACGGATTTGGGGCTGGGTGAAGGCTCGACGACCTTTGCCTGGACGCCCATTGACAACCGTTCGGGAACGGTCGCTTGGGCCCTTGACATCGGCGCTGAGCATTTGGAGAACGCCACGTTGAACGTGACCGTTTTCATCGTGGAATCCCACGCTGATTTCGAAGAAGGAAGCAACGGATTGGGCACCTATCCCCACATCGTCCGGAGCATCGTCGCCCTGGGCGACCAATCGCAAGGCTCCGCCACGGTGCAACTCCCGATTCCGTTTGATGGCGACGACCTTGAAATTCATCTGCTTTACGAAATCATGCCCGAGGCCGTGGAAGAGACGGAGGAAGAACCCTCCACGGTGGTGCCCGACGAAGAGGACACGCCGGCTCTCTCCTTCGCCTTGACCTTCGTGGCCTCGGCGTTGGCTCTTCTCTTCATTCGTCCAAAACGAACCGATCGTTGAACCATCGGTTGATAACGACGGAGCCACCGTCATCCTCGCCACGACGGCGAGGATTGTCGGTGAGGTCGACCTCCAGTTCCCACCGAAGTGGAGGGGTTTCGTCCGGGGCGCGCCCGACATCGCAATAGTTCCACCAACGGGGAGGAGCGCCCCGAACGCCTTGACGATCCTGGGCTTCCCTCAACACATCCGTCAACTGCAAGCGGGCATCGGGACGAGGGTGGTCTTTGCGAACCAAGGTGCGATAACGCCCTTCATCGGCAAACCGAGCATAGCCCAGCGCCCTCGCCATTCGACTCACGACGTTTCGCTCCAAGCGATTGCGCATGGTCACGCGCAAATTCGCATGACCAAAGGAGAGGGCATCACCGTCCATGTTGGGCAGCAACATCTCGGTGTTGATGGGGGCCAAACTCATCAGCTCCCAAACACGTGCAAACACCTCACACCAGCGTCGCTCACCGTCACGCACATCGCCTTCAGCATGAACATCATCAGCACGCCGATGCGGCATGAGGTGGTGGTATCGGTTCATCATGTGCCGCATGTTGGGGCCGAAAAGCAGACCCGTGTCTTCGTTGTTTGACGGCAAGTGGGGTCGGACCGTGTCTCTCCAAGCATCAACGAAGGCCTGGAAAGGAAATTCATTCGAGGCTTCCATGCCGGTTTGGAAACGTTCCTGCCATTCCTCGTCCGTCCGTTGCCCCAACCGGCGACGACGGCGTCCCGCCATGCCTGCCCAGAAACGAGCGTTGCCTTCGTACGCTTCATCGTGACGCTGGACGACGGGAAGAAACCACCCCGTACGTTGGTATCGATTGGTGCGAAGCATCTCCAACGCATCTTGGTCCAAGGCGTTCAACCAAGCCGTCGGGACGTTTTCAATCGGAAAACCAAACGGAGGGGAGCCCGCCACCACTTCGGCCAAACTCTCGATCGATTCAGTAGCGGCTTTGATATCGTTGGCCATGGAAAGCAAGACCGACCCCATGGTGTCGCCCAAAGGCACCCTTTGGCTGTAATTGCCGCTGTGAATGCAAATGGAAGAACGGGAATGACGGTTGAGTCCGAAGAGATGGTGAATCTGGTAGGGGGCTCCGTGTTGCCCCGCCCCCACCCTGACCTCGTAAGCATGGCCCAACTGACCGAGGACCAAAGCGGTCCCGTGTTGAACAAACACGCGACTTGACAAGCCGTTCATGATTTGATGACAAAATTCCAGCGATCGAATCAGCGAGGGTGCAGCCGGCGCTTCCTGCGTGTGAGCCACCGACCAATTGTGTTGCAAACCGAGCAACAACCGGCCAGCAGGGGAATTCAGCGGCGAGTGGGACAGCGAGATGAGCGCCGCCCAAGCGTCGGCCCGGGCGGGGACTTTGATCAGTCGCGTGGAGCCTCGTAAGGTCCGTACCCGAAACATCACGCAACGGCCCACCGTTCGGACCGCCCAATTGAGCGTGCGAGGGTAACGAACGGTGTCCTCCAAATGTTGCCAAGCCCGCATCCACGGCATGTCATACCGTTCAAACAACCCAGGAGGATGATTGGACAAAGCGTTGCTGAACATCGCTTGGAGATTGTCACCCTGCCGTTCAAACAACCGTTGCTTGATGTCGTGGGCCCACGCCATCATCGGAATCACCTCCCGAGACAACGGCTGACGGGGGCGGTCCACCTGAAGCCGATTGATGAGCCAAACCAGCATGCTGGCAAGCGGTCGATAATGCGAACGAAGGCGAAACACGCGCCCTTGCCGGCGCTGGAAGGGGTGAGGAATGGGGGCAAACACGTCATGGTCCAGCGGCGAACACGAAGCCAAACCCAACACCAAAGCGGGCAGGTCCCACCCGCGACGCCCCTCGACGTCAGCGAGCAGAGGAACGACCGCTTCAAGACTGAGCGATGGAAGCTTCACGTCATCAAGAAACCATGACTCGCTCAAGTATCGAAGGGTTGAACCGTCGTGAAAACGAACACCGGATTGCAACCATTGCTCTTCAGCACCGGTCAACCGCCGACCACCGGCGATGCCCTTCGCCATGTCAAGAAACGCGTCGTTGGAACACGGCAAAGCCTCGATTGGGTCAACGCCCTGTTCCAAGGCTGCCCAAGTGAGGTGTTCGCTGCCTTCGAGGGACCGAAGGAGATGTTGCCAGCGTTGGCGAGATGGAAGGTGCGGGCCGCCAAAGTGTTCAATGGCACGCTCGTGGTCTTCGTTGGTGAGGAACACGTTCCACCCTTCGCGAGGCTGATAATTGAGCATCGATGAGCACCAGGCACAGACCGATTCTTCCTCTTCAGAGAGGTGATTGTACTTGCACGCCAGGTCACGAACAGACAGGGTCATGAAGAACGAGTTCGTCAACCCTTTTTCAAGCATCCACGGACCATTGCGTGCGACAAACATCGATCAAACGGTCCACGTCTTCGTCCGTGATGTGAAGATGGCACACGATTCGGAAGCGGTGGGCCCCCGTATCGAGCACGTCGATGCCGTTGTCGGCCAGCGTGGACAAGACCTCGCTCGCAGGAGCACGGCAATCGACGTAGACCATGTTGGATTGAACCGTCGACAAGTCCACCGAGAACTGTTCGAGGTGGTTCAAGGCCTCAGCCACCCGCTTGGCTCGACGATGGTCTTCACTCAAACGTTCGACGTGATGGTCCAGCGCATGCAAGCAAGCGGCGGCGAGCAGACCCGCTTGACGCCAACCGCCGCCGAACATTTTCCGCCATCGGTGAGCCTGATGAATGAAGGAGTTCGAACCGACCAAGACCGAGCCAACCGGTGCGCCCAACCCTTTGGAGAAACAAATGGACACCGAATCATAGCCTTGGCAGAGGCGGGCCACGTCAACACCGCTGGCGACGGAGGCGTTGAAGATTCGAGCGCCGTCCATGTGGGTGGCACAGCCAAGCTCCTTGGCTACGTCAGCAATGGCGTCAAGGGCTTGCAAAGGGTACCACGTCCCTCCGCCAAGGTTAGCGGTGTTTTCCACACAAACCAACTTCCCGTTGGGGTAGTGGCCTCCAGAACCCTCCGCTTTACGGATGGCCGCACGAACCTGGTCGGGCGTCATTAAGCCGTGTTCACCGTTGACCAGTGCCACCGAGGCTCCGCACAGGGCCGCATAACCGCCGCCTTCGTAACGGTAGATGTGGGCGGTTCGGTCACACACGATTTCATCCCCAGGCGAAGTGTGCGTTCGGAGCGCAATGGCATTGGCCATGGTGCCCGAGGCAACGAAGAGCGCCGCTTCCTTGCCGAACAAGGCTGCGACTCGGTCCTGCAAGGCCAACACCGTCGGATCGTCGCCCAACACGTCATCGCCGACGCTCGCCGCGGCCATCGCTTCCCGCATGGCTGCGGTGGGTTGGGTGACCGTATCCGAACGGAAGTCCACTCGACTTGAGGGGTGCTCGCGCATGGCACAGGCTCGCCATTCACCTTCATGAAAGCCGTGCTAGAGCAGTTTCAAGTCTCCCGTGATGCGGTCGAGGACTTCGTCGTCAAAGGGTCCAAGCGCCAAAACGGTACGAGAGCCGCGAGGGATTTGGGTGTGGCCTGCATCGTGAACCATGTGGGTGGGAACACCTGCTTGGTCGGCGGCCTGTTTGATCGATTCAAATTCACCGTCGTCATGGAGCACCTTGAGGCAGATTTTTTTCTGACCGCTCGCCAACCAGCGCTCGACGTGGCGGGGATGAGAAACGCCCGTTTTCAAGAACGCTTCAACCGAGGCGTGGCCGACTTGGGCGGCCGTCTTGCCTTTGCCCATCTTCAGACCTTGATTGACCACGCAAACCAATTTCACCTTCCCCGTGACCGGAGAGTTGGAGGGTTGGGGGGCCGTCAATCGATGAAGAAACGAACGCAAGCCCATGGCCTTCACCTCACAGCGCGTTGAGATGCGATAACAAGGCATCCATCGTTCGGCGCGGGCCGAGGAGCCCCAGCACGGTCACGGTACCGGGCGGTACTTCGGTGTGACCGGCGTCGGTCACCAAGTGGGAAAAGCAGCCCTCGGGTACCGAGCTGAACACCTCCTGCAAGGACGCCTCGTCATCAACCCCCAGAACGATCTTTCGCGAGCCACCTGCACGCCAGCGTTCAAGCACACGCGAACGGCGAGCCCGTTGAACAACATCGACGGCCGCATGAGCGCATTGAGCGGCTATTTTTCCGGTGCTCATGCCAAGGTCTTGACGAACGATCAGCGCCATGCTCGGTGCATCATCCATGGACGACATGCACATCACCGACGGGTTGAACGCA
>JALRLR010000075.1 GCA_023254355.1 Candidatus Poseidonia sp.
GAGCATGGAGGGAACGTTGGCCACCTTCAGCGCGTTGCGCGTGACGTCTTCGCCTCGCTCGCCGCTGCCTCGCGTGGCCGCCCTCACCACGCGACCCATCCGGTATTCCAGCGAAAGCGCCGACCCGTCGAGTTTCGGCTGCGAAAGAAATCGCGTGGCACCGCCGGTTGTGACGTTCACGAAGTGATTCAATTCCTCTCCGCTGGTGGCTTTGTCAAGACTTCGCATCGGGAACAAGTGGTCCACTTTCACGCTGCCCGGCGGAACATCGGCGCCCACGCGACGAAGTTGCGGATGATGGGGGTCAGCCGCCTTGAGTTCGTCCCACAACCGGTCAAATTCAGCATCGGAAATCTCGGGCTCAGCCAGGTTGTAGTAGAGGTGAGAGTGGTGAGCGATTTGCTCAGCCAACCACGCGACACGCTCGGCGGCGTCAGGCGATTTTGGGGCTTCGCCGCTCATGGTTTTTCACCGCTCCAACACCATATGAACCATCGCTTATGACGTCCTCAATCAAACTTCAGTGCCACAAATTCGCTGTTCTCAAGCGGGCATCTTGACATGATGGCGTGCGGCATGAGACGAAGGTGAATCTCCGCCACCACATGGACCGTCGCCTCAAACATATGGCCCGCATGAGGCTTGAGGTCATCGTCAGAAAACGTGGCGTGGAGGTGGGTGAACGCCTCACCGTTCTCTCGTCGAGCGAGGTTACCTTGGAGCGTCACCAGTTCGCTGCTTCCCTCAATCGTCACGCGATGGTAACGATGGTCATCGTCCATGTATCCGTACACCGATGTCCGGGTTCGGCCGATGCCGCTGGTGATGGCGGCTGCATCGAAACCCACCTCGTCGGCCAGCGACCGCAGCGAGGCGTGAATTTCCTCGCCAGGGTCAAGTCGTACAAACACATCGTCGCCGCTTTGCGTCCATTCCATGACCGTGGCTCGAACGGCAAGCCCATGAGGATGCCGTTCACTCCGCTTCACCGGGTGGAAGCCGTCGGGCTTGTTCCATCGCCGCAATGTACGCTCGGGCCACCGTGATGGCCTTAGCGTCCCCTCCGAGAGGCAACGGCCCAAACGGGCCCCATCCGTTGCGCAACAACATGATGCGGCGGCGCGGCTGGCGCTTGGCAAGACGCAGTCGCTCCCAAGCATAACGTTGGCCGTCGGCGAACAGATGCGTGGAGGTGATGGCATAGCGTTTGGGAACGAGCAGTGAAATCAAGTGGAGGCCAAGGAACACGTCCCAGAGGATGGCGTACATCACCGGCGTGTTGGAGGCTTCCAAGAGCGCCCACGGCAACACCATCATCGCCGCCATGCTGCCAAGGTTGCCCCATTGACGAACGACTTCGTGCACGCCTTCGCTTTGCCACGCGAACCCCCCTGACGGGAGAGCGCCCATCGTGGGCACGTCGGAGCGTTGTTTGGTCAGCCAATAGGCATCCCAGACGACGATGAGACCCAACGTGGCCACCGCGACCAGGGCGACGTTTTCGGCCGAAGGAAGGTTCAGCGCCATGGTGCGCCCTCACAAATGCCGTTGATCCAAACCGGTCAAATCGCCGGGACCGCCACGACGCAGGCGAGCAAAGAACAGCAACACCACCACGACGAGCAACGCCAAAACGACCAGCAGGGCGTTCAGGTCAACGTCCGAGTCGTCGGTGGAGACGCCCTCAAGCACATCGGGAACGCCGTCGCCATCATCGTCCATGTCTTCGGTCAACCAACTGGTGAAACCGGGAGGGCAATCGAGGACATCGGGTTGCGTGTCCCCGTCGGTGTCCACTTGGGCACAGGGGTCAAGGGGGAAGGCGTCTTTGCTATCGGCGAAGCCGTCGTTATCGTCATCTTCGTCGTAGAGGTTGGGGCCGCAGGACTTCCCCGTGGTGGCATCAAACCACGAATCGGACGAACACGTGCTCGTCCAATCGCCGTCGCTGTCAAGTTGGGTGTATTCGATATCGGTTGAGGCCGTGGAAGAAAGGCCCAACGAGTCCGTGGCCGTCACCTCGATGACGTAGAATCCGGCGCTAAGGTCGGTGATGTTGAACACGGGTTCGTTGCCGCCACCAAGCACTTCATTGCCTTGCAAGTCGTACACCTTCCACGACAGCACGATGGCGTTGACCGGGTCCAAATCATCGCTGTACGTGGCGGAGGCGCGTAACGAATCGGTTTCCATGACCCGTTGACCGGCGTAGGGTTCCACCAAACTCACGGTGGGGGGCTGGTTGGTTTGAACGGGGATCACCACCTGTTGGGGTGCCGTGGTTGGCGAGGAAAGCGTGACGGAGGCTGGAGGTGAATTCACGACTTGGGCGCCTACGGTCCAAGAGGGCGTTACGGTGTCGGATTGGGCCGTCACGGTTCGCAGCAACAACTCGACGTCAACGGTCGTCCCTGAGACGGTCACGGAATCGGCTGACCCGGCGCCGAAGTCAACCGTGAACGTCGCGGCAACGGGCGAGCCCTCGCGTCGCGCATCCAAGGTCATGGTGCGATACAGGCTGAAGGTCGCCTCATCAAGCGGGGTGACCGTTTCGACCAAACCGTCAACCGCCACTACTTCGGTGGCCGAGAGTTCAACCTCCCCAACGAGCGTGGAGGTTTCCAAACGAACGGGGAAATGTTCCGTTGCGAGAGCGGTCATCGAGTCGATGGACGACGAGCGAAGGATGAGGGGTGAACTGATTTCGCCCGGATCGGAATGCAGTGAAACGCCGACGGCGTAGCCGACAACGCTCAGATTTTCAACCGTCAAATGGTCAGAAGAGCGCCCGTGATGTGTCGTGAAGGCGGTACCCGAGCCCTCCCCCGTCAAGCGGACATCCATCATGGTCCCCGAGGTGAGGTCAAGATCAATGGCAGGAGCACCCGTGAGGTCAATGTCAGCGAAGTCGATGTCAACGTTGTCCATCCCGACCAAACCACCGCTGCCAGTGACCTTACCCTCAAGGCCGGAAAGTTGGAAATTTCCTCGGAGGCTGTTGATGGAAACAATCGGGCCTTCACCCGTGAACTGATGGGCGTCAAGATTGTTCACCGTACCCGTCACGCCCGTGAGGTCAAGCCCCTGCTCCACGCCATCAAGGAAGGTCAAGCCGTTGATGGCCAACGGTGTTTGTTGGGACCAGAGCGCAGCTCCTTCACAATTTGAAAACGACACATCGGTCAGCGTGACCTGTCCCGTCGACGGGTAGGCAATGATGCACCCGTTGCCGCTGTCTTGAAGGTGCGTGTTTCGAACGGCCAGGTCGGCTTGGCTCCCAGACTCCACGACGATCAGGGCTTCGCTGGCCGAGCGGGCCAACATCGCGCCGTCGATTTGGACCTCGCCGTAGCCCGAAACGGTGAGGGCGGGGGCAGATTCCACGAGTTGCGTTTCTGCGAGTTTGATGACCGCTCCAGCCGATGACCCGAGACCCAAGCCGCCCCAGCGAGCTCCAAAACCCGTTGAGGAGAGGGTGGCTGCTCCAACGTCAAGCAAACCGTTGACGGTGATGGTGGAACCTTCGGTGATCCGAAGGGAGACGCCGTCTTGAACGGTCATGGTGGAACCGGTCTCAAGCACCAAATCGCCGTCGAGCATGTAGGGGCTCCATTGTCGCTCCAAGACCAACCATTGATTCAAGGAACCCGAAGGAACGGTCGAGGTCATGAAGGTGTGGGCCATCGACGTGTTGGTGTCCCAGGAAACGAAATCGGTGAAGTTGTTGCGCTGAAGCGTGACCGTTTTGAGGCCCGCCCACGACTCCCCCATGTCCGTCACGGTACGGGCATCCGCCGTGGTGGCCAGGTAGCCTGAGGCATCGGTGACCCCGACGTCCCCGTCGATGGAAATCAGCGCCCCTTCGACGGGCAAACCCTTGTCCAGCACCGTGATTTGAAGGCTGGACGTGCTGGTGTACGTGGCGCCCGTTTGAGCGGTGACGTGCCCGTTGACCGAGCCGTTGGCAAGGGAAATATCGCATCCGGGTTGCACGGTCAAGTTCCCGTTGATGACCAAGCGTTCGACCTCGCGGAGGCTCAGGCAGCCCCACTGAACATCGGCCAGCACCGTCAATTCCCCACCGATGGTGCCGGTCAGCATGCTCTGCGCACTGGCCTGCACCCAAGGCGAGGAAAGCGTGGCGGATTCGCCTTGAAGGACACCCGTACCTTGGAGGGTGACGGTTGAACCCGATTCGAGATTGAGAGTGGTGTCCACCAAGGTGAGGCGTCCGTTGTTGGCCACGACCAAATCACCCGAGAGCGTATGAGGCTGGCCGTCTGGACGTGCTCCAAGCACGATGTCTTGACCCGAACCCACCGTCCAATCCCCGTTGGGAATCACGGGAACTTGGACCGATTGCCCGGATTGCCCACCGTACAGGACGGTCCGGACACCGGATCCGTCCAAGGTGGCGTCCACCACCGATCCAGCGGCGGTGAGTGGCAGGGTCAGCGCACCGTTGCTGTTGCTCCTGAGGGTGAAGCCATGAACAAGAACATCGGCTTCCGCGGGATTGCCTTGCAGGTCGGTAAAGGTCACGGCCGTCTCCAACAAACGATGGGCGAAGGTGGTGGAAATTGTCGGGTTGCCGCTCGAACCGTAGTACAGCGTGCCATCCCCGAGGGCATCGGCCGAGGACGGGGCGGTGTTCATGGGAGAGAACGAGCGAACCACCGCATCGGTTCCGCTGGACATCATGAGCGGCGTGTCGTGGAGTTGGGCCGTCCACGAAGAAAGGTGCAGCGACGAGGTGCCTTCCAAGAGCACTCCCTCGTCTTGGGCAACCGTGACCAAGGCCTCGCCACGGAAACTGGAATCAATGAGGTGCAACCCGGCGAGGTTCCCGATGTTGGCTTCCGTGGAACTTGCTACGGCGGAACTGTCTTCCAACAACAACCCCGTGGACATGTTGCGCACCGTCAACTGGTCAAGCACCAGGTCAGCGTACCAAGCGTTCACGCCGATGGAGGTCGAATCCCCCGAAGCGAAGGTTTTGTGCACGGTCAGGTCGGTCCACTCGTGCTGCCCTCCGAGAACATCAACACCGATGCCATCGTTGGCCATCAACAGAACGTCCACGTTGCTGAGCGTGCTGGTGGGCGTTTGGACCGCAAGGCCGAGTTGGGGGGCTTGTAAGGAAAGATCGGTGCCCACGAAATGACCGGCGCCGGTGACTTCAACGCCTTGGACGGTTGCGACGACCGATACATTGCTCATGACGGAGGTGCCAGTACCCGACCAAGCCACGCCCGTGGCCGACCCGCCAAGGCTGCTTCCAGCCAACTGACATGTTCCATCACAACTCACGTCCAGAGCGGGTCGTCGTTCTTGAGTGGAGGTCGAGGTGTAGGTCAGGTCGTTGATGAACAAGGACGTCGTGGCTTGGCCAACCATGAGGCGGTCACCATCCAAGGTGGCCGTTTCGAGGGTGAAATCGTCAGCGTTGCTCACATCAAGTCCCAAAGCGAGGCCTTGGCCAAGCATGGAGGTGACGGAGGTGGAGGCGCCGGCAACCGTGGCCAGGCCGACGCTCGCATTCACGACGCCGAACCGTAGGAGCGTCAAGGTGCCAGCCAGCGATTGGGCGCCAACACCGGCCTCTTCCACGGTGAGGTCGGTGAGGTTCGCCGTGCCGTGATTGGCCACGCCAATGGCCACCTCCTCAGCCCAGCCTCCATCGACGACGAGTTGGCCGCTCTCCACATAGAGCGCTTCGTAATCGATTCGATGGGCTTCAACATCGGTTAGGTTGGCCGTACCGCCAAGCACCGCCACCCCACGATACGCATCGTTGAGCGTCAAATCGCTGGCCGTGAGCGAGCCTTTCACCATCACACCGGCAGAGGCGTTGGCGACGGTGACCGACGAGAAGAGACCCGTGCCTGAGCTTTCAATTTCAATGCCCGGCCAGAGGCCCTGCCCGTGCGAACCTTGCGTCTCGGGCACCACTGAAGAGAAAAACACCGCTTGGTCGGCCTCCATCGTGCCGTGTACAACGATGGCATAGGGGCCAGCGTCCACCTGCGTGCCCGGCGAAACGGTCAGCGTCACGCCCGAAGCCACGGTCACGTTGCCGGACAAGGCGATGTTGCCCGACCAAGTGGTGTTGACCGAAACGGTGCTGTCTGCCCCGGAGGCAAACGGGAGAAGAACGACGAAGAGAAGCAAGGCGGCGAGGCCGGCGGCCTTGGTGCGTGCCATGCCTGTGCGTTGCGTTGGAGCATTATCAATCCCGAGGCCTCGCGACAAGGCTTCCACACACGGAAGAAATGGTGGGCCCGCCCGGATT
>JALRLR010000076.1 GCA_023254355.1 Candidatus Poseidonia sp.
CTCGAGGTGCCGACCACGATGGACGAGTTCGTCGACGCGGCGGTCGCGCTCAAGCAGGACAACCCCAAGCCCGCCAACTTCTCCGGCTTCTGGTTCCCGGGCCAGGACTGGCGCAACGGCGCGACGTTCATCTGGGACGCCGGCGGCGACCTGGCCGTCGACTCGGACGGCGAGTGGAGCGGCTCGCTCTCCTCGGCCGAGTCGGTCGCGGGCCTCGAGCGCGCGCAGCAGCTCTTCGTCGAGGCCTCGGGTGCGCCCAAGGACGGCAACGAGGCCGACCCGTGGACGCCGTTCTGCGCCGGCGAGGTCGGCATGATGTCGACGCCCTCACTCCGGCCGACCGTTTGGGCAAGATGCTCATCGAGAATTACGTGCCGCACGGGTACGGTGTGGCCCAAGTTTCGGTGTTCGGGACCGGCGAATCCAACCATTGCATGGACTTGATGGGCACCGACGAACAACGGGGCATCGATGCAGCCGTGACCTGGTTGGGTACGCAAGCCTGGTCCAACGGCAAGGTGGGCATCATCGGGAAATCTTACGACGGGTCCACCCCGTGGCAAGCCGCCACGTTCGGGAATCCTCACCTCGCCACCATCGTGCCGATGTCCGGCTTGATCGGCGTTCACGAATTGATGTGGCGCAACGGCAGCATGGAAGCCCGGGGGATGGTCATGCACAACGGTGTTTACGGCTCGTTTGGCATCGATGGCGATTCGGAAGACGCCCATACCTTGTGCGAAGGGTACATCGAAGGCTACGCCAACGGTCCAGCCGCTTACCTCTCCGGTGGCATGGTCACCTACGCAGGGAACGATTACTGGACGGAACGTTCCTTCCTTGAGCGCGTGCTCGCCAATTACAACGGCTCCGTGTACATCATTCAGGGCATGCAGGATTGGAACGTCGACCCTCACATGGCGTTCCCCACGCATCAGCTCGTCGAAGCGGCCGGCATCGACATCAAAACCCTCGCTGGCCAATGGGCTCACGACTACCCCGACCGCAAATCCGGTCACAGCGCCCTGCCTTCTGGCGAGGGGGCGGAAGCCTACCCCTACACCCTTCGATGGGATTGGGCTGATGAGATGCTGTATTGGTTTGACTGGTACCTCAAAGGCGAAGGCCGTCAGCCAACGCTCGGGGTGGAGATGCAAGACAACCGCGGCGGCTGGCGATTTGAGACCACCTACCCTCCGTTGGACACGACCTACGTTGAAATCAACGGTGCTGACTTGAACCCGTCCGGGGCCTCCATCGGTGGCAGCAGCGGTTCAATTACGATGACTTACGGGCCGTTTGAAAACGACACCTACATCATCGGCATGCCCAGTTTCCACCTTCCCGTGACGCCGCACACCACCAACGGCGCCCACGGCTTCCTCACGATGGAAGACAGCAACGGCATGCATCTCGGTCACGCCGTGATGGACTACCGTTTCCATGCCGGCGGGCGCGACGGCCAAGAGGTCTTGGTGCCCTTCGTCACGGTCACGGGCAAGATGGAGTTCCTGCCCATGGACGTGTTCCTTGCAGCGGGGGAGTCGCTGGTGATCACCATGACTCAAACCGGGTACGATTACGTGCCTTCGCCGGCGAGCGCTGGAAGTTATTCCATTGATTGGTCGGGCGCCACGCTGACGCTGCCCATCATCGAACGAGGATGTGAGGCGTTGTTCCAAGCGCCCATGCACGCCTACGGTGAAGAAGCGCAGCGAACGTGTTAACGGTTCACTCACCCAATCCTTCGTCCAGCGGCGAGGATTGCCCTCGTACGCCGATGGTCCACTTGAGCGTGTCCACGATTCCTTTGGCGCGTTGGAATTTCATCAGGGCTCGGTACTTTGCCTCCTTGGGGCCGGTCATTTTGCGGAGCATGTACTTCGAATGCTGAGCCTTCATCTCTTGGACGGCCTCGTCAAGCAAGGCCTCAATTTCCGCCCACGTACGGTCGTAGGAAGGGGCAGCAGAAGCGGCGAAGGGGGGTTGTTTCAGTTTCATCTGGTCGGCCGAGTCAGAGGTCCCTAACGGAGGTTCTCTCAAGAAAATCAATAGATGCCGTTCACCCGACGCATCGTGCTCTGAGGGCTTTGGTTGAAACGACGTTCCAGCCTCCCCCTGAGCGTCATCCTCTTAAGCCCTTGACAAACGATGGTTCGCATGGTCTTGACATCGATTCCCGGTGTGAGTGAACGCATGGCTCATCGCATGAAGGAGCATTTTGGCTCGGAACAAGCGGTGATGGACACGCTGGTTTCCGGTGACATTGCCCGACTGGCCGAGGTGGAAGGCCTCTCCGCCAAGCGGGCGTTGTCCATGGCCCGTGAACTGGCCGGTGATGGTGGTCAATTTCTCGCTACGAAAGAAGCACGACGCTTGCATCAAGAACTCATTCAGCACCTCCAATCCTTCGCTGCGTTTGCGGCCAGCAAGGAACGCATGGGGTTGTTGATGCCCGTGCAGGACCCTGAATCCCGTCGTCGAATGGTGGGTGCAGCCATGGAACTTGATTCGGACTGGTTACTCCACCAAGCCAAGGCGTGGCAAGGTCTTCGACGTCTCAAAGAAAAACAGGAACGTTACGAACGGGTGGTCGTCTCGCCCGAACCGCTCGAGCATCTCAAGAAACATTGTCGCGTGCTCCAACCCGGTGAAAAGGAATCGTGGAAGGATTACACCGTGTTCAAGACGGTGACGTGGCTTGGGCCCGGAGCGCCCATGGAAGCGCCCGATGGTTGGCTGGTTTTGGGTTCTTCACCGGACCCTGCGTTGATCTTGCCAGAACGAACCATCGATTGGTTTGCTCATAACCGGGCCACCCTTGAGCTGGTGTGCGACTTGGTCGAGGCTGAACAACGAGGGGAACTCCCAGACAACGAAGCCATCCTTCCCTTGCGAGAAGCCCTTCGCCCCTTGACGTCGCTTCCTGAGGCGATGGGCAACTTGTCCGACGGCTCGGCCATTGAAGAGGTCACGCGTGTCAAAGACGAGTTGTGGGGCAAGGTGAAAGCGTTGGAAACGGAGGTCAACGAACAGGTCGAACAAGCCATGAACGATGCGAAAATGGCCTTGTCGGGTGCTGAACTGCTCGAGGCTCTTGCCGATGGTTCTGCCTTTCAGCGAAAATTGCGGGACGCCACCGGCCACGTGATCCAAGAGGCGATGCAACAAGCCCGTGAGCAATTGGCGGCGTTTTTGCAACCGGTCTCGCTGCGGTGCCCGTTTGACATCTTTACGGGTTCGTGGCCGGCGAAAGTGGACCGACAAACCATTGACGGCATCGATGCCGCCCTCGATTCAAAATTGAAAGCCGAAACGACCGGCCATTTGGTGACCGTCGCCCGGCAACTCGGCCCGCTCAAGGTGGCTTGTGAGCGTGCAGTGACCCGAATCATCGAGACCGACACGTGGTTGGCTCTTGCCCGATGGGCGCACGCCGACCGATGCACCATGCCAGCCTTGGTCAACCATGGTATTTGGCTCGAGGAAGGACGCCACCTGCTTCTTGGGGTGGACCCGGACCCCGTGACCTACGGCTTGGGAAGCGCGGCTGAAAAACCGGACCAACAATCCTTGGCGCTGCTGACCGGGGCCAATTCAGGCGGGAAAACCACCCTCCTGGAGTGCCTGGCCCACGCCAGCATTCTCGCTCACATGGGGTTGCCCGTGCCCGCTCGTTCCGCCCGTATCGGCCATGTGGACGCTTTGCACATCTTGGCGAAGGCTGGCGGAACCCAAAGTGCCGGGGCCCTCGAGCAGACCTTGGTGGAACTTGCCACCGTGGTGAGCGACCCAACGCCCAAACTCATTTTGGCCGATGAACTGGAGGCCATCACCGAACCCGGAGCGGGTGCTCGAATCATCGCCGGCATGTTGCTGGCCGCTGAAGCCCAACCAAAGACCACGATGATGCTCGTCACCCACCTGGCGCCAGCCATTCTCGAAGCGACGGGCAGGGATGACCTCCGCGTGGACGGCATTGAAGCCAGCGGTCTTGGAGAGGACCTCGAACTGCTTGTTGACCGAACGCCCAAGCGGAATCATCTCGCACGTTCCACGCCCGAACTCATCGTCAAGCGGTTGGTGGAGAAGAGCAACGGTCATGCCAAAGCCTTGTTTGCTGACATTCTGGACATGTTTGCCAACGCCCCCTGATCAAACAGGAAGGTCGAGTTCAACGGCAAACAACGGGTCGGGGTCGGTTGAATCGTGGTACGCCACGACCACACCGCCGTCGGGCAGGATGCCGAGCGAGGCAAAATCAAACCGGATGTCGTTGCCCGCTCCTGAAGTTGAATCCAAATCGCCCAACCCGATGTAGGTGAGGGTGTCGGGCGTCATGTCCTCGGAGTACCCTCGGACGTGGTACACGGTGTCCACATCGGGTCCTTCCGTCGACTGATAGCGGACGTTGAGCACAAACAGGTCCAGCGCTCCGTTGCCTTGGAACTCCCACTCCTCAATGGAGGAGGCGGACGCCCCGAGGTCGTAGGTGTGGTTGGTCCAGGTCACGGCCCCGTCTCGCGACATGTAGTGGGTGAAGGTCGTGCCAGCGTTGCTGACGCAGTGGAGGGTGCCGGCCCGGTCGATGTGACAGTATTCCGAAGGGAATTGAACGCTCAATTCGTTCCACGAGAGCGTGGTGTCCATGTAGGCAGCGTTGCCGTTGTTGTAGTAGGACGGGAAGATCAATCCACCTGACGGCACCGGGAAGGCTCGCATTTCCTTGTGCGGTTTATTCACGTCCCAGTATTCGGGCAAGTCCGCCTCGGTGAAGTCGAGGTCCAACTCAATGGACGGGTCGCCACCGCCCCGTCCTGGGAACTGGAAGGGGTAGTAATTGAGGCCGTCAACACTGATTTGGCCGCCAGCGTTTTGCGTCTGGTGCCAAAAGTTGGACACCACGATGCTGGCCCATTCGCCCGTTCCGAGACTGGATTCAATGGGCCCCACCACTTCAACTTGCCAAGAACGGTCGTAGAAGGGCTCCGTGATACGATTGTAACACCAGGTCCATTCGCCTTCGGATTCGTCGTAAAGAATGGCGTAGAACTTGTCGAGTTTCAAGTCCGCTCCAGGATACGGGAACCACGACATGGAGATGATGTCGCCGTTGGTGGCTTGGACGATGCTGCCCTCACCCAACCCTTCCTGTCCGGGGTTGGTGGGCACGAAGGTCCGGCATTGGGTGTCGGGTAAGACCCCGGGCACGTAGGTGTCCCAAAGGTGGCCGCGGTCTTCGGAGAAGACGGGGTATTCCCCGCCGATGTTCAGAATGTCACCCTCGATGGACGTGGCGAGGTAGTGTTCGCAACAGTTCCCGCCGTAGGAGGCATCAAACACGGCCCACGTGGTGTTGGTTGAAGCGTTGGTTCGAAGGTCGACCGTCACAAAGAGGCGCTCATCCTCGTGCCCGGCGGCATCAATTCGCTCATACGTCGTCCAAATGGACGGGGTGTCGTCGTTACCAACGCTTTCACTGCCGTCGCCAAAGCAGCCAGCCAGCACCATGGACAGCGCCATGGCCAAGCCGAGCAAGCGTCTTCGCATGATTTGCCGTGCAGGTGGCGTGATTTGAAGCCGTCGCCATCGGGCCGTTGGCGCCTTGAGGGGCCGTGGCGTTCACGCCAAACGCTGAGCCACGTCGAGCATGGCGGTGAGGGCATCGGCCGTGTGCGACCCCATCCATGTCAAATCCTCGCCGTCGATCAGGTGAAGCTGCGGGGCCGCTCCGCCCGCCTCAACCACCTCAAGGGCCATGGCTTGGCCTTCTTCGAGCGAGAATTCGTGAGGTTCGGAGGAGAGAAACAGGTCCGTGACCCCGTGGTCAATGAGGTCCTGAGCCGTCACGACGGGATAGCCGGTGCCTTCGGGTTCAATCACCGGTACATGGAATCCCATGCAGGCGACCATGTTCCCGGCATAGGTGGCACCGTTGGCTGCCATCAGCGGTTCGTGCCAGATCATCGGCAGCGCGCATCGACCGTTGGCTGGTGGAAGGGCCTCAAGCACCGTCTCAATGGCAACGGCGTAGCGTTCAGCCTCGGCGGGCCGAGCCACGGCCTGTCCAAGACCACGCAGCATGTCGGGAACGTCTCGAGGATGGCCCACGTGGCAGACGAAGGTTTGGTAGCCTTGCTCAACGCACCAATCGTGCACCGCCTTCGGGTTTTCGTCCTTGTCCATGACGACCAAATCGGGCTGAGCCGAGGCGATTTTAGAGAGGGTGGGCGTCTTGGTCCCCCCGACGACGGGCACGTTGGCCACGCCGCCTGACGG
>JALRLR010000077.1 GCA_023254355.1 Candidatus Poseidonia sp.
CGCACTCGAGGCCTTGGACAACGGCGACCGAGACACCGCTAAATCCGAAGCGAAGAAGGCCACTCGCCTCGATGCCGACCACCTTGAAGCATGGTCGGTGTATGTCGAGGCATGCCTGCCATCACACGGTGCACAGCCAACGATGAGTGAAGCGGCCAGCGCCCTTTCCGGTGCCAAACGCATCGTGGCTGCAGACCCGACTCGCCTTGACATGTGGTTGCGAGGAGGCCGCTTGATGGCTGACGACCTCGGCATGCTCCACGACGCCCTCCATTGGTGGCAGGCGTGTCGAGAACACCTCCCCGGGGAAGTCACCCCCGTGGTGGAAATGGCGTCCATCCTAGCGGACATGGGCGAATACAGTGAGGCTCAGCAACGCCTCCAGTCCATTCTTGACGACAACATGGACGTCGGCATCACACAATTCCGGAAAATCAACGGCCTCTTGCAACTGGTCAGGGTGGCCGCCACGCAAGATGAACGTGAAATTTTCAAACCCTACGAAAAGCACCACGACGGTTGGGGGGCCATCCGACAAAAAATGCGCAAACCGCCCATGTCGGAATCGTTCATTTTCCTGACCACGGCCGTACCGGTGCTCCTTTTGGTCATCCTCCTGCTTGGACGATACAGCGCACCAACCTGGTCAGCGGTGTGCCTCAACACCCTGGTCATCATGATGGTGATTCTGGTGCTGATGCGCAACGCCAAACGATGGTTCCAACTCTTCAACCGCCCGGCGTTTAACCTCTTGAGGGCCATGAATTTTGAAGCAGCGACGGGGTACGTCGTCATCGATGAAGACGTCCGCACCTCGGTCCTCTACATGTACATCATGCAACGTAAACCGCTTTCGTGGCAGGAACGGATGCTGAAGATCATCGATAAGGCCTCCCCACTCCCAAAGAATTGGCGCCTGCGACTCCCCGATTTTGATTCCCATTTGGAGGCTGACGCTGCCGAACCAACCTTCCGGACGAAAGGAAACGAGTCGTTACCTGCCTACGAGGAAGAGTGAACGCCCTGCTTCACCATCAACCTCGAGATGCTTGAAGGATTCACTCAATGGTCACGAAGCTCTTTGATGCCCGTCGACTACATTAGGGTGGTCAAGAGGGCATCCTTGGTCGATTCAGGGTGGTTGATGACGTACCAGAGACCGCCACCGATCATCATCAACATCGGTAGGGTCACCGCAGCCAAGCACCATGCAAAGCTCCGGCGAACATAGGCGTGGAGGGCATCATCGGCACGGTGAGCGCCTTGTTCCCACAGATGATAATTGAGGGCAAAACCAAGCAACCCAAGCAACAAACCCAGCCCCATGACCGGACCGGTGGGCACGCCCAGAATTCCAAGCCAACGCCCAAGCCGAGCCGTACCTTGCTGTCGCTCAAGGTGCTGGTCCATCACGAACACGCCCCTGCTTATTGCTGGGATTGTGCGTATTGAATGGCGTATTGTTGGGCATAGGCTGCAGCCGTGGCCGCATCGTAGCCCTGAGAGACAAACTGGTTGTAGTATTGCTCGTAGACGGCTTGGTCAAAGGCAGCGGCAGCGGCGGGTTGAGCCGCAGGCTGTGCGGCAGCCGGTTGAGCCGCAGCGGCGGGTTCCGCTGCTGCACCTGCAACGTATTGGGCTGCAAAGGCTCTGGCCGTTTCCTCAGGATACCCTTGGGCGATGAGTTGCTGGACGTATTGCTCGGTTGGGTCAAGAGCGTCAGCTCCGAAGCCACCCTCCATACCGCCGAAGGCGTCGACCTTCTCGCCGCCCTTTCGCATGAACACCAAGGTGGCCCCAATGACCACGAGCAACAGGATGACACCCGCGATGAGCATCACCGGGTCCAAACCTGCTTCGGTTGAATCGCCACCGTCGGTGGTTTGGGTGTTGTCCTTCCACTCACCGGTGGTTGGGTCGTACGACCACGCACCGTTCCACTGGCAGTCACCGTTGGCATCAAGGATGAATTCCCCTCCGGCGGCTTCCGCTTGTGGGTCTGCTTCAAGGCCTTGACAGGCGGGCAAATTCAATTCAATCCATTTGATGGTCACCCAGCGCTCGTCTTCCCCTTCGTAGTACTTGATGTACACACGCTGAGAGGTTGACTTGTTGGTGTAGAAACTGTCGACGTTGAGCGTGATCTCAAAGCGGTCGTTGTCGCCCAAAGCATCGCTCCGGCCCCACAGCCCTTGCGTGCTCATGTTGTACTTCATCACGGGCGAAGCGGAGAAGTCCTCTTCAAAGAACGCTGCCTCGACGTATACCTCGCTCGTTTCAGCGCCCGACAAGACCGTTCCGGAGATGGTGATGGTGTCGGCATCGAACTTGGACTCGTTCAAATTCACGTTGTCCCACTGAATGGCAGGTTCTTCGTCACCGAAGCCCTCTGGCACGATGACGAAGTACATTCGGTGTTTTTCGGAGAACTTACCAGCGCTGTCGTAAACGACCAATTCCATTCGGATTTGGTTCGTCGTCGTACCGGTTGAATCCACGGTGACGTTCTTGAATTTGTACGACCACATGCCGCCGCTTGCAGCGCTCTGCGTGAAGGTGTGACCGTCGAGGTCAAACGTATCATCGCCGTAGGGAGCGTCAAACAACACCTTCCATTCGTACGTCTCAATGCCGTTACCGTCGAGCGCATCGGCGTCCGAGGAGTTGCTGGCATCAAAGTGGATGACCAATTCGGCGTCGGGCCCGTCGCCTTGGAGCGTGATTTGATACACGTCCCACTCGACGTTGGACACGGTCTTGGTCCCGGTGAATTCCACGTTGTCTTGGTAGTCGGTTCGGATGTCGATGGTGGCGTCGGCCTCGGGGCGGAACTCGTCGGCGTAAACGTCGTTGGTCTCGACCGTGACATCAATCGTACGAGCGTGACCGTTCTCGTCGTGGAGCATCAGCGTGATGTGCCATTGTTCGCCTTGGGCACAGCCGGTTTGCGAAGCCAGGTCAGCCTTACAGAACATCATGCTGGGTGCGCCCTCCGTCGTGTGACCCGTCAAACCGCTCGCGAGGCTGCTGCCGTCCCAGTTGGTCGGCCCGTCAATGATCCAATCCGTTTGGAGCGTTTCCGTGGTCGTGGTGGTGAAACCGAACTCCAAGGTCGCATCACTCTTCATGTAGCGCAAGGCGTACTTACCGGTGCTTGGGTCAATGCCAGGAACTTCGCCGTTGATGGTGATGTCCAAACCGTTGCCCAACGTACCGAAGCCGTCGGGGTACGGCGTCACTTGGTATTGCAACAGGTTGCCCAAGAGCGGGAAGGTGGTGCTGTCGGCACGCTCGGAGTGCGTGGCCACGTCGATGGTTGAAATGATCATGCCACCGGAGTAGTAACTGCAAACACCGAGCACGGTGTCTTGAATGTCTTCGCTGGAGCGAATGAGTCGCTGGAAGTAACCACCGTCCTCCATGTAACCGTCGCAGGTTTCAGGGACGTTGTTGGTGCTGACCGACTTGGTGTTCAACACGGCTTGGGCAACGCCGGAGCTGGCGTCAAAGCCTTGGAAGGCGTTGACATCGATGTTGTCCATCACCGGATGGTAAGGGTCAGCCAAATCCATGGTGGAGTAGGTCACTTGGGTTTCGGCCGTGTCACGGCTTTGAATGTCCAAGCCGAAGGGCAGACGACCGGCCAAGCCTTGGTCAAGGCCGTAGATTTGGCTGCCAAGTGGACCGAGGTGGGCCTGCACCGTACCGCCAGCGGACATGAAGTTCTCCAGCACGGTTCGGCGTGCGGGTTCGCCCAAGTACTGGTAGTACCCATCGCCACCGAACTGGGTGTCCTTGGCCACCAATTGCTCTTGCCACGGCAAGATGATCTTGTCGTAGTGGGTGAACCATCCAGCGTCAAAGTAGGTGTCCCAGTCGTTGATTTCAAATTGGGTGTAGGTCATGTTGAGAATGGCCAAGTCTTGCTTGATGGCGGTGGTTCGCGAGGAAGTGTCCGAGAGGATGGCCACGTCCACCATGTCGGCAAAGGTGGCGTGGAAGTAACGCTCGTTGCCGGTTTCACTGCCGTCAGAAAGGCGACCGTAGAAACTGATGTTGTAGGTGTGGCCGTCCAGCCAACCGTTCCATGGCGTAAAGGAAACGTCTGTCTTTTGTTGGCTCTCAAGCGAAACAGCGGGTCCAGAATCCACGAGGTGGGCTTGGCTTCCGTCGGCCAAATCGGTCACTTCCATGTAGAAGATGTAATCACCGCCGAGCACACCGTTGGTGGCTTGGAATTCCCACGAATGGGTCAGCGCACTGTCGATGGGCAGAACGCACGGCAAGGTTTGGTCGGCGTGACAGGTCAACGTGTCGGGCTTCCCGATGGAGATGTCAACCGATTCGACGTTGAAGATGACACGCTCGATGTTGTTGGCCGTGGACAACTCGTTGTCGTTGTACCAAGGCTTGCCCATGGTGGTGTTGTCAAACACCGTCTTGACGTCAAGTCGATAGACACCCGAAACGAACTCGTGGCTGGCGATGGTCGACAGAGCGGCCTCTTCAGCGTCCACGTTCGTTCGAGAGGTGGAGTAGGTGGCGTCTTGCACGAAGGTGTATTCTTGGAGCGAGATGTTGTTGAAACCAACGCCCTTGAACCCGTCGTTGATGCCGTTGCGTCCGTCATCATCGGATTGGAATTCAAAGTGGACATCAACGGTCGAACCTTGGAGCGACATGCACTCAGCCCGCCATTGCGTCGAATCCGAAGAGGACCGGTTGAGCACGTAAAGTGAGTCAGGTCGATGCTGGTGGTCTTGACGAGTTCCTCGGTGTTGAAGAACACGTTGTAGTTACCCGTGCCGTCGGTGTTGGCAGGGTCCCCGATGAATTGCAGCTCGGTCTGATCAATGGATTCCGTGGCGTTAACGATGCCGTTGCCGTCGTCGTCGTTCTGACAGGTTCCGTCTTCGTTGTAGTCGTTCCATTGAGCGTAGACCAGGCCGGTGTAATCCGTGCCGTCCTTGGCATAATCCACGGTCATGACGGCGTAATCGCTGGGGTCAACGTTGCCGTTTTGGTCAATGGTGTAGAAGGTGTCAGCATAGTACTCAAAGTTGAGGGAAACGAAGTCACCGCTCATGCTCGTCAAATCAATGTCGGGAATGGTGAGGGTTTCGTTGGCCCAAGCGTCGTCGTATCCGTTCGTGCCGGTGTCACAAGGATGACCGAACCAGTAGGCGTTGTTGTTGAAGATCTTCGTTGAACACGAGTTCTCGTTGTAAATGGCGCCCTTGGGCTGTTGGTTCTCTTCGTATCGGTAACCCTGGGTGCCTCCTTCAAAGGTCTCCTCGCACACCGCCGAGGGGGTTCCACAATACACGTCGGAAGGCGTGGCGGAATACACCGTGGCTTCGATGTCAAAGTCAACAGCGGTGTTGCCGTAGTTGTTGGTGGTGACCGCGATGTCAAACAGACCTTCGGCGTACAATCCACCGGGTTTGAAGAAATCAATGGTCTCAACCGTCGGATCGTAGAGATTGAACGGTGTGACATAGCCAACGGCGTCGTCGTTGATGAGTTGTTGGTCCCAAGCGTTGTTTGAGAGGGTGGCCGAGATGCGATAGGTGGTGTCGTTCAGCACATTGGCCGTGATGGAGGTGGTGTACTCTTGACCGGGCTGAAGGTTGTTCAGCGGGCCGATGGTGGTGGTTTGCGTCTGCGGGTTGGGCAAGAACGCCGTGTTTTGCTTCCAGATGGTCAGGTTGTCCACGGCAAAGCCGTCACGACCGCTCCAGCGGCTCTCGTTGTCGTTCGCCGTCGAGCCCTCAAAGCCTGTGCGGAATCGGAATCGGATATCGACGGTTTGGTCGGCCCAGAAGGAGAGGTCAAAGGCACCAAGGTCGTCTTCGGTGAAGTTCCCGAAGAGAAGAGACCGTAGTAGACGATGTTCTCGGGAGCTGCGCCCCAGGAGTTCATCTTGAACATTCGGTCGTTGTCAAACCCGCCCCACATCGAGGTGCCGGACGCACAAGCGCCGTCGAGGGCCGCTTGTCGTGGGCAACCGATCAGGCTCCAACCGGTCTCGTCGCTGCCGACCTCAATCATGGCCAGGTCGTCCCAAACATCGCCGACGATAAAGCCGGTCCCGTCTGAGTTGCCCAAGGCCCCAAGGCCGAGGTGACGGAACAACTCAACACTCATGAAGGCACGATCAGCGCCGGTG
>JALRLR010000078.1:0-3354 GCA_023254355.1 Candidatus Poseidonia sp.
CATCGATTGAGCGTCAAACTCGTCGTGGTGGTCGTGATGGTCATCACCAGCAAGAGAAGCGAGGTGGACTCGGCCGAGGGTCAGTTCCAACTCTGGCACGTTGATGCTTCCGTTGCCGTCCATGTCAAGCGCCTTCATCAGGGGCTGCATTTCCCAAGGAGGAAGGTCGGCGATGTCAGCGTTCTTCAGGGCGGTTTGGAACTCATAGGTGTCCACCTCACCCGATTGGTCCAAGTCGATGGAATTGAAGAAGCCAAAGACGGACTGACCGGTCTCTGCAAGGTAATTGGCGAGCATCAAGAGTTCCTTGGGGTCTTCCTCGTGGTGGTGGTCGTCGTGTGGGTGAAGGTGGTGGTGGGCATGGTGCACTTCGTGAATGACCGCACCGCTAGCCATGAAGAGCATGCCCTTCGCCATGGCGTGGTTGAACAGGTGGAAGAGAGCAGCGCCAAAGGCGACGACGACGATGGCGTGAGCCTTGTAGTCGTGGTGCCAGTCAAGCGTGTTGGCGAGGTAGAGTGCTGCACCGAGGCCGGTGAAGATGTACGCCAGTTGCGACATCGTCGAGTAGGCGAGGACCTTCTTCAGGTCGTGCTGGACGAAGGCGATGGCAGCAGCCATGACCGCCGTGGTACCACCAATGGCGGCGATGATGAAGGCCAAATCGGCCAGTTCGCCGTGCATGGACTCCGCACCGAAGAACGGGAACATACGAGCGACGAGATAGAGTCCAGCGTTCACCATCGTTGCAGCGTGGATGAGGGCCGACACGGGCGTTGGCCCTTCCATGGCGTCGGGTAGCCAAACGTGGAGCGGGAATTGGGCCGACTTGCCCACCGCACCGATGAACATGAGGCCGAGCGCCCAAGCGAGCGTGCCGGGGTTGGAAGCAGCAACCTTGTCGATGTTGTACTCGTTGAAGACCACGGCGTAATCAAGCGAGCCGAAGAGGTCCCAGAGAACGGCCAAGCCGACCATCAGGAAGACGTCACCCACACGGGTGGTCAGGAAGGCCTTCTTGGCGGCGTAGGCCGCGCTCGGGCGTTCGTAGTAGAACCCGATGAGCAAGTAGGAACACAGACCCATCAATTCCCAGAAGATGAACAACCAGAGGAACGAGTCAGCAAGGACCATGCCGAGCATACCCGAACAGAAGAGGACGAATTCAGCATAGAAGCGGTGGTTTCGGTTGTCGTTGATCGGGTCGGTGTTCATGTAGCCCACCGCAAACGTGTTGATGAGCAAACACAGGAACGAGGCGATGAACAGCAACATCACCGTGATGTGGTCGATGTGGACGCCAAACCCGAACGAAATCTCGGTGGTGACCACGCCTGAATTCCACATGCTGGAGGTGAACCACGTCCAATCGGAGAGCTTGTCAACGCCGCCGTAGGCTCCGATGAAGTCCGAGATGAGCCAAAGCGAGAGGGCCAAACTGGCCCCCATTACGGGCAGGGCGATGAGCCCGCCTTCCTTGAGCGTCTCTTTCCAGACCTTCTGGCCGTTCAGCATCTTTCCGAGGAAGAGGATGATGGGGAACGCCAGCATGGGCAAAAGGAGGATGAAAGGCGCATACTGCGCCGCGGTGCTGTGAACGATTTCTGAACTGCCTGTACCTGCCATCATCTCACCTCAGTTCTTCAGGACGTTCACGTCGTCCAGCGTGATCGATTCGTGTTGACCGTACATGGCCAGGAAGATGGCCAATCCGATGGCCACTTCACTCGCCGCAATGGCGATGGCGAAAATGGTGTAGACCCAACCGGTCGTGTCGCCGTGATGAACGGCGGCCGCTGCGAATTGCATGTTGGCGGCGTTGAGCATCAATTCAATGCACATCAAGACGATGATGGCGTTCTTTCGAGTGAAGGCACCTGCCAAACCGATGACGAACAGAAGGGCTGAAAGGCCCGACACCCATGCTGGATCGATCATTCTTCTTCACCTCCAAACTCCCAGAGCAGGTTCTCCATCCGCTCGTCACGCACCAAGTATGCAGCGCCCATCATGGCCATGGACATGAGCAGACCGAGGACGAGCAAAGCAAAGCCCCAATCGTTGAGCAGGGTGTCGGCGAGGCCCGACGTCGTGGGCTCGTCGGTGCTGGGATTGGACCAGACGTCGTCGGCGTTAACCGCCGCAACGAGGATAAAGCCGAGAGCCAGCAAACCCAGACGGGTGAAGAGGGAGAGGAACTTCATTCGAAGTCCTCCTCAAGAATTTGACGTCGGGTAAGCATGATACCAAACAGCACCACCAACCCTACGCTGGCGAGGTACACCAGAATCTGGATGGCGGCGAGGAATTCAGCGCCCAAGAGGATGAAAATTCCTGAGACGGCCATGAAACAGAAGATCAGCGAGAGCATGGAATGCGCCACGCGCTGAGCAAAGATGAGGCCCAATGCCCCGCCCAACGTGATGGCGGCGAACAGAAAGAACACGCCGGTTTCGGCAGCGCTGGCGATGTCCATCTCAAGCATCCCCCTTTGCCGTTTCCTTGGCCGCCTTCTTGGCACGCTTGTCACGTTCCTTGGAGGCCCGCTTGGCGAGTTCAGCATCCACCGCTTCTTGGTGGACTCCGGGCAGCACGCGGGTGCGGGAGGCGTCGAACCAAAGGTCTTGGCGCGTGAATCCGGACATGCCGTCGTACTCGTTGGTCATGAAGAAGGAGGTGAAACCGCACGCTTCCATGCACAAACCGCAGAACATGCACCGACCCAAGTCGATGCGACCCGAGACGATTTGGTCGTCGGCGGGGAACAGTTCAGCGGTCGCCACGACGGCCTCTTCGCCCGAGTCGTTCCAACGAACGGTGGCGGAATCGCCGGACAGGTCAAGCACTTCAGCAAAGCGCCATTCTTCGGGCGTCGAGGTGTGAGCCGTGACGTGGTTGAAGGAATCGAGCGTGGCCTTGACCTCAGGCACTTCAACGGCGGCGAACTTGCCGACCTCCAATTCAGCGCCGAAGCCGGCGTTCTCGCCTTCAGCGTTGTCGAGAACGTCCACGCGCAGTTCGGTGGTCATGTGCAAACAATCGTTGGGGCAGACGTTCACGCACATCTTGCAGGCGGTGCAGGTTTCCCAAATGACGCCGATGCGACCGTTGTAGTTCCCGGGGACAAAGAGCCAAGGCTCCATGTCCTCCAAGCGTTCGTAGGGGTACTGGACGGTTTGGGGTTTCCAAAGCGTGGGTTTGAGGTCCGAGGTCACTCGGTCAGGTGCAAACTCTTGGCGAGTGACGTCGTTCATCTCAGCCGACGAGGCCGCGCGGGCTCGGCTTCCGTCGTCGAGGAACTCGGGGTGGGAGGTGTTGTGGTAGGCACCCAAGCGCTTGCCGAAGCGCTTGCCG
>JALRLR010000078.1:3364-6063 GCA_023254355.1 Candidatus Poseidonia sp.
GGTTCGCAGTGCCGTGATCAGCGTGATCTTGAACGGATACCAGAACAGGTTTCTGAAATTCGGTTGTGCGTGTGGATGCATTGGCATGGTTTCACCTCACTCCTGCCCCGGGACGACCGTTCCCGCTGGCTCGACGGTATGGACGTGGAACATGCGTTCCGACATCCTTGACTTGTCCTCATCGTTGAGGTACACCCAGAAGACGCCCACCCAGAACAAGGTGGTCAGGATGGGCACGAGGTAGGGGATGCCGAAGGCGTCCCACGCCATGCCACCGGCCACGTCGTTGCGAGCCGACATCCCTTCGGGGTCAAAGAGGTACAAACGGTAGACAAAGGCGAGCACGACCTGCAGCACCGCCAACGGAAGGAGCATGCGCCATCCAAATTCGAGAATTTGGTCGGTGCGGATGCGAGCAAGGGCAAAGCGAGCCCACACGAAGACCACGAGGAAGACCAGCCAAGACTTCAGCAAGGTCATGATGGCTCCTGGAATCAAGAGGTAGGCCTCGCCGACCACGGGCAAGGAGCCAATGGTGCCGTGGAAGGGCAGGTGCCAACCTCCGAGGAAGAAGTGCGTGAACAGGAAACAGGCCGCATAGGTACGGATGTACTCGGCCATGAAGAGCATCCCAAACCGCATGCCGCCGTACTCGGTCCACCAGCCTTCGACCAACTCGGCTTCGGCTTCGGGCATGTCAAACGGCACGCGTTCCACCTCAGCGATCATCGTCACGAGGAAGAGGGCCGCACCCAAGGGCATGAGGAAGATGTTCCATGCGCCCGCCGAGTGTTGGAAGTGAATGCTGTCCACGATGTTGAACGTGCCCGAAAGGATGGCCACGGACAGCAACGTGAGCAAGAGCGGAATCTCGTAGGCCGTGAGTTGGGCTGCGGAACGGATGCCGCCGATGAGGGTGTACTTGTTGTTGGAGGACCAGCCGGCGAAGAAGACGCCGATGGGGGCGATGCCAAAGATGGCGATGGCATAGAGAATGGAGAGGTCGGGGTTGGTGGCGTAAATGCCGCTCGAGAGCGGAATCATGCCCAAGATCAACAGCGTGGAGGACACGATGAGGAACGGCGACACCTCGAAGATGAGGCGGTCGGCCCGTTGGGGGACCATGTGCTCCTTGACGAGGAACTTCATCCCGTCAGCAACGTTTTGGAAGAACCCTGGCACGATGGTTTTCCCCATCCATGAACGGTTGTTGACTCGGTCAACGGTGGCGAAGTTTTCATCGCGGTTGCCGAAGTTCTTGTTCAACCACTTGTTCACGGCACCGATGGGTTTGCCCAAGCCGAACGGCAGCATGTTCCACCATTCACCGGCGGTCACGCCGTTTTCGCCCACCCAGAGGGAGCGAAGGGCGGTCGTGGCGCCGTAGCGGTCTTGCATGCGAGCCACGGCCTTGCGCTCAATCCAAAGGATGGCGAATTGAGAAAAGAACAGCAGAAGGAAGACGATGTTCACGAGCGCAAACGTGGCGACACCGAACGAAAGCGCTCCTGCGCTGTCTTCGAGGGGCGTGCCTTCCAAGGCACCGATGATGCCGGAGCGAAGAAGACCGTCTTTGCTGAGGAAGAATCCAACCAAATCGTACCTGTCGTCCATGATCTCACCTCAACGGTCGGTCTCCCCAATGCACGGGTCGAAACTTCCCATGATGGCGGGAATATCGGCCACTTTGTATCCAATCATCGTCTTGGCGACGTACGGAATGGTGATGAACATCGGTGAGCGAATGGACAGACGGTACGGGTTTTTGCCGCGGCCGTCGCCACCGCCCTGGATGTAGAACTGGGAGGCACCTCGGGTGCACTCGTAATGCGAGAATCCCGTGGCGCCTTCGGGGGCTCGGGTGGGAGCCTTGGCGAGGATCATCTCGTCACCGTTGGCGTAGTTGGTGTTCTTGCCGCCGGGAATCTTTTCGATGGCGTCGAGAATCATGCGGCAGGATTGGCGCATTTCTTCCATGCGAACGCGATAGCGGTCGTAACAATCGGCGCCCTTTTTGAGGAGCAGCTCGACGACGTCGATGTTGCCCTCTTCGGCTGCCGAGATCAAAGCGGTGTTTGCCCATATGCCACTCTTCTTATTCACGCGGGCGCCCTTATCGAGGAGCAGTTCGACGATGGCGGTGTAACCGTTAGTGGCTGCATAGTCTAAAACAGTGTTGTGCTCTCCGTCCTTAGTATTCACGTCAGCGCCCTTATCGAGGAGCAGCTCGACGATGTCGAGTTTGTTGTTACGGACTGCCTCAACCAAAGCGGACATGCCAAGAAAATTGCTCTTCATATTCACGTCGATGTTCGGCGCGGCGAGGAGCTGCTTGACGATGTCGGTGCGGCCACGCCTGACTGCCCACGTCAAAGCGGTGTCACCCCAGTTGTCCTTCCTGCGTACGTTCACGTCGGCACCCGCTTCGGCGAGCAGCTTGACGATATCGGCGTGGTCTCTCTCGACTGCAAAGAACAAAGCGCTTCGGCCGTAGCATTCGGAAAATTGGTCGCAACCTTCTTCGCGGGGACCCGGCTCCTGTAGGTTCAAGTCGGCACCTGCGTCGATGAGCAGCTCGACGACGTCGGCGTGGCCATTTGCGGCTGCGTTCATCAAAGCGGTGACGGTGCGGTGTCGCCACGCCCAGCGGCGCCCTCGTCCTCCTTTCGCATTCACGTCGATGCCCGGCACGGCGAGGA
>JALRLR010000079.1 GCA_023254355.1 Candidatus Poseidonia sp.
GATGTGACCTTTGATGTGAACGCCAAAGTCGATCTTCACCAAGTCGCCTTTTTGCAGCACCATCTCGCCGTCCCAGCCTTCCACCCCTTCAATCAGGTGGTTGGTGGTGAAGTGAGCGGCCAAGTCGTTGACGGCAATGGTGCCCGGAAAGGCGGGTTTTCCACCGTGTCGGTGAATGAAGCGTTCAGCGGATTCAACGATTTCGTGGAAGGTTTTGCCCGGTTGAAGTTCAAGCTTCATCGCCTCCAAGGTTCGGCGGGCCACGTGACCTGCGTCCCGCCAATACTTCAGTTGCGAGTCTTCCACCATTCAATCACGCTACGCGTGGGTATGACGCCCTCTCTCATAACAGTTACCTCCACCCCGTCATCGCCTTGCGTGACGTTGACGAAGGTGCTTCCCAAACCTCCGGGGCACGCTCCTGGCAACAGGGCGTGTTCCGGCAACCCAAGACCACGGCCCGCTTCTTCAGCCGTATCGGCGGGCACCTCTCCCGATTCGTTGGCGCTGGTGGCGGTGATGGGCCCCATGCGTTCGACCAACGCTCGAGCGACGGGATGGGCAAGGCAACGGACGGCGACACGGGCGCCGCCAAGGCGAGCATCGAGCGTTTCCTTAGCATCGAGAACGAACGTAAACCCCCCTCGGGGAAACGCCGCTTCCAGCAATCGCACATCGTCGGGCACGTGAACCAAGGCTTCGGCTTGGTCAAGCGACAACACGCCCAAACTCACCGGTTTGTCCGCAGGCCGTTGCTTCAGCGCAAACAAGGCGTCCAGGGCCTCAGCGTTGGGCAAACACGCCAATCCAGGCAACGTGCTGGTGGGGTAGGCGACCACGCCATCGTGAAGCAAATGGTCAACCAAGGCCTCGCTGATCATGGGTTCACGCTCAGGCATGGATCCAAACTTCGACGTGGCGTTCCGCCACGGTGGTGGCGAGTTCCTTGTCTTCGGTCCGCACCATCAGTTTGCCGCTGGGGAACAAGGTCATGATGCACGGTTCGGTGAAGGTCCAGCACAAACGAGAACGAACCCCGACTTCGTAGCCTTCGGCTTCGATGGCCGAGCCAACGGCCTCCAAGTCAATGGAATCAATCCCTTCAGGGACAATTTGGTAGGAGGCTTGGGTGCCGCACAATTTCATTGCAAATCGTTCCGCCACGGCTCACACCTTCCAATCACTTGGGTGGGCCGCTCGGAGGGCCAGAAGGCGGACCGGACGGGGGGCCGCTGGGGGGACCGGATGGAGGAGCGCTTGGTGTTTCGGCGGGCGGGCTCATAGGCGGCAAAGGCGGGGGGGTCGCCGCCGTCTCGGGCAAAGGAGGGGGAGAGGCCGATGTTTCGGGCAAGGATGGAGGCGTGGCCGCCGTTTGGGGCTCAGCAGGGGGTTCGGGAGCCGCAGGAGCAAGGGGGGAAAGGAGCGGGTCGGCTGCCTGCGGTTCGGGCGGGGTGAGCGGGGTTGGTTCGCTTGCAGGAACGGACAGCAACGGGTCAGCAGTAACGGGAGCGCCCAGCAACGGGTCGGCGGCAGGGGCGGCGGGTGCTTGTGCGGATGTTGGTGCGGTAAGCGGGTCGTCCGCCGCAGGGGAGGTGGCCCAAGGTGGCGTCCGAGGTCCGTCCTCATCGTCGATGTTGACCGCATCGCCGCGAATGACCTTCGTGCCACCGCCTTCCATGTTCTCACCGACATAGGTGGTCATGATGATGGATTCAGGGTTGATGATGCCGCGCTCCTCGGTGTTGCCGAAATCGCCGAGGTGATGGTCAAAGGCCCCGCTGAACAAGGAGGACCCGATGGCGTTGCCCATCACACGACCCTTTTCGGCTTTGAATTCAAAATCGGCGTCGTACGGGCCGAGCTTCATGGATTGACCGCCACCGAGGAATTCAAACGACCAGGTTCCCGTGACGATGCCGGCTTCAAACTTGAACTGGCGGGTGAGGCCAGGACCGATGGACGTGATGCCTTCCACCGGTTCGTATCGAACGCCTTTGTCGGTGACCAGAGCCGCTTGCAATCCGCCCACGGGAATGGCCGATTCGTTCACGACGTCCACGACCACGAAGATGACATCATCGTCATCGTCGTCAATCTCCATGCTCACCGACATCAAGTGAGCGTTGAGGGAGCCGGCACGGGCGCTGTGGTCATCGCTCATCGTTCCTCACCGTATGGGAGGGGCAGGTGACTCTACTTCAAGGGCTTGCTCGTTTCGTTTTGAAATCAGCGAAGACGAAGGCGTGTCTCCGACGGCAGGGACCAATCAACGGCGGCGACCGTGTGATGCTGTTTGTCAACGGAGGTTCGATATTCGCTGGCCATGGACCCGGCGTTGAAGGTGTCGCGAAGACCGAACCAAAGGGGCCCGATCACGGGAAGCAAGTAAACCATTTTCGCCACCGCACGAGGCCCCCAGTGATGCGGTTCGAGGACGGTCCCGTTGTCGTGGACGATGGCGATTCGGAATCCTCGTTGGGCCAAGGAACGACCCATGGTTTGGCCGGTGTATTTGAAGTACAGATAGAACGACCCCGCAAACACAAACCAGTTGACGAAAAAGAACGCCACGCTTTGGCCGCCTTGCGAAAGCAGACCGAGGTTGTAGAGGTTAGCGATGAGTTGACCTCGAGAGAGGAAGGTGAGCACGACGCTGAGCAGGACGACGTCGAGCATGAACGCCGCCACCCGTTTCCATGCGGGCGCAATCAGCATTCCCTCGGGAGCCGACGCCAGCATGGTTTGGGCCAGCGTTCCGCCCTTGACAATGGTCACCGGGTCGTCGGCCATGGGCCTGCGAGGCGTTCTCCTTTGTCAAAGGGTGCGTTGTATCCTTTGCGAAGGCCAAGCGCGGGTCCTGCATCAAATGAGGAAATGACCTTTACTTGGGCGAGATGGTGAGGCCGTTGCCGTCTTTGTAATTCCCGGTCACAAGAAGGATGATGTCGATGAGCCACCACAAGCCAAATCCACCAAACGTGATGAGTTTCAGAACGCCCAAGCCTATCGAGCCAGCGTAAAATCGGTCAATGCCCAAACCGCCCAACACCACGGCAATGACGAGCGTCACAATCCAGTCTTTCTCTGAGGCGGTCGGCAGGGTCATCATGGGGGGTGCGGATTCCATGGTCAAGTCATGGAGTCAAAGGGTATAGTCCTTCGCCGGCGTTGGCCCTCAACAACGCTGGATGGAACGTGCAAGGAGGCTTTTCTTCAGGATTGGTGGGTCACGTGCCAGGCGAACAGCCCGCTCTCGTCCACCCAATCGAGGTAGGAACGCCAAGTGCCGTCGTGGCGCAACGTGGTTGGGTGGCCCAGCAAAATCAGGCCTCGCTTGGCCCGCGTGATGGCCACGTTGAGGCGGCGATAATCAGCCAAAAAGCCCACTTCCCCGAGGTCGTTGGCTCGCACGGTGGAGAAGACGATGACCTCCTTTTCTCGACCTTGATACCCATCAACGCTCTTGATTTCGAGCCCCGCATACGGTTGTCCGGGTTCTCGGCCACCGGCCAACTCAAACAACTGGGTCAATTCCCTCACCTGACCGCTGTAAGGCGTGATGACCCCCACGTCCTCGGGTTGGAGGTCGCCCATGGCGAGCAAATCGTTGACGATGCTCAGCACTTTGGCGGCTTCGTCACGGTTAGAACGGCTCTTGCCTTCTTCGTCGGTTTCCTCCACGCCCTCGACCGGGACGAAGGCCATTGGTCGGTCCCAGTCGGGCCAGAGAAACCCTGCAGGCGGGGGGCGTTGTGCAGGCGTGCAGCCGTCTTCAAGTCGGTTGTCGTAAAACCGAGCGCTTGGGAATTCACGCAGCACGGGGTGCATGCGATATTGCGTGGTGAGCATCGTTGAGGTCAAACCGCAAGCAATGAGGCGATCGAACAAGGAGCGATTCAAGCCCCCTTCTTCGGCTCGCTTGCTGATCACGGTTGGCGGGAGCTGCTGATGGTCGCCGACCAAAATCAATTGACGGCATCCCTTGACCACGGGAACCAAAGCGCTGGGCTCGGTGGCTTGGGTCGCTTCGTCCATCAGCACGATGGGGAATTTCCGATTCAATAGCAGGCGATGGCCGGCACCGATGGTCGTTGCACAAATCACCTCGGCTTCGTCAAGAACGCTGGCGGTCATCTCGTCTTCAAGGCGACGGATTTCTTTCTGATTGATGCTGATGTCCCGATGCATCATGCCCCGATCTTTGCCTTTGAGCGAAGGCAAGTCCTTGCGGAATTTACGAAGTTCCTCCTGCAGGAACGTCAATTCTTCTTGCTTCGGGTGGTCCTCGAGAATCGCGTCGAGCGTCGCCGACCGAAGCGCTTCGCGCACCTTGACCGGGCGGCCGACCCGCAACGCCTTGACCCCAAGGTCGAGCAGGCCTTCCAGCAAATTGTCCACGGCCACGTTGGATTCGGCCGTCGCCAAAATGGGTCCGCTCCCCCGCTGAGCCATGACCTGAATCAGGTGCGTGGCCGTCGTCGTTTTCCCCGTGCCCGGAGGGCCTTGAATCAGGGTCAGTCGCTGATGGAGTGAGGCCTCAATGGCCGAGCGTTGCGATGGGTTCAGGTGGGTGAGCGAGGGCGGGGGGCCTCGGGTCTGAAGTCTCCCTCGAATATCGGGTGGCAGTTGAGCGCTCTCGTTGATGTCGAGCACGTTCCCCAAAATGAGGTCTCGAAGCACCGTGCCTCCGTCACCTTCCGTGGAATGAAACGCCACCAGCGCTTCGTGCATCCGGTCATGAGCGACGCGATTCGCACCCCGATCCAGACGCCAGCCTCCTTTCCGAAGGTCACGTGGCCGCTCGCCGACCACGACCCGGATTCGGGTGGGGCCTCGGTCAAGCACCACGCCCTCAACCACTTTTTCACCCCAAGGGCGGGACCGTGAGATCAACACGATGTCCCCGTGACCGAATCGATGTTCGGGGAGGCGTCCGCCATCGGGTGCCTCAAACACCACGATGTCCTCGCCAAAGAAGCGCCCTTGGGTGCGGCCCCTCAACTCAAACAAGGCCAAGCCTGCGTGAAGGAGGCGTTGCTTGGTCCACGTTTTCCAGCGTTCCTCGACCGCCTCCGTTTCATCGTCCAGTTCTTGCCGAATGAGTTCGGTCATCCGGGTGAAGTGGTCCTGACTGCGCCGCCAACGGTCGGGCATGGGCTCGTCTTTGGCCATCGGCACATCGTCAACGTGGGCACTGTTCATCCGTTTGACGGATCCTTTGCGCCCCATGCGACGACCACCGCCCCGCCCCTCATCATCGTATGGATGAGGATTGGTGATTTGGATGAGCGAGAAACCCGCATTCTTAAACACGAAATCCACGGCGCATGAGTAGGTGGGTGGGACATGTTTGGTCGCAAGAAAAAGGAAAAAGACACCATCGGTGTTTCTTGTCCTTATTGCGAGTTCAACAATCCGCTCGGCTCCGAAACCTGCGCTCAGTGTTACTACGACCTGAATCGCTCGGCACGGGACCAGCCCATGGCGGAGCCAACGACCACCGGGGACGAAATCATGAGTCTTCTGCTGGGCGAAAACGAAGGCCCCGAAGAGACCCCCGAAGCCGTTCAAGCCGTTTTGTCCATGGACGACGTCACGGTTGATGTGGACCAATACACGGTGGCCGACCCGCTGGAAAGCGGAGACGAAGACGCCCCTCCCGAGTCGTTTGACTTCATCAAAGGCGAAGGTCCAACGTTGTCGCAAACCATCGCCGCTCAAGAGGACGATGAGCCCGTTGAACTCACGGCAGCCGATGCGCCCAAGGAATACATTGCCTTCGAGCTTGGCGAAGTCGACCCGTTGGCCGAGGTGGCCGAACCGGTGCACACCGGGAAGGGCGGCCTCTATTCACCCACGGTGGCCACGCCCAATGACGACGACCTGCTCGGCGACGTGGGGCCGGCGACCAACGGAGCCACGCCGGACCTGCCGGACCTGCCCGAGGACGATGACGAACCCTCTGCCTCCAATTTGGCTCAGGCGACGGTGACCGAACCCACCGCGCAAACGCCGGA
>JALRLR010000007.1 GCA_023254355.1 Candidatus Poseidonia sp.
GAGCGACAAGGAGCAGGGCATCCATTCCTTCCCTTCGAAGTTTGGTGAAAAGGCAACCACTCGCACCACGGTGCAACTTTCCCTTCTCTGGTTTGCATGCTTTGCCATCGCTGACCCGATGGACGGCGTGTGGTTCCTTGGGGCTGCAGCGGTGATGGCGCTGGCGAACATCGTGGTCGTGCTTCGCATGGACCGCTTTGCCGATTTCCAAACGGTGCTGTTCCGTGTGTCCATGCTCACCGGTTGGGTGCTTCTCGCCTCGCTCGTGGTGGGTTTTGGGTTGGAGCCAGCAAGCTCTGGCCTTGATTGAATGCCGTCCATCACCGGCGTTCCCGATGGGGTGGAAGGTTCTTGAGCCGACTCATGAAACCACGGCCATGAACCCCATCGTTGCCTCCTTGCTCGAGTTCAATCAAGCCTTTGAGATTCCCAAACTTGATTCGCCGGGCCTGGGCCCTGACGAATTGATTGAGCTTCGCATCAAACTCCTTACCGAGGAGGTTCAGGAGTACGCCGAAGCCGCTCGTGCGGGCGACTTGGTCGAGGTGCTGGACGCTCTGGCCGACATTGGCTATATTTTGGCGGGGACCATCATCAACCACGGCATGCAGCACATCTACGACGATGCGTTCAACGAAGTGCATCGCTCCAACATGGCGAAATTGGTGGACGGGAAAGTGCTGCGTCGTGATGACGGCAAGGTGCTCAAGCCCGAGGGCTGGCAACCTCCTCAACTCGCTCAATTCCTTCCAGACGAACAGTGAACCGCTCACATGGTTTCATGAACAAGGAGACGCTCCCTGTTTCATGAGCCGTCCCGTAGCGTTGGTGACCGGGGGCGGCCGAGGTATCGGTGCTGCCATTTCTGACCGCTTGGCGAGCGACGGCTACGACGTGCTCCTCACGTACAACACGTCCTCAAAACCAGCGGAGATGGTCGTTGACGCCATCCGTGAGCGTGGGGACGACGCGCTGGCGGTCAAGGTCGATTGTTCTGACCTCGGCGAAGTGGGTTTGCTCGCCAACCATCCGTGGATGGAGCGTGGCATCGATGTTCTGGTGCTCAATCACGGCGTTTACCGTCGAGTTCAGGGTCATGCGATGACCCTTGAGGACTTGACAGCCACCATGAAAACCAATTTTGAAGGGGCGGTGGCCGTTTGGAAAGCCGTTCAACCCTACTTGACCGAGCAGGCCCGCATGGTGGTCGTTGGTTCACAACTTGGCACCCGTGGCTCGCCGCATGGGGCAGACTATGCGGCATCCAAAGCAGCGCTTTCCACCTGGGCTCGTTCCCTTGCGCAATCGGTGGGTCCCGAAGGGAAGCGCGTCAATATCCTCGCTCCAGGGTACGTGGACACCGACATCCTGTCGGGCGACTCGCCCGAAAAGCGCTCTCAGCGTGAAAACGAGGTCCCGCTTCAGCGCGTGGGGACGCCCGAGGACATGGCTTCGACGGTGTCGTTCTTGGTCGGCCCGGATTCATCCTACATCACCGGGGCCATTCTTCACGTGAACGGGGGACTTTATCTCCCCTGAAGCGAGCCAACGATGGGTGAAGGCATGGTTGAGGAATGGGACGATGACGGTTCGTTTGAATCGTTGGCCGACCAACCGCTGATGGACCTGGATCTCAGTCAGCGCAACCCGTTCGACCTTTCCAAAGCGCTGGAAGGGGCCGCGCTGGAATCGTTGCACCCCGATGTGAAGCGGTTTCGGTTGGAGGCGGAGTTTTCCCCGGCAGGCGATCAACCGAAAGCCATTGAAGAATTGATTTCCCAATTGAAAAATGGTCAAGAACGGTGCGTGCTGCTCGGGGTGACCGGCAGCGGAAAGACCTTCGCGATGGCGCACGTCATCGAACAGCTCAACATGCCAACGCTCATCATGAGCCATAACAAAACCCTCGCTCGCCAGTTGCACCAAGAGATGGTGGGCTACTTCCCGAACAACGCCGTCGAATACTTTGTCTCCCATTACGACTACTACCAGCCAGAGGCCTATTTGGCCAAGCGCGACCTGTACATCGATAAAGAGCTGAGCATCAACGAACGCATTGAACAAGAGCGCTTTGCGGCGGTTGCCTCCCTCGTTTCACGACCCGATTGCGTGGTGGTGTCTTCGGTGTCCTGCATCTACGGTCTCAATCCGCCGGAGACCTTCCTTGAGTACCATCTTCGATGCCACGTGGGTCAAACCATCGAAACCAGCGATTTGTTACGGGAACTCATCGAGTTGCAATACCGACGCACAACCTCCGACCTCTCTCGCGGGGAATGCCGGGTGCGTGGCGAAGTGGTGGATGTGTGGATGCCAAGCAGAGACGACCCGCTGCGAATCGTGTTTGACTTTGACGGCATCAAATCGATCCAGATTTGTGACCCGGTTTCTTGGGAGGCGCTGGACGATTTGGAGGAGGCTTGGATTCACCCCAAGGAGTTCTTCATGACCAGTCCAGAGCGGTTTGAGGCAGCGTTGGAATCGATCGAGAAGGAGTTGAATCAGCGCTCGAAATGGTTTGCTCAACAGGGCAAGGAATTGGAGCGATATCGCCTGGAACAGAAAACGGAGTACGACCTCGAGATGTTGCGAGAAATCGGTCACTGCCAATCCATTGAAAATTACTCTCTGCACTTTGACGGGCGTACTCCGGGCCAACGGCCGTATTGCCTGTTGGATTTTTTCGCTGCTTGCGCCAACCAATTCCATGGCGATGCGAAGAAATTCCTGGTGATCATGGACGAATCTCACGTCAGCTTACCTCAAGTTGGGGGCATGTATCATGGGGACAAGTCTCGCAAAGACAGCCTCATCGAACACGGGTTTCGGCTTCCAACCGCCGCCGATAATCGCCCGCTAAAACTTCCTGAATTCCAATCGTTGGTTCCTCAAATGGTGTACGTGTCCGCAACTCCCGGAGAGCGTGAATTGAGGCATTTGTGCGAAATCACGGGTCAGCCGGTACCGAACGGGTTGCTGCATGCGGCTTCGGGTGGAGGGGCAGGAACGCCCGACCTTGCCAAAAAGCACCCCGAGGCCGAATCCATGTACGACATGCTTCAGGCCATCAAGGGCATTGCGAAGATGGAGTTGCGACCCACGGGTCTGTTGGACCCGGAAATTGAAGTGCGCCCCACGGCGGGACAGGTCAACGATTTGTTGACGGAGATCAATCGGCGAATCGAGCGAGGCGAGCGTACACTGGTGACGGTGATGACCATCAAATTCGCCGAGGAAGTCGCCGCCTACCTGAATCGAATGGGGGTCAAAGCCCACCACCTCCATTCTGAAATCGACACCCTCGAGCGAACCGAGATCATCAATGCGTTGCGGCACGGGCACATCGATGTGATCGTTGGCATCAACCTGCTTCGGGAAGGGCTTGACATCCCCGAAGTGAGTTTGGTGGCGATTTTCGACGCCGACCGACAAGGCTTCCTTCGTAACGAACGGAGTTTGCTGCAAACCATCGGAAGAGCGGCCCGAAATCAGCACGGGAAGGTGTTGCTGTACGCTGACGGTTTTTCTCCCTCGATGGAGGCCGCCATCCGCCAAACTCTGGAACGACGTCAACGCCAACAGGCCAACAACGAGGCCTTGGGGATCGTTCCGAAAACGATCGTCAAGGCACTCCCGGCCATGGGCGAGACGGAGGACGCCTTGATCAGCGGCACCACCACGTCAGCGGATGGCTCACGCCGCTTGATCGCTAAGAAAGGAGGGCGACGAGACGGTGATTGGGCTCAACGACTCAACCTTGGCGCAGGCTCGTGGGCTTCAACGGAAGAAAAACCAATTGCAGATTCAAATTCTCAATTGACATATGATGAGCCTGACGACGTGACGCCCGACCTTTCCATTGAAGAGCGTCAAGCCTTGATGGAATCGTTGCGTCAAGCCATGCAAGAAGCGGCCAAGGAGCTTGATTTCGAGCAGGCTGCGCGTTTACGTGACCGCTTGCACGAACTTGAGCGATGGACCGATTGAGGCTTCAAGAGGCACATGTTCTTGAAGCAAAGGCTGGAGGTTCCCCCATGGCCGTTGACCCCGATGCGTTTAACGAACCCGTGGTGGATTACGACTTTTCCAAAGCCACCACCCCACGAGCGTTGATTGAACAAATGGCTCACGCCGGGGGCTTCACCGCCACGAAGTTTGCGGAGGCACGCACCATCCTTGCGCACATGAACGGGGAAATTCAAGCGGTCGACGGCGATGCAAGTCAAGTCACCAATTGGCTTTCCTTCCCTGCTTGCTTGTGCGCCACCGGGACCCGAGGTTTCTTTGTCGAAGCCGTCAAGCGGAAGATGTTCAACGTCCTTTCAACCACCTGTGGGACGCTGGACCACGACATTGCTCGTGCTTACAAAGACTATTACCACGGTTCGTTTGACCTCGACGACGTTGAATTGGGTGAGCACGCATTGATGCGCCTGGGCAACGTGATCGTGCCCAACGCCTCCTACGGCGAGATTCTGGAGGCGGTCGTGATGCCCGTTTTGGAAGACATTTACAACGACCGTCTGGCCTCAACGGGAAAGACCGGTGCAGATGCCTGGCTTGGGTTTGGCTCCATCCATCTTGTGTGGGAATTGGGCGAGCGAATCGGTACGCCCAACACCTTGATCTATTGGGCTGCTAAACACCGGATTCCGGTGTGCATTCCTGGCATCACGGACGGGTCCATTGGCGCCCAGTTGTTCATGTTCCGGCAAAAGCACCGGGATTTCCACCTCGATACATTGGCGGACGAACAGGTCATGAGCGACTTGACCTGGGATGTCGGCACCTCCAATGCGCTGATGGTTGGAGGCGGCATTTCCAAACATCATGTCATCTGGTGGAATCAATACCGAGGCGGCCTTGACAGCGCCGTTTACATCACCACGGCTCCCGAACACGACGGGAGCCTTTCGGGTGCACGGTTGCGAGAAGCCATTTCTTGGGGGAAGATGCGACCTGAAGCACCGCATGTGTGCGTTGAAGGTGACGCCAGTTTGTTGTTGCCGTTGCTGGGGGCGGATTTGTTCAGCGAACCCCACGAGTGACGCCTTCAAGGTCAGCCAGCACCAGCATCAACGTCTGCCGAAGGGGCATGGTGGGGCGCCAACCCTCGCCCGTCGTGACCTCGAGGTGCCGGTGAAAGGAACCGAGGTCGGGTCGTTCAGGAGGCCGGTTCGCCGAGTCAACGGCCTCCACCGAAACGGATTGGAGCTGAGCCGTTTCCAAGTGGTGAATGGCAAAGTTCCCGGTTCGTCCTGCGTCGGTTCGCCGAGCAAGGGCCAAGAATTCTTCCCGAGTTTCTTCTGCGCTCCAATAGCGTCGTCCGCTCACGTGATAGTTGACGTCGTCAAAGGTTGGATGGGCGAGAAAGCGGATCAACGCTTCGGCCACATCGGTGATGCTGCACCAATAGCCGCCCAACGATGCTTGTCCCTCTGTGGAAGAATCATCGTTCATCCATCGGCGAAAGACCTCCATCGTTGAACCCTCTGGGTTGGCGGGGAGCAGGTCATGAACGTGGATTTGGCAGTGGGGGGCCCCGGCCAGTTGGTCACCGGTTCGATGGCTCACGTGGATTTGAATGGCTTGGCGACCGTGTTCCGAGGTGGGTTCGAGGACCTTCAAATGCAAAGAGGATGCAGGGGCAGAACTCATCGTCAGGAGTTGGTGAGGGAAGGCGATGCGCGCAGCGGCAAAGTCGGCCACCACCTCGGCATGGTGTTCATCGGGCACAAAAAAGCGGAACCCACGCTGCAATCCGCGTTCGATGACATGGCGCATCAGGGGGTGCAGCGGGGCCTCCAGGGCCACGTCACGGCTCATGGCCCGAGGGGTAGGGGGGGCGTTCATCAACTCTGCCGTCCAATCCCGTGGCAGAGCGCGTGGGGCTCCATTCTCTCAATTTTCCAATTTCCCAATTGATTTTTTTCAAAATATCAATGATCGGTGGAGCGGGTGAACCGCTCGATGGACATTGGACCGTTCTTATTCAATCCAATTGGAGAACGAGTTTTTCAAAATCAAATAGATGGCGTTTTTCCTATTGAAATTAGATGCGTTATGCGACATCAAAAATCAAATTTTGTTCTATATTTCAATTGCTTGAGCAATCAATTATGCGTCAAATGTAATTGGAAATGATATTTTATTTGGGGAAGAATATATTAGGTGCCGAGGAAGACCGTCCAATAAGCCGAGCGAAATCGGCAAGGAGAGATGGGAAATGAAAAACACAGATTACGACATCCAGGAGTTGCTCCAACGTGATGTCTACGTCAACGATACGAAAGTAGGAACGATTGTCGGGGAACGTCACCACCCGAACGAGGCCCGCGTCAAATCGATGCGGATTCAAGTGGTGCCTGATGTGGCCGATGAATACATGCGAAAACCAGCGGAATTGGCTCCGCTTCCAAAAGAATTGGTGCACAGCATCCAAGGCGACGGAACGGTCAAGCTGTCGAAATCCATGCGGGAATTGCAACGCCGGTGGCGAAACACCGTCCGCATCGACGAAAAATTGTACGCACCTGATGAAATGCTGGACCGAGCGGTCCTTGACAACCAAGGCGAAGAGATCGGCGTGATCACGGGTCTCTTCAGAGTCAAGCGCACCTACAAGGGCGTCATCGTCTCAACCCGCATGCGAATCCAAACCCAGTTCGGGGTTGAAGAGCACATCCGGATTCCGATCACGGCCCTAGCTCGCACTCGCGAGCGCTTGGACGAAGTGGTGCTGTCTCGGACCTTTGAGAAAGTGCTGCAGTTGCCCTCGTACATCACGGTCAACTCCACGGAAGAGGAGTGAAACGAACCGCCCCGGTACGGTGCCACCGTCTCCGTCATGCTTATGACGGGGGGTTTGGTCGGCGGGTTTACCCTTGCGCGGGTGGCTTAGTCGGTTAGAGCACCCGGCTGATAACCGGGAGGTCGCAGGTTCAAGTCCTGCCTCGCGCACCACTTCACCGGCTTTGCGGGCTCGCAAAGAACATGAAGGTCCAGCCACCCGCCATCAGCAAGGGGATGGCATGGTCGTTGTATCGGGCAGCAACTCGGGGCCCATGGCCCAGCAACTCGCCGAGGCATTGGGGTGGGAACATCATCCACTCGAAACGCGTCGCTTCCCCGACACGGAAGGTTACATCCGCATTCCCAGCGAATCCATCGAAGCGTTGCGTAAGGAACCCGTGGTCGTGGTCTCCAACACCTTTCCCGACTCCGGAATCGTGGAAACCCTCCTGATGCTGGATGCGATTCAAGACGTGCGGAAAGGCGACATGCAAAATTTGCGAAACATCGGCCCTCAGGCCCTCCCTGACGTTGGAAAAGGGGTGATTTTGGCGATTCCGTATTTTGGATATTCACGTCAGGACAAGCGATTCAAGCCGGGTGAATCGATTTCAGCCAAGGCCATCGCCGAAATGATGGCGTGCGGTTGTGACGGTATTGCGGTTCTTGACCTCCATGCTCCGGCCGTGCTGCAGGACATTTCCGTGCCCGTTGCCTTCACGTCGGCGATGCCGGAATTGGCTCAACACCTCAAAGACACGGTCGACCCGGACTTCATCCTCTCTCCCGACAAAGGGGCCATTGAACGAGCCTCCAGCGTTGCCCAACAAATTGGATGCGAATTCTCGTACCTAGAGAAGACGAGAATTGACGCCCATACCATTGTTCATAAGGCCAAGGATTTGGACGTGGCCGGCAAATCCGTCGCCATCGTTGACGACATGATCGCCACCGGGGGGACCATCTGCCGAGCTGCTGAAGCCTTGCGCAGTCAAGGAGCTGTTCAAGTCCACGCTGCGTGCTGCCACGGTTTGTTCACCGGTGGAGCCATTGCTCGCTTGCTACGTTACGTCGACGGCGTCCATGCGACGGGGTCGCTGGCCAACGCTCGAGACGTGATTTCAGGAGGTCCGGCGCTGGCCCGTGGCGTCCGCCAACTCTTGGCAGAATTGGGCCTTGAATCGTGAAAAGCGGTGCACTGCGCTTGAAGGACCCGGCATGGTGTCGATTTCCGAAGCGCGAATTGCGCCGTTGCGTTTATATTCGCGTGGTCCTGCGGAGGCCTGCCCCTATCATGAGGAAGGAGAGATTCCAATGAGTGTACATGTGCAATTTGAAACCCCAGAAGACGTCGTGAATGCAATTTATGACATGCTTGACCAGAACAAGAACGGTCGAGTGAAGAAAGGCAGCAACGAAGTGACCAAGGCCGCCGAGCGCGGCACGGCTCAGTTCATCATCCTCGCCGAAGACGTGAACCCCCCCGAACTTCTCGCTCATATTCCTCTGATCTGCGAAGAGAAGGACATCCCCTACGGCTACGTCCCCAGCCAAGAATTCCTCGCTCAAGGCGTGGGCTTGGCCAAAGGCACCTCCGCCGCCTCGGTGGCCGTGATGGAAGTCACGAAAGGCGCCCAAGAGAAATTCCACGACGTCGTTGAGGCCATCAAGGGCCTCAAGAAGTGAAGTCGCCCCGAGTTGATGAACCATGAGCGAAGAACTTGGTGGATGGCCAGCAGAAGTGGTCGAAATCGTCGGCCGCACCGGCATGACCGGTGAAGCCACGCAAGTCAAAGTGCGTGTCAACGACGCTCCCAACCCACGTGACGTGGGGCGCATCATCAGCCGCAACGTGGTCGGCCCCGTCCGCGTGGGTGACATCTTGATGCTCAAGGACACGGGCCGTGAAGCCCGCAAGCTGAACGCACGGTGATCAACATGCCCGAACGACGAATTTGCAACTTTACCGGCGAAGAGATTGAACCAGGCACCGGCATGATGTTTGTCCGGAAGGACGGCAGCGTCCTTTGGTTCAAGAACAGCAAAGCCCGCAAGAACCAACTCCAGTTGAAGCGAAACGCTCGCAAGGTCAAGTGGACTCGCCACTACGTGAAAGGCGGCATCCAGTGAACCGATGCCAAGGCGCATCGCAACGCCCTTAAACGGGTCACTTTTCGGTGAGGTTGGTGAACACCATGGAAACGACGTACGTGATGATCAAACCCGATGGGGTGCAGCGTGGACTTGTGAGCGAAATTCTTGGACGCTTTGAGCGAAAAGGCCTGAAATTGGTCGGGCTCAAGTCCATGGTTCCCAGCGAAGACATCGCCCGCGCCCACTACGATGTGCACAAGGAACGCCCTTTTTTCCCCGGTTTGATCAAATTCATCACGTCCGGTCCCGTTGTCTGCATGGCATGGGAGGGCGTGGACGCCATTGCGGTCGCTCGAAAGTTGATCGGTGCCACCAACGGCCGCCAAGCTGAGCCTGGCACCATCCGCGGAGACTTCGGTATGGACATGGGTTTCAACATGATTCACGGCTCCGATGCGCCAGAAACGGCAGCGTTTGAACTCGGCTTGTGGTTCCCCGAGGGCTTGATGTCGTGGGACAACACCATGGGCGCTTGGGTCTACGAGTGAACGCTCGCCGCCCGTGCACCGAGGTGCTGACATGACCAATGACGACGAATCGCCCGTTGAGGAAGCCGAAACCACCGTGAGGGGGCACAATCGGCAACCCATCGTTTCGGTCTTGGGCCATGTTGACCACGGAAAAACCAGTCTCTTGGACATGGTTCGCTCCATTGGTAGTCAACGTCAAGCCAGTGTCATGGACCGCGAGGCCGGTGGCATCACCCAACACATTGGCGCCACCGAGGTGCCCGCCGACGTCCTGAACGAAACGTGTGCAGCCATGCTGGGAGGCAAGAACTTCAAGTCCCCTGGATTGTTGTTTATTGATACACCGGGCCACCATTCCTTCGCTTCGCTTCGCAACCGGGGCGGGTCCGTTGCCGACATCGCCGTTCTTGTCATTGACATCATGGAAGGGCTCCAACCTCAAACCATCGAGTCGCTGAACATCCTCAAGGAAACCCGAACGCCGTTCGTGATCGCCGGTAACAAAGTGGATCGCCTGCACGGCTGGCGATGCGAACGGGGGCGCTCGTTCATCGAGTCCTTTCGAGGCCAGCGAGACGATGTCAAAGCGTTGTTCGAGGACCGTTATTGGAAGATCATCGGGCAGTTTTCAGAACACGGCTTCAACCTCGAGCGTTATGACCAAATTCGTGACTTCCGCCAAAACGTCGCCCTTGTTCCCATGACAGCGAAGGAAGGGGAAGGTCTCCAAGATTTGTTGGCCGTCACGGTCGGTTTGGCCGAGCGGTTCCTTGAGGACCGGTTGACCGATACCCTCGGTGCTGCGCAAGGAACGGTGCTCGAGATGCGCGACGAAGTCGGCATGGGGAAGACCATCGATGTCATTTTGTATCGTGGGGAACTAAAGATTGGCGACACCATCATGTTGGCCGGTCAGGACGGACCGTTCACGACGCACATCAAGGGACTCAAACGCCCGCAAGGGATGGCCGAGATGCGAGATGCTGGCAAGCGCTGGGTCAATTTCAACGCCGTCGAAGCGGCATGTGGCGTGAAAATCGTCGCCCCGAACCTCGAATCCACCATTGCGGGAACGACCCTTCATTTGGCCAACACCGCCGAAGAGAAAGAAGCGGCAGAGGAAGCCATCCGGGAGGAGTGGCGTGACATTTTCAACGCCATGCCGGTGATGTGTTCGGCTTGCAACGAGATTTTCGCCCGCGCCGCCTTCGCCGAACACACGGCCCAAAAAGGCCCTTGCCGTGGTGCCGAAGAGGACCGCACGGGGGTCGTCATCAAAGCCGATACCGTCGGCGGTTTGGAAGCGCTGGCCTTTGAATTGCACCAGCGAAACATTCCCGTTCGTCAAGCGACGGTGGGTCCGGTCAACAAGAAGGACATCCTGATGGCCAGCACCGCCACCGACCCGTTGCAAAAGGTCATTCTTGGCTTTTCGACCAAGGCCAACACGAGCGAAGTTGCGCAGCATCTGGAAGACGACGACGCCGATGTGAAATTCATCGCTGGACCGATCATCTATCACATCATGGACGAGTTCGAAGCGTGGCAGGAAGCCACCAAGGCGGCCATCGAGGAGGAGCAACGGGAATCCTTGGTCTACCCTGGGAGGGTTCTGTACCTGAAGGACCACACCTTCCGGGCCAAAGGACCCGCCATCGTTGGCATGCGTGTGCTTGGTGGCCGCATTCACGTCGGGCAACGCTTGATGAAGCTCGACGGGACACCGGTCGGTCAAATCAAGAGCCTGCGAACCCGTTCATCCGAGGATGTCCGGGAGGCCATGCAAGGCGACGAAGTGGCGGTCGCCGTTCAAGGGCCCACGGTGGGGCGCCACATCGAAGAATTGGAAGAATTTTACGTGGACGTTCCCGAGCGGCATGTCAAACGGCTCAGAGCGTTGGACCTCTCTCCCATTGAAGAGGAAATCCTCAACGACATCACGGCCCTTCATCGCAAGGAGAACCATTTCTGGGGTCGGTAAGCCGTTTGGTTCACCGAAGCGGGCATGAGCATTTTTTGAGATTCGAGCGCGCACATTGATATAAGAAAGGAAAAAGTAACCTTCTTGTAACGAGGTTTGACCATGGAAGCAAGCATGCAAGCAGGCGCTGGTGGTGCTCGCACCCAAGATTTGATCGCCACCGTTTCAGCCATCTCAAACAGCCTCATGAATGAGGTGAGCAAAGTCATCATCGGCAAAAACGAGAACCTCCGTCGTGTGACGGTGGGAATTCTTTCCAACGGCAACATGCTGCTGGAGGATTTCCCTGGATTGGCCAAGACCTTGCTGGCCAACACCTTTGCTCGGGCCTTGGGCTGCAAGTTCAAGCGCGTTCAGTTCACCCCCGACCTGCTCCCCTCGGACATCATGGGGACCTACATGTACGACCAAAAATCGGGCGAGTTCAAACTCCGAGCCGGGCCGCTCTTTTCCAACATCTTGCTGGCGGACGAAATCAACCGTGCGCCACCCAAGACGCAAGCCGCCTTGCTGGAAGCCATGGAAGAGAAGCAGGTCACGATTGAAGGCATCACCCACAAATTGCCAGCGCCGTTCGTGGTGTTGGCCACCCAGAACCCCATTGAGCAGGAAGGTACCTACCCGCTTCCAGAGGCCCAAATGGACCGATTCCTGATGAAGATGAGCATGGGTTATCCAGACCGAGCCGAAGAGAAGGCCATCCTTGCTCGCCGGAAACTGCGAGGCCAAGACGACCACGTGGTTGAGCAAGTCACCTCTCCCAAGAAGGTCGTGGCCATGCAGAAGGCCCTCGAAACGGTTCATGTGGACCCGGCCATCCTTTCCTACATCATCGAAATCGTGCAGCGAACCCGTGAAGACCACCGTGTCATCAACGGGGCGTCGCCTCGTGCAAGCCAAGCGTTGTTCAAGACGGGCCGTGCGGCCGCCGCTGTAGCGGGCCGCAATTATGTCATTCCCGACGACATCAAGGGCATCGCCCTCCAGATCATCTCGCACCGCATCAACATGAAGCCGGAAGCCAAGATTCGAGGCATCACGGGCATGCACATCGTGCGCAAGATTCTCTCGGAAGTTCCGGTCCCCGTGATTCAACCCGCTTGAGAGCAACCTCGTTGAGGCTTGCATTGAAAGGGGAGGTCAACCGTGGGCTGTTTGCTGGGGGTGAACAAGCATGAATCCTTACAAGATGGTTATCGCCGTAGCGAACCAAAAAGGAGGATGTGCCAAGACCACCACGGCCGTGAACGTCGCTGCAGCACTGGCTAAAGGTTCTCGACGCCAAGGCCTGCCACCGGCCAAAGTGCTGCTGGTGGATTTGGACCCTCAAGGCAACTGCGCCACTTCATTCGGGCTTGAAAAAAAGAAGATCAAGAAGACCGTTTATGACCTGCTCACCAACGATTCGGGTGAAGACCTTCCGTTGATGGAGGAATACTTGATTCCTCCCGAAGAAATTACCAAAGCCATGCAAGAGGCTTGGAGCAATCGAAACGGTGGCAAGAAAGTCCCCGAATCGATCGATGCAGGCCACCTGTGGATTTTGCCCAGCGACATTCACCTCTCGGGAGCAGAAATTGAATTGAGCCACAAAATCGGACGGGAAACTCGTCTCCAAGAGGCCTTGATGCCCATCGTTGACGAGTTTGATTACATCATCATCGACACCCCACCCTCGCTCGGGTTGCTGTCCATCAACGCGATGTGTGCAGCGAATTGGGTGATGGTGCCGGTGCAAGCGGAGTATTACGCCTTGGAAGGGTTCAGCATGTTGATGAATTCGATCAAGATGATACAACGTCGCATCAATCGAAACCTCAAGATCTTCGGCATCGTGATGACCATGGTTGACGGCCGCTCAAAACTCAGCACCTATGTGTGCGACCAGGTCAACAAAAAAATGCCGAACAAACTCTTCAACACCACCGTCCGTCGTTTAGCCAAGGTGGCTGAAGCACCGTGGAGCGGTGCACCGACCGTCTTGTTGAACAAACCCACCAACTCCGGGGCAGGGGCGGGCAGCCTTGAGTACTGGACCCTCGCCAAAGAAGTTCATCAGCGCGTCCTCGAAGTTCGTCGGGAATTTGGTGTCACCGAAGAATCTCGTCTTCGGGTGGAACGCAACATTCGATGAAGGCCTTGGCGCTGCGGTTCACCCTGTGAAACCGTTGCTGGACCCTGCATTGGTTTCGGATGGGTTAAGTATGGGCCCAAATCAAACCGCCTTCGGGTACGACCATGACTGCCGAAGGAATGACCTCCGTGAGTGTGAGTTACGAAATTCGCCGACAGCTGAACACCCTTCGGACCACGGGAGGGCACAAAAGCGTCAACGAGTTGTTGGCCGATATGATTCGAACGCACAAGATGCTGAAGATGAAGGGTGAGATTGACACCTTACGGGAACGGATGAAGTTGGCCGTTGACGTGGACGTGGACCATTTGGCCGAACGCTTGAATCTGGCCCCCTTCCAGGTGTGATGTCCATGATGTCGTGGCGCCCTCCCGGTTACCGGTTCCGTGCCCGTGATTTGGTGAAGGCGCTCTGCAGCGACGAAACCGACCAGGCCATGTTGTTGCTGGCCGCAGCCCAAGGCAAGGTGGAGTTGTTTGCCGACGCCACGGCGTGGAACGGGTTTCTTTGGCTCGTGATGAACACCTGCAAGGTGGAGGGCCAACCGCTTTACTCCGGGCAGGAGTTGGGCTCACTCAAAGCCAGCTTGCCCATTGTGTGGATCTAATTCTTGCCGTACTTGGCCAACCACTCGTGGCCGTACCATCGCCACTGGTCCATCGTCCAGCCGTCCGGCAGGCCACTCTCTGGCAACGGAGGGGTTTGTGAAGGCATTTCTGGCGTGCTGGGCGCCGAAGTCGCCTCGGGAGCGGCTGTGGTCGGGGCAGGCATGCCGGCAATGGTTTCGATGCTCTCTTCTTCGTAGGTCATGGAACCGGCATCCGCTGCCTCTCCTTCGGCCTTCATGTCCATGTCAGCGAACCCGTCATCCTCGTTTTCATCAAAATTCAATTGTTCCACATCGTCGTCCCACGAAGCGTCGGAAATCACACCGCCTGCAGCTGAAAGACCCCCTCGACCTTCCAGGGCTTCTCGAGAGGCGTTGCTGGACAGGGCCGGGTTAATGCCACCGTATTCCTTGGTGGTGGTCGCCGTCTTGCGCTTGTTGATGAGGAAGGCCACCGCCAAAATCACCACGGTCAACGCGATGAACGCCCCCAAGCCCACCACGATGACTTGGTTCAGCACCTCGTCGTCCACGTTGAGCGGAGAATCACCTTCCGTTGAATCTTGCAGTGAAGCGTTCCAAGCGTAGAAGCCCAACACCGTTTCCCCTTCGGCAACGCTGTTCAAGTAGGCCTGGTAGGCAGGATTGTTCCAGCCCTGGCAAGCCTCGGAGGTGTCGTTCTTGTTGTTCAAGCAATGGTCCTGTTCGGTTTGGATGAACGAGCGCGTGTCGTCGTAATCCGCGTTGGAACCCACGCCGTCTCCGTCTCCGTCGAAGTGCTCGTTGGGGTCGGCATCCATGAGTGGGGATTCGGTTCGGTCCACCCACCCGTCTCCGTCGAGGTCCTCGCAGCCGAAGGATGGGACGGCCACGTAGCCCTTGCTGCTGTTGCCGTCAATGCTCACGGCGTTGCGTGACGTCCCGAATTCCCAAGGGCAGGCGTCGGGCTCTTGGCCATCGGCGGCGTCACCAAAGCCGTCACCGTCACCGTCCAGCCATTGGGTCGGGTTGGAAGGCAGGGCGTCAGCACCGTCCTCAACGGTCCAATCCTCGTCGGGGTTGGAATAGCCGTCCAAATCGCTGTCCGGACAACCGTATCGGTCAACGGTCGAAAAGGCGTTGACGGTCGGGCACGCATCGGGCATGAACCCATCCGGATTGTCACCGTATCGGTCACGGTCAGCATCGGCCCACTGTGAGGGCTCGTCGGGAAACACGTCACCGTCTTCACCGTTGGTGTTGTCCCCGTAGCCATCACCGTCTCTGTCGGACCATTGGTCGGCGTTGTTGGGAAACAGGTCGGGATTGTTCCCGGCAACGTTGTCACCGTACCCGTCGCCGTCGAGATCGCTCCATTGGGTTTCGTCGTCGGGGAACGCATCGGCGTCGTTGCCGTCAGGGTTGTCGCCGTAACCGTCTTCGTCGGCGTCCGCAGATTGCGTGGGGTCGCTTGGGAAGGCATCGTTTCGGTCGTTCACGCCGTCACCGTCGCTGTCGAGGTCGAAATACCGAATCTTGGTGGTATCCGGGGTCACGCCAACGGCGTAAAATTGGCCCGTGAACTCGGGAAGGACGCCAACGATATCACCGGAGGCTTCGAAATTTTCCAGCACGGTGAAGTTGTTGTCGAGGAAGGTGACTCTCCCCTGCTTCGCTCCAACGATGAACATGTTCGAGGTGCTGCTGAGGTGCGTGGTCTGTTTGGTGTGGCCCAAGGAGGTGCTGGTCACGCTCCAAGCGTTGGTTTCGTAATGGTACGCCACGCCTCCTGTTGTACCGGCCAGCAGGGTGTCGTTGCCTACCTTGGCCAGACTCGAGACGATGCCCGTTGGTTCGGTCAGCGTGTTGGTCAGCACGCCTTCAGAGGAGTGGATGTAGATTTTCTTGTCGTAAGAAGCGATGGCCAAGCGACCATCGTTTAAGATTTCAAATGCAGAAATTCCGGCTTGAATCACCGAACTGCTCACCCCGGTGAAGCCGATGGCATCGTATTGGTCGGCTCGTCGCTTGCCAGCGGAATACATCAGCCACAAATCGCCTTCTTGGTCATAGACCGCATCGTTGACGGGGTCGGGTGTGGAGATGTTTCGGTAGACGGTCTGGGTGCTCAGTTGCACCACCTCTACGCCGTTTTGGTGGGCCACGGTAACCAATTCGTTGGCATCATCTAGGCGTGCATGGTTGGCATCAACCCCCAATCCAAGGGACCACTGGACGGCGAGGACGCCGTTGCTGAAACTGTTCACGCTGACGTTTCCTTCGTCCGTAACGGTGAGGACGCGACCGTCGAGCAAGGTTTTCCACAACACCAGCGGTGCGTCCAATTCATCGGTTTGACCGGCGTCGGTCAGCGTCGAAAGGTTGGCCGACGCTGGGTTGAGCATCAGCACGGGTGCAAGAAGCACAAAAACAGCCGACAGCACACCAAAGCGGTTCATGCAAAGCCCCAGCATGAAGACAGATATGAACAGCGCGCTTTCGTGGTAGAATCACGCATCCTGCGGGTCATCATCTTCGGCTTGGGGTTTCAAGACCTTTGCAGGCGACTTGGAGACGGGTTTGAGGGTGCCTTTGACCGGACGGAGGACCGCCGTGGACGGTTTGCCAACGGAGGGCGAGGGGGGCGGGCCGCGTTTCTTCTCAGGGATCAGCATGTGGCCCACCGGCGTCAGGGTGGCCGTGCGGACCTCCTCTTCCTGTTCAAGCGGTCGAAGCACGCCACGAATCGGTTTGAGCAGCGTGGTTGGACGGGTCATGGCGGTGGGTGAGTCCTCCACCGATTCAGGCGATGTGTCGAGTTCAAGTTCATCGACGGCGAGGTCGTCGTCCATCGTTTCGGTCTCCAACAGGTGCTCTTGGACTTCCTCGTCCAAGTCAACCTCTTCGGCCATCTGCTCCTCGACCTCGAGCACCTCGTCGTCCATCGGTTCGTCGAGAACGGGGTCGTCCATCTCGACGTCCGCTTCCTCAAGTTCCCCAACGGCTTCGGGAGCTTCCATCGCAGGGCTCAACGTTGCCTCAACGGGTACCTCATCCTCTTGGGAAAGTTCGGGCTGGGCTTGCAAGGGCGGTGCCCCGATGGGTTGGCGAACGGTCCGTACGGGTTGTGGCATCCCGGGTTGGGCCAACGGTTGCCGCACGTTTCGGGTCGGTGCAGCCGGGGCCATTTGTCCAGCCAGGGGTCTGGCGCTGGTCATTGGGGCGCGCATGCCTCCCAAGCCCATGCGTGGTTCTTGGGGTGCCTGTTCACCCATCAAGCCACGCAACGGTCGACCCGCGGCGGCACCCAAGCCGTCAGGACGGGCCCCCAGAGCGGTGGGGTCCATGGCGCCGGCACCAAAGGCTGCTGGGGCTTGGCCCGAGATGGATTGCATCCACTTTTGCCGCTTTTCGGCTCGGGTATCGGTGGCTTGCAAGGTGCTGTATTCCATTTCCCTGGAGCGGAGTTCGGCCTCATCGGCATCGATTTCGCCTTGGATTTGTTGGTTCACGGCCTCGCGCATCTTCTCTTCGGCCATTTCCTTGAAGGAATCCATCTTCTCGGCAAGCCCCTTCAAACGGTCACGGATTTCAGCGCGCTTGAGGCCCAATTGGGCTTCGATTTCTGCCCGAATTTGGGCTTCACGCTTGCGCACGTCAATGAGTGCCTTGTTGCGCATGATCTCTTCCCGCTTGTCCAGTTGCCGTTCGAGTTGAGAGGCCACTTCCTCTTCCTTGCGGGATTTGAATTCACGGAGCCGCTCTTCCATTTCAACTTCCAACTCAAGGGCGGTTTCTTCCTTCAGCAGGTCAAGGTCGGTTTCGTGGGTGAGCCGCTCGTTGCGCAGTTGCGCATCGACTTCGGACATGATGGCCTTGCGAGCTGCGGCTTCCCGGGATTGGAATTCGAGGTCCAAGCGTTCGCTCCAATCCTGCTTGTTGGCCGAGTATTGAGCCTCAAGTTGTTCACGGAGTTCAGCCTCTCGCTCGTAGCGGTAACGGGAGAGTCGATTCTGGATCTCGGCTTCTCGAGCATGACGGTAAGCGTTGAAATCGTGCTCCATTCGGTGCTCAAGTTCAGCCTCAATTTCAGTTTGGAGGCTTCGTGAGATGTCGTCGATGGCTTTGTTGAACGTGAGGTCGTACCGTGCCTTCAAGCGAGCCTTGCGCTCGGCGAGGCGGGACGCCTGTTGTTCGTTGAGTTGTTGTTCGATTTGAACCCGGAGCTCGTCCCGTCGCTTGGCGATGGCCAACTCCACGTCTTCCCGCATGCGGTCTTCCATCTCGTCGGTCTCTCGCCGCAACTGGGCTTCGATGTCGTCCTGAAGTTGCTGAGCAATGTCTTCCTCCAGACGGAGGCTACGCCGTTCGAATTCAACTTTTAACCGGGCTTCTCGTTGCTTGAGTCGCTGCCGTAATTGTTGTTCAAGGCGGGTTCGGATGCCTCGTCGAAGCTGCTCTTCTCGCTCGGCGAGCAACGCTTCGTGCCCGTCTTCAAGGCGAGCGATTTCATGTTGTTCCATTTCGGTGAACCGCTGTTCCATTTCCTCTTCCAAGTTGGCTTCGATGGTTCGGAGTCGGTCTTGGAGTTCTTGGTTGTACTCCAGTCGGAGCCGCTCTTTTTGGATGGAAAGACGTCGCTCGTACTCTTCCTGAAGTTGGGTTTCAATGGAGGCCTTGATCGATTCCTTGCGCTCCTCAAGACGCCGGTGCTGTTCCACCCCGTGTTGCTCGTGCAGCGCTTCCACTTGACGCTGGAGGCGGAGGTCCAATTCGTGGCGAACCCGTGCCTCTTCATGGGCCAAGGCGTCACGTTCGAGGCTTTCCAACTCGCTTTCCATGGCCGTTCTCAAATCTCGTTCAAGGGCGTCCAGCGTGAGTTCGTGCTGTGTGGCCAGGTCACGAGCGATGTTGGATTTCATGGCGTTGACACGCTCGGTGATGGCCTGCTGACGCAAGCGCCGCTCACGGCGAAGGTCGGTTCGGAGTCGCTCCTCTTGGCGGTAGCGTGCTTGGGTGCCAATGGCTTCGTCGAGGGTGGTTGCGCCCGCCGAGGTGAATTGAGAGCGGAGGGCAGCAAGCGTCACGCGCTCGTCCGCATCGTGCCCGTTCTGTGCTGCCGTGGTGGCCTCACCGTCGTGGCTTTCGCTCGTGCTCATTGGAATCCCATCCACTTCTTCATGGGCTTCTCTTCATAGATAAGGAGCGCGACGCTGATGGTGCTCAATCGGGCGCTTTTGGGCCCTCTGGAAAGGGACGGAAGCGGTCAAAAACGCACCACGAATTCAGTCTCGCAGGCTGGGCAGGCGATGTTTCGTGCACCCGGCCGTCGTTTCATTCGCAGGTTGCGTTCACAGCCGGGACAGGCGATTTCAACACGGGGGGTCTGTGCCTCGAGGGTGAAGTAAGCCTCGCAGGTGCCGCACTTGAGTTGCGCAGGGCGTTGGTCGACGCCCGCCACCAGAACCTTGGAACACGCCGGGCAGGAAAGTTTCTCCTCCTTCCACTTGCGTCGAGTCAACGGGTGGTCAATGCGAACCTTCGCCTCGCAAAGCAGACAACTGACTTCGCCCAACGTCATGGGGAGCATCCCCTCGCATTTCGGACACGACAGGGCTGGTGGCGCTATTTGGGATTCGACCACCAATTCGTCCGCCATGCTGCATCACTTCTTTTTGGAGTAGAGCACCAGTTGTTCAGGGATGAAGTTCCACGGAATGTCCAAGGTCAATCCAAACTCTTCGGAGAGGCGAGCCATCAACTGTTTGGCGCTCACTTGGTCGCGAGAACCCTCCAAGTTCAACACGATCACGTCGCGCCCCTCCTCATCGACCGCCAGGGAGGCGAGGGTGGCGTTCACGGTGTTGCCCGCGGTTGGCGAGGGCGTGCTCACCACGGGTGCGGGCGTGGATGGGGTGAGGTTGGTAGCGTTGAGCAATTCGGGCAGCGCAACGTGCTTTTGGACGCGCCACCATCGAGCACGGCCTTCGTCTCGATGATTTTCAACCAACTCGAGGCCGGCGAGTTTCTTCAGGTGATGGTAGAGGTTGTAGCGGTCAACCCCCAAGGCTTCTTGGAGTTGGACGGTGCTCATCTCGTCGGTTGAGGCCAGCGCCACATACGCCCCGCGCCGTGTCGGATGAGCGAGAGCGGTCGTGATGGGGTCGCCTCGTACTCGTGCCATTCGCCCACCGGTTGGGAAGAGAGGCCCTTAGGGTTTGAAGGTGTCCCTTCCATTGAGCGGAGGCTCAGGCCGCCTTTGACGGGAGGTAGCGAGCCCTCAACGAAGCAAAGGCCTGTTTGGTGTCGTCCACCATCGTTTTCAGCGTCTCTTTGAGCAACGGAAGGGCTTGGCCATTCTGCGCCAAACGGGCACCGTTCAAGATCACCAAGATCACGGAGGCTTCGTGAATCAATACACCGACCCAGAGCTGGTCGTACCACTGTTGGATGACGGCAAAGACGAGCGTCACGGTGATGGCGACGGAGAAAAACAGGTTTTGCATCAGGGTGCGTTGGGCCTGTCGAGCCAGGTCGATCATCTCCGTGAGCATGCGAGGGTCGTCCCCTGGAACCAAGATGTCGGCTGCCTCAAGGTTCACCGTTTCGCCGGTGCCCACGGCCACCCCCACATCGGCGACGGCCAAGGCGGCAGCGTCGTTGAACCCGTCACCGACCATCATGGTGACGTGGGAGGCGGAACGTGCCTTGACCCACTTCACCTTGTCTTCCGGGCTGAGGCCACCGTGCGCAGCGCTCTCGGCCAATCCCACGGAACGAGCAAATTCGGAAACGGCGCTTTGATGGTCGCCGGACAGAATTTCAACGTTGACCGAGCGGTCGTGAAGCGAAGCGATGAGCGTAGCCGAGCCGTCGCGAGTGTCGTCGTGGATGAAGGTGACCAAGGCGATGGCTTGGCCGTCCTTGGCCAACAAACTCGCTCCGTTTCCGTCGGTCTTGGCCTTGAGAAACGCTTCTTGGAGCCCCGCTTCGATCTCAATGCCCAGCGGTTCGGCTTTGTCAGGCCGTACGAACGCCACCTCACTGCTTCCGAAGGTTCCCTGCACCCCTGCATCGATGTCATGCAAGGCGGAGATGCTCGCCGCCTTCACTCCCAAAGCCTCGCAATGGTCGACGATGGCCAGGGCGTAGGGATGGGAGGAACGGGATTCCAGTCCCATCATGATCTTCAGAGCGCTTTCTTTACGTCGTTGCTTCCCCATCACGACCTCGCCGACGGTTGGACGGCCCGAGGTCAAGGTTCCGGTTTTATCGAGCAAGACATGGTTCACCCTTGCCATTCGCTCCAAGGCATCGCCACCTCGAACGATGACGCCTCGGTGAGCGGCGTTGGAGAGCGCGGCGGCATGGGGTACCGGCGTGGCCAAGAGCAAGGCGCAGGGGCACGAGACCACCCACAAGAGCAGGATAATTTTCCAGTTGTCGGGGAACATGAAGTACCATACGGCGAAGGCTCCAAACAAGACCAACGGCACCCAAATTGCCGTGAATTTCTCGATGCCGCTGTGCAGGCGTGGAGGGGCTTCTCGGAAGGAATGGACGGCGTCGATCAGCCCCGAGAGCCGAGTCGCATCCCCCACCGCCACCACTTCGCAGACCACGGGACCTCTGGCCAACACCAAGCCCGCTTCGATCACGTCGCCGACATCGACATCGACGGGCACGGATTCTCCGGTTAAGGGGGCTTTGTCGAGCGCCCCTTTGCCTTCTACGATTCGACCGTCGGCAGGGATGAGTTCGCCACTGCGAATCTCGATTCGGTCTCCCGGGCGAATCAAATCGATGGGAACGGTTTCGGTCGCTGGTTGGGCTTGATTGGCGGTGGGCAACACGGGTCCGCCAGCCATGGGAAGCGAGAAGCCCACTTTCGGCGTCGTGATGGACATCTCCGGCGTCAAACAGAGGGCTTGGGAGGTGTTCACTTTGCGCGCCGTTCGAGGCAGACGGTCAAGGCCTCCTTGCATGGCTTCACGAGCCTTGAGCAAGGCGTCCCCTTCCAGGTGGGCCGTAAAGGCAACGAGGATGGTCACGATGAGAGCTTCTTCCCACATCCCAAGAATTCCAGCGCCGAGGACGGCGAGGCTGGTGAGCACCTGAAAACCCATTTGCAGGTTCTTGAGCGAGGCGATCGCTTCCTTGAACATCTGAAGCCCACCGATGAGGACGCCAGGCAACGCCAAGATTGGAATCAACAGCCCGTGATACCCGAGGAGTTCAGCGATCATCACCAAGGCGAGAACCGGCAACGCGATACCTCCGCCGATCAAGCGCCACTGGTCGGGGCGCAGACGGTTGGAGGTGGCGACGGTAAGCTTCACTTCGCTGCCCGTCACGTGAGCCAACGCCCGCTCTCGGGCTTCAACGAGGCCGCGCTCGGCGCTGGCCACCAATTGGACGAGGATTCGGTCGTCCTCGGAAACTTCAGCATCCAACACACCGGGTTGTCGACGAAGCAAGCGTTCGAGTTGAGCGACCGGAACGCCGTTTCGATGGGCCACGGCTTTGGCTCGAACCCCCACCAGTTCGTGATGTTCCACGTCCGGAGCGTGGCCGAGGGAGCGCAAGACCGACGAAACTTCGGACAGCGGGCCTTCTTCAAGGTCAACGCTGACCTTGACTTCCCCGGAAGTGGCGGAAACATTGGATTCGGTGACTTGTTTCATGTGGCGTAGCGCTCCCATCGCTTTCGCTGCACAATCCGGGCAATCCATGCCCAACAACGGCCAACTCACGGTGAAGGAGCCGCTCACCTCCTCGACGAAGGTCGTGTCAACCACTTCGGCGTCCAACACCGCCTCTTCTTGCTTGGGTGCAGGGGCGGGGGCCACCGTCTGGATGGCCGCAGGCGGAGACGGGACGGGTTCGTCGTCTTCCAGCGAGAGGAAGACATCGTCGTGCCCGTCGTCTCCCATGGGACGAACGAACAAACGGCTGTTCATCAATCCTGCGTCAACGGCAATGGGCTCGTCTGAGGTCGGGCGAATCTTCTTGCTCGTCGGCCGCTTGGCTCACATCATGCAATGGCTACCGGAGGGGTGGGTTCCTCGAGTGGTGGTCATCGACATCGACGGTACCATCACGGACGGCAACAAATCGTTGTCCGTTGAGGCGGTTCAAGCCTTGCGGCAACTCGAGGCCCACGGCATTCCGGTGGTGTTGGCGACGGGGAACGTTCGACCCGTGGCGTACGGTCTGTGGCGCTTTATCGGTCTCTCGGGTCCGTTGTGTTGTGAGAACGGCGGAGTTCTTTGGCATCCCTCGTGGCCTGATGCCGTGGTTCGTGCTTCGGGTGAAGAAGCCCAAGAGGCCGCGCAATGGCTCAGCGAACGGATTGAAGGCTTGGACAGCGCAGGCATCGCCACCAACCGATGGCGAGAAAGCGAGTGGTGCTTGTTCCCTGACGAAGATTTGGACGCCGTGTGCTCGCTGATGGCCAAAAGTCCGTGGGCCCACTTGAGCGTGGTCCGCACCGGTTTTGCCATTCACCTCATGGACCCCGTGTTGAGCAAAGGGCAAGGCCTCCAGGAACTCTTTGAGCGGCTTGGTTGGTCCTTGGACGAGGCGTTGTGCGTGGGCGACGCACCCAACGACCTCTCGATGTTCGATGTATGCCGGTGGTCGGTGGCCGTTGGCGGCGCCTTTGAAGACGTGCAAGCAGCGGCGGATGTGGTTTCGCCTCATGCCCACGGTGCCACGTTCCAACCCCTCGTTGAGGCCGTTTTGAGGGCGCACGGTGCAGAGGTGTAGGCGGATGCATGCAATGGGCATTGACCTCGGTGGCAGCGGTTTCCGGCTCGGGGTGTTTGACACCGAAACCGGCGAAACGGTGCGCGAAGTCGAGGCCCATCGACACGGCTCCTCAACCGCTCCCGAAGCGGTGCTGGCCGCTTTGGCGAGCGTGCTGGGCGACATGGATTGGAAGGGTCCGATGGGGATCGGGTTCCCCGGTGCGGTGGAACGGAACACCATCCTCACCGCACCGAACCTTGGAGATGCTTGGTGCGGCTTTGACCTTCATGCGGCGTTGGCCCCGTTTCACGGGGGACATCTGGCGGTGTTGAACGACGCCGATGCGGTTGCTGAAGGCGAACGTCGTTTCGGTCAAGGCCATGGAAACCATTCGACCGTGCTCACCCTCACCGTGGGAACGGGTTTGGGCACCACCGTTCACCAAGACGGGTCGTTGGTGCCCAACTTGGAATACGGGCGACTTCCTCATCCCTCACGCGCCGGCGTGCTCGAACAGCATCTCTCGGGCAAAGCTCGCACCGAAGAAGGCTTGAGCCTCGAAGCATGGTGCCTTCGATTTCAGGAAGGGTTGGCTTTTCTCGAAGACTTGGTTTCTCCAACCTTGGTGGTCTTGTACGGGGGAATCATGGAGCATTGGGAGGCGATTCGCCCTCGTCTGAAGGCCAACGCTCAACTGGAACCCGCTCAGTTATTGCACTGCGCTGGACCGCTTGGGGCGGCGGCTTGGGTGGCCGATCAAGCCGTTGAATGAGGGGCTTCTTCCAACGAGAAGGAGGTCACCATCTGCATGGCTTGACCGTACCGAATCTTCCCGATGTATTCCTTGCTTCGGCCGTGCGTAACGACACGGAGGCGGTAGGTGCAGAGCCGCTTCGTGCGTCGCTTTTTGTGGTGCTTGTAGAAGTGAACGCCGATTTTGTACGCCCCAAGGGGGGCTTGCTCCTTCCAAACAACGTTCTCAACCGGGGTGTTGGAAACCGGGCGGACGTTCATATCGACGTCGAGTTCGCCGCCGCAGTCGCTGGTTTTGTTGTTGAAGTAAATGCGTTCGCCCGATGGACAAAAGACATGCAGGTCCAAGTCGTTGTAATCGTCCCAAGCCAACGACACCTGCACCACTCCAGAGGCCCCGCCTTCTCGCTCAAGACGTTCATCGATGTTCACTTCGACGGACTCGCTTTCAGGCTCAGCCACCACGACCCCGCTCCCAAGCTGTTCCTCCGCCACCAGCGCCGCATGGGTGTTCATGGGAGGTTCGTTGTTTTCGATCCACGTTGACCTGGCTTCAAGTTCCATCAAACGTTCATCTTCGTGGAGATCCTCGGCGTCCTCCTCTGCCTCCCCATCTTCAGCAAGGGGCTGAATCAAGTCAAGTTCCATGATGTTTCGATTTCGGCGCTCTTCGCGTTCTTGCCACGCCGTTCGTTCGCTGGACGGCACCTCGCCGACCTGCGGCAGGTTGACCAAGAGGCGCATGCTTCCTTCATGCAGGCCGATGCGTGTGGTGGTGCTGTATTTGGCAGCCAGAGCGAGGGCGCGCAAACGGGCGTTGCGTTGCTGCCAGTACCGTCCGATCAAGTAGGCCCCCATGCCTCCAACGCCAAGGCTGGTGAGGGTGGTCACGGGTTCAACCATACACCCTATTTTCTCCCTCTTCCTTTATGAGAGGTCCGTTCAAAGCCCCATCACGCCAAGAATTCAGCGTTCAGGGCATCGAGGGAGGCTTGAGAGGGGCGCAGCGTTTCATCGGGTACGTCGAGGAGGGCCTCATCCACCAGACCGAGGTCTTCGGCAAGCGAAGGTTTGGTGGCGTCGAAGTAGAGCAATCCGGTCACGTGTTTGGCGTTGGTTTCCGCCTCGTGCAGAGCGGTGAGTGCCGCCATGGCATCGCCGGGGTCGTGCTCCTCGGAAATCGTTTCCAAGCGGATGGTGGAACCGTCATGAAGCGTGATGTCCTTGAAGTGTCCTTCGGGCACTTCCACTTCCTCAACCGGGTTGAAGTGGGGGATGTAATCCGCCATGTGCAGCGTCACTTCGTTTTCTTTGACGTAACTGTAGGAACGCATGGATTCGTCGTTGTTGTTGAAGGTGACACAGGGTGAAATCACGTCGATCAGAGCGAAGCCCTTGTGTGACATGGCGGCCTTCAAGAGCGACGTCAGTTGCTTCTTTGAGCCGGAGAAGGAGCGGGCGACGAACGTGCAGCCCAAGTTAATGGCCAAAGCGCACAAATCAATGGGTTGCGTTTCGTTGACGGCTCCCTTCTTTTTCTTCGAACCCACGTCAGCGGTGGCGGAGTACTGGCCTTTGGTAAGTCCGTAAACGCCGTTGTTTTCGACGATGTAAACCATGTCCATGTTGCGGCGGATGGCGTGGATGAGTTGGCCGATTCCGATGGAAGCAGAGTCGCCGTCCCCCGAAACGCCCAGGTACAACAGGTCCTTGTTGATGGCGTAAGCGCCCGTGGTGACCGAGGGCATTCGGCCATGGACGGTGTTGAATCCGTGGGACTGGCCCAAGTAATACGCCGGGGTCTTTGAAGAGCAACCAATGCCCGACATCTTGGCGATTCGGTGTGGCTCAATCCCGTTTTCCCATGCGGCGGAAATGATGACGCTCGAAATCTGGTCGTGGCCGCAGCCCGGGCAAAGGGAGGAAGGCCCTCCGGTGTAGCTGTCCTTCGGCTCGTTGATCACGTTGAGTTTAATGGCGCTGGCTGGCTTGTCGCTCATTGCTTCACCTCCTCAAGGGTTTGCAAAATACGCTCGGCATAGATGCGTGCGCGGGGCGGCATGCCGTCGCTGTAGGCCACGGAATGCACCTTGGTGACCAGGTCGTTGGGAAGTTCACGTCGCAAGATGCCGTACAATTGGCCGTCGCGGTTGATTTCAAGCACGATGACCACTTCATGGCGCCGCACGAAGGCTTCCACTTCGCTGTGGAACGGCAGGGCGCGTACGCGGCACTGGCTGACCTTCATGCCCGTGTCTTCGAGGATGTCGTCGATTTCTTGGATTGAATTCTCCATGCTTCCCAAGAAAATGATGCCAACTTCGCACTCCGTCTCTTCTCGCAGTATTGGAGCGGGCAAGGCGTCGCGAGCGCTTTCGATTTTCATTTTCAGGCGTTCCATCAGGTTGTAATAATCGGCGGGCTTCTCCGAATACACGCCCATGGGGTTGTGCCCCGTCCCACGGTAGAGAATGGGTGCCATTCCCGAGCCCGGAAGGGTGCGGTACGGAATCCCGTCGCCGTCGACGTCGAGGTAACGCCCAAAGGTTTCGAAGGCTTCGAACACGTCCTGTTCGCGAACCACCTTACCTCGGTCCATCGGCTGGTCGGGGTAGGTGAAGCCCTCGCAGGCCCACCGGTTCATGCCGAGGTCCAAATCGCTCATGCCGAAGACGGGGGTTTGGAAGCGCTCGGCGTAGTCGAAGGCACGCCAACCGTATTCGAAGCACTCCTCAACCGTTCCGGGGATGAGCACGATGTGTTGGGTGTCGCCGTGGCTGCCCTCGTAAAGCATGGCGATGTCCGACTGCTGCGTTCGTGTGGGCAGGCCGGTGGATGGTCCGACACGGGTCACGTCCCAGAACACCGAGGGGATCTCGGCGAAGTACGCCAGTCCGATGAATTCCTGCATGAGCGAGATGCCCGGGCCGGACGTGGCGGTCATGCCTCGACCGCCGGCCCAACCGGCACCGAGCACCATCCCGGCGGCCGCCAATTCGTCTTCGGCTTGGATGACGGCCATCGTTGCTTTGCCTTCGTCGTCGGTGCGCAAGCGTGGGATGTAGCTGATGATGCCCTCGGCGAGCGAAGAGGAGGGGGTGATGGGGTACCAGGACAACAACTGGACGCCACCGTAATGGGCGCCCAAAGCAGCGGCTTCGTTGCCTTCGATGAAAAATTGGGCCTTGGCGACGTCTCGAGCCTCAACCGTAAACGGGTCGGCTTTGGGGAGGTTCTCCTTGCAGTAATCGCGCCCCAATCCCAGGGCGGTGATGTTCAACTCCACCGCCGAGGCCTTCCCCTTGAATTGCTTGGCGACGGCCGATTCGAGGCAGGCTTGGTCAATGCCCAACAATTCGGCCAACACGCCAACGTAGACGATGTTGGTGACCAGTTTAGCGATTTTGGGGTTGATCTTTCGAGCCAAGGAACTCATCGGGACCGGATAGGAAACGACGTCCTCACGCTCAACGGTTTTTCCTTTGGTGTCGCTGTTCCAAATGACGACCGAACCAGGCTCAAGGGCCTCGAGGTCCTCGTCCCATGTGGCGGGGTTCACCAACACTTGGATGTGGGTTCGGTCGCCGGGCGCTTGGTATCCTTTGTCCGAAAGTCGGACGATGTACCACGTTGGCAGACCGGAAATGTTGGAGGGAAACAGGTTCTTTCCGCTGACGGGGACCCCCATGTCAAACAGGGATTGGAGCAGGATGAGGTTGGCTGATTGGGACCCCGTCCCGTTCGCCGTGGCGATGTTGATGGTGAAATCGTTGACGATGGCGCTCATGGAAAACATCCTCTTTCAAGAACCAAGGGGCGTCCTTAGCCGGCAGGGGTTCGCATGCACCCTTTCAACATGTTGCCGTCCCATTCCCTCGCCCACGGAAGATGAACCTCCGTTCTCGGATTGCTAAAGGGTGAGGCTCAAAACCAAAACTGGTTTCGCAACCCATATGGCGGACGATGAAAAAGCGGCGGCTTGGGAAAAAGCGGAAAAGGCCATTTCGAAAGGAAAGGGTGAATCGGCGCTCAAAATCCTGCGCGAAATTGACGCCGATGGCACCGAACCGACCACCCTCCGTTTGGCCGGTCATGCGACGTGGTTGGAAGCCAAGAACGGACACAACCGCGGAACGTACCGAAAAGCGGCCTCCCTGATGAGGGAAGCCACGAAGAAAAATCCTCGCGACAAAAAGGCCGGCAGCCTTTACAACGATTTGCTCAACGAAATGCAGGACAAGGGCATCAGCGAGACCGCCTTCCCTCGTCTGATCAACGACGGCACCCCAACCCCCGCCGGCTTGGTGGCGTTGTTGGTGGCGGTGATGGTCTTGCTCGGTGGGGTGACGTTGGCCAACCAAACGGACACGACCACGGACATCGTCGAGCTCCAGATGTCGTGGGGAGACGGTAACACCGGCACCATCACCATTGAACTCTACCCTGACGATGCACCAGACCACGTTGAGAACTTCAAACTCCTCGTTGAGCAGGGTCGTTACGACGGCACCATCTTTCACCGAATCATCGATGACTTCATGATTCAAGGCGGCGATTTCACCAACGGTGATGGCACCGGCGGTCATGCAGCCAAGTTCTTCGGCTACTGCGACGGTCAAGCATCTGAAACTGATTGTCCCGCAGGCTCCACCTCCTACACGGTGGGCGATGAAGCGGACAACGGTCTGCTCCACGAGGTCTGCACCATCTCCATGGCCAAGACCAGCGCTCCGCACACCGGCGGAAGCCAGTTCTTCCTCATCCCCGAAGACAGCAACAACGGCGAAGGCCCGTCTTGGCTCGACGGCGTTCACACCGTCTTCGGCAAGGTGACCAGCGGGTGCGACATCGTCACGACGATTTCCAACGTTGAAACCGGTGCAAACGACAAGCCTGTGCAGGACGTCCGTTTGGTGGAGGCTTCCTTCCTCGGGTCGGAAACCACCCCGTGGTACCAATTCTGGTGACGCCGCACGGCAACGCCTCCCGATGGTTGGCACATGCCGCTAGGGTTTTCTTCATAGACGGGTGCGATGTGGCCGTTCACATGGCGACCTTGGACCCCTTTAACGCACGGCAAACCTTGGGTGTTGGTGGCGATTACTACGCCCTTGACGCCCTTGATGCCAACGGAATCCCCACGGCGCATCTTCCGTACTCCGTCCGTATTTTGCTCGAAGGGGCTTTGCGAGGCCACGACGGTTTTCTCGTCACCGAGCAGGACATTCAAAACATCGCTGCCTGGTCACCCAACGGTGAACGAGGGGAAATCCCCTTCCGACCGTCCCGCGTGATTTTGCAGGATTTCACCGGCGTTCCCGCCGTGGTGGACCTCGCTGCTCTTCGTGACGCCATGGTGGAGATGGGCGGCGACCCAGAAAAGGTGAATCCGCAAGTCCCCGTGGACCTGGTCATTGACCACTCCGTCCAAGTCGATGTTTCCGGAGCGCACAGCGACGCCCTTGACCTGAACCTCGACATTGAATACCACCGCAACATGGAACGGTACACCTTCCTCAAGTGGGGGCAGCAATCCTTGGCTAATTTTCAGGCGGTCCCTCCCTCTCGTGGCATCGTTCACCAAGTGAACCTCGAATTTTTGGCCACGGTGGCCCGCCAAGAACACGGCGTTTGGCTCGCTGACACCTTGGTGGGCACGGATTCCCACACGACGATGGTCAACGGACTCGGCGTTTTGGGCTGGGGTGTGGGCGGCATTGAAGCCGAGGCGGTCATGCTCGGGCAGGCGCTGTCATTGCTGATGCCCGAGGTGGTCGGCTTTGAGTTGACCGGGGACCTGCCCGCAGGGGCGACCGCGACCGATTTGGTGCTGACCGTCACCGAGGCGCTCCGCAAGGAGGGCGTGGTCGGCAAGTTCGTAGAGTTCTTCGGCCCTGGCCTCGCGGGCATGACCCTGGCCGACCGGGCCACCATCGCCAACATGGCCCCCGAATACGGGGCCACCTGCGGCTTTTTCCCCGTGGATGAACGCACCCTCGAGTACCTTCGTTTGACCGGTCGAACCGACGATGCCGTGGCCGGTGTGGAAGCCTACGCCAAGGCTCAAGGCCTCTGGTACAGCGGGGACGAACCTGAAAAGTCCTACACGGCCGTTTTGGAATTGAACCTGGACGATGTGGTTCCTGCCCTCGCAGGGCCCAAGCGACCTCAAGATCGCGTTGATTTGAAGGACATGAAGGCCCATTTCGTTGAAAGCCTCACCCACGACCTTGGCCATCACGGCCACGGTTTGGACGCCAAAGACCTGTCCAACGGCGCCATCGTTGAGATGGATGGCGAGGTGTTTGACCTCAACCACGGCGACGTGGTCATCGCCGCCATCACCTCCTGCACGAACACGTCAAACCCCGGGGTCATGTTGGCGGCCGGTTTGTTGGCACGAAACGCTCGCCAACGCGGCCTCAGCGTCAAGCCGTGGGTGAAAACTTCGCTTGCCCCGGGCAGCCGTGTCGTCACCGAATACTACGAGGCAACGGGCCTCCAAGAGGATCTGAACGCCATGGGTTTCCACGTCGTGGGCTACGGTTGCACCACCTGCATCGGAAACTCGGGGCCGCTGGCTGAACCCATCGAAGCCGCCATCGATGAAGCGAGCTTGATCGTCGGCTCCGTCATCTCGGGCAACCGGAATTTCGAGGGGCGCGTTCACGGCAAGGTCAAAGCATCTTACTTGGCCAGTCCTCCCCTCGTGGTGGCGTACGCCATCGCCGGTAACCTCGACATGGATTTGACCACCGAGCCCATGGGCTACGATGCTGAAGGCGCACCGGTGATGCTCGCCGATGTGTGGCCCACCGATGAGGAGGTCCAAGAGGCCATGAGCGTCATCACGCCCGAAATGTTCCGACAACGTTACGCCGATGCCATGAACGAACCCCGATGGAACAGCATTCCAGCGCAGTCTTCCCCGCTCTATCCATGGCAGGAGGATTCCACCTACATTCGATTGCCCACCTTCTTTTCGGGTCTCTCGGCAGTCCCAAACCCCATCCAACCCATCGTTGACGCCAACGTGCTGCTGAAACTCGGCGACTCCATCACCACCGACCACATTTCTCCAGCGGGTTCCTTCCCCGCCGACGGGCCTGCAGGCGCCTGGTTGACCCAGCGTGGCGTCGGTAAAGGCGACTTCAACTCGTTTGGGAGCCGCCGTGGCAACCACGAAATCATGATGCGGGGAACGTTTGCCAACGTGCGCATTCGAAACCAAATGGCGCCAGGAACGGAAGGCGGCTTTGCACTCAACCACGAGTCTCAGGAGGTGATGTCGGTTTACGAGGCGGCTCAAATCCAGGCGCCCAAGGTGGTGCTTGCTGGGAGTCAATACGGCACGGGGTCCTCCCGTGACTGGGCGGCCAAAGGGACGTACTTGTTGGGTGTTAAAGCGGTGATCGCCACCTCGTTTGAGCGGATTCACCGGTCCAATTTGGTCGGTATGGG
>JALRLR010000080.1 GCA_023254355.1 Candidatus Poseidonia sp.
GGCAAGGATTCACCGGGGGCCAACGGGAAGACAAGGGTCATTGAGAGCAAGAATAAAGCGGTCAGAATCGCGGTTGTTCGCATGCTGATGCCTTGGAGGTGGCAGATTTAGTATCTTCTCACGGCATCCACTGCGTCAAGGATGTTTTTCTCACCAGAATCGGCGAGTCCGCGCGTACTCCACCTCGGCATGATGGATGGACTGCAGCAACCCCTCCTCATCACCGGGCATCACCTTCACCAGCAACCGATTGGCCGTGGCCTCCGCAATCCCTCGACCCATCAAGCACATGACGGCCTCAACACCCCGATTGGCGACCAAATCGGCATTTTTCATCATCCGGTCCTGGTCTTTGGGGTCTTCGGACATGACCCATTTTTCGAGCATCTCCTGCAACCCTTCCCGAGCGCACGCCAGCCGCTGACCGCCGCATTTCAAGCATGCACCGGGGCGTTCCATGGCGTTGAAACGGGCCACCCGAAACCGTCGAAGGCCGTGACAGCGAAGGCAACAGAGAACGGCTCGCTCGTTGGTGAGGCGAAGTTTGAGCCGCTCCCGAATGGCGGCGTTGTCCCAATTTGGAAGGAGCATATCGTTCTGAGTTTTGTTGGATAACCCGAGCGGGCCGCGGGCGGTCACGGTGATGGAAAGCACGCCCGATTGCAAACCGTGCAGCACATCGCTGGCTCCCACCACGTCCATCCGTTCATGGAACAACTTCGAGAGCACCTCATCCATCACCACCGTCCCGCGGTATTTGCGCAGCAGGGCTTGGAGGTTGATGCGGCGGGGGTCAACGCCGTGGCGCAAGACGCCGAACACCTTGGCCACCTGCGCGAACCGCCAGCGAACTTGGCGGGAATTGGGCACGGTGATGCTCAGGAGTTGTTCAATCGCTTCGGGCGGTGTCTCGAGCAACCATCCCACAATGTCCTCGGGTCGAACGTCCGCCAGTTGCAGGGCGATACGCGTGGGCTCCACCACCAAGCGCCCCCAACTTCCCGATTTCGTTGAAGCCATGGCCAACAAAAAATGGCCGATGGCCTCGTTGATTTTACTGCCGTGGCAACTGTTGACCACGATGGCGTCGTCTCGCTCCTCCACCGTCATCCGACGGTCGGTGGGCAACGTACCCGTGGCGTCGAGGTGTTCACTCACCTGTTCGGCCAACATGCTTCGGGCCTCGGCGTCCATCGGGTAATCGTTCAACGAATGCGTGCGGGTCGCAATGAGGCCTCGTGGGTCAAGTTCAACCGGTGGGTCCGGCGGAAGCAGGCCAAGATCTTCAGCGATGAGTTGGCGCAGATAGCCCACTTCTCGGGCGACGGATTCGGGAACAGGAGGCAATTCTCCCAACCAACGGGGAGCAGAACCGGCGTCCTTGACCGGAGCGACCAACAGTTCGGATTGTTCGGGGTCGGCGTCCACGATGAGCCAGGTACGCCCGGCGATGACAAAGCGACGTGGCGTGCCATCGTCGTCCTCCCCGGCGTTGTTCAGGCTAAGGACGAAGGCTTCGTCAACGTTACCGAGGCTCTTTCGCGTCACGGCGTCACGGACACGGTACGAGCGTTTGTCGGGGATCATGGAAAGATGGTTGGAGACCCAGTCACGGGTGCGCCCTGCGGACGAAAACCAACCGGTGGCGAAGCGGCGTGGAACCTCCACGGTTCGCTCGGTGTACTGACGTGGCACCGCTTCGTCGGGCGTCGTGTACAGCGGCAGCTCTTCAGGCAGCGATTCGCCTTTCGCCAACGCTTCCTCTTGGGCCACCTTGTACACGGCTTTTGGCCATCGGTACCACGGCAGCTCGCTGGGCACGGGGGTGAGTTTGACGATCCAATGCTCGGCGAGCACCTGCAACACCGCCTCCGTATCGGCTCGTTGCCACCCCTCGAATTGCGGGGATGAAGCCAGCATGGCGGTGGCCTCATCGAGGTTGACGGCCTTGAAGGCGTGCGCCATCAAGACCAGTTGATTGGCGGCGATGGTCAACGGACGATGGCGCCATTCCACCGGTTCAATCAGCCCCGCCATGGCACGGCGTGCCACCACGGCCGATTCGAGAAGATGGTCCGTGTCCCACGTGACCACATGGCCTCGGCCGACACCCCCCAAACGGTGGTCGGCTCGCCCCACCCGCTGAAGCATGCGGTCAACGGATTTGGGCGAATGAAGTTGTAAGATGCGACGCACGCTGCCCACGTCAATCCCGAGTTCAAGGCTTGAGGTGCACACCAGTCCTGCCAATGTTCCGTCACGCAACTCGTCCTCCATTTGTTGCCGGGTTTCAGCCGCCAGCGAACCGTGATGAACCCCAAATTTGAGGTCAGGAGCCATCACTTGCAGCCTTGCAGTCAACGTTTCCGCTTCGCTCCGGCTGTTGACAAAGAGCAAGCAAGGCGCTTCGTCCCTCAACAAGGAAATCAAGCGCCGATACGCCGAGTGTTGTTTCGGGGACGGGATGGCCAAGTCCACGCAGCCCTCTTCGTCTTCGGGGAGCACCACCGGTGATTCGACGCTCAGCTCGGTCTTCCGGTCGCCCGTGGTGATGAGCGGCGTTGCCCCACGCGGGGACAACCATCCCGCCACCGCTTCGGGGTTACCCACGGTCGCCGACAAGCCCAGCCGTTGAACGGGGCGGCCCGTCAAGGCCTCCAATCGAGCCAACCCCACCCCCAACTGCCATCCGCGTTCTGAGGCGGCTAAATCGTGGACCTCATCAACCACCACCGCCTGAACGGTGCTGAGCATGGCTCGCAGATTCTTCCCCGTAAACATCAACTGAAACGTCTCGGGCGTGGTGACCAAGAGATTCGGCGGACGGCGAGTTTGTTTGGCCCGTTGCGATTGCGAGGTGTCACCGTGACGCACGTCCACGCGCAAGCCAACCGCTTCGGCCAATTCCTGCAAACGACGGTCAACGTCGCGATTGAGCGCCCGAAGCGGCGTGATGTAGAGAATGGACAGCGACGGCCATTTGTGGGTCAAACAACGGTGAAACAACGGAAGAATCCCCGCCATGGTCTTGCCCGACCCGGTGGGGGCGACGATCAGTCGGTCGTGGCCATCAATGACCTGCGGAATCACGTGCTCTTGCACAGGCGTCGCTTGCCATCCCTTTTCATCAAGCGCCTCGGCCAACGAGGCGTGAAGCAGGGAAAACGCGCGCGGCATACTCTCCCCTCCCCCGTGGAAGAGGCCTTACCCACTGCTTTTGAGGATTTGGCTATCGAGAACGAAGCGATGGACGACCTCAATCGTCATCGTCGTCGTCATCATCGTCGTCGTCGTCCTCGTCGTCTTCGTCGTCTTCCCAGTCGGATTCATCCTCATCGAAAGCGCCTTCTCCAAAGTCAATCGAGGTTTTCGTAGCCACCGTGAACACGATGGAGAGGGTCAGGATGCTGAGGAAGGCAAAGAGCCAGGCCAACGGTTGCTCCCGAACGGAATCAAACCAACCCAAGTATTGACCGTAGGCGATGGTCACGGCGTGTTCGGCCGAGTTGTCATCGTCGTTGGCTTCCGGAATTTCGTTATCTGCGTCCACCACCACTCGCACGCGGTCAACTTCTTCGGATTCCCACTCAACGTAAATGGAGAAGACTTCGCCCGCATCAATCCCGTTGACGCGAACCACTTCGAAGGGTTCGTCGCTCGAACCGGCGTAGAAGGCGACCTTGAACTGAGCCGTGGTGTTACCACCGGCGTTGAACACGTCTGCCCGAATGTCGATCTTGGAGCCCGGAGCGATGTGGTCGTCACTCAAGACGATGTTGCGCACGCGCAGTTCTGGACCGACGGCTCCCAATCGGACCCATTGGCGTTCGAAATCGGTGTCGTCCGAGGCCAATTCGGGAACCGGGCTGGCTTCCGAGTTGGAAACCACCGGGAATTGGTTGCCCGCAGCGTCGTAACCGGTCACGTAGAAGCCGATGAAATCACCCGCTCGGGGCACGATGGTCCCGCCAGCGGTGATGTCAACCACACCGGTCCACTTGACGTTTTGACCGTCTTGTTGCATGCCCAGAATCGTTGAGCCAGCGCCGATGGTCATGGTTCGAGTGGCGTCGCGCATGACCCAGTGGACCGTTTGCTTGGACCCGGTCAAATCGGCATCCTCGGTTCCTTGGAATTCCACCGGAATCTGCGACAGGTCGTTGTTGGCCGAAATATCGATGACGTTGAGCGGGGCAATGCGTCGGGTCACCCGAGGTGCTGCGTCGTCAACCACCACTTGGAGGGTCGTAGAAACCAGCGTTCCCGTCATGTCTTCACCACGGCCGGGAATGTTGGTGATGGAGATGAGGCAGGTTCGAGATGGCGACGACTGCAACGTCAGGGCCGAAGAAAGCGGCACCTCAACGGCGTAACCGCCGTCAGCGGTGAGGGAACCGTCCGACCAGAGCTTTTCGCCGTCAAACACCTCGACAAGGATGCCGACGTCTCGTGGGGCGGGCGTTTGGCTGCCCTCGTAGACCACGCGGCCGCTGAACGCCAACCGGTCGTCCTTTCGAACACGGCTCCCGTCCGCCACCGGGCCGGTTCGGGGCTCGCTGATGTCCTCCACGGTGAAGTCGGTTGGCGAGAGCATGAGGTCGTTCTCCACTCGGAACGTGTGCTCGAGCAGCAAGATACGGGACGGGTCAGAGCTGCCCAATTCCTTGTACAGCAGCGCAACGTCACCCATTTCCTCATCGGGCCAGTCCCAACTGAACTTGAAACTGAATTCCAGCAGGATCCACGGCAATCCGGATTCGTTGGTGGTCTGTGTCATTTTGCTCGTGGGCAGCAGATGGATGTAGGGAGAATCGGACCAGAAGGTGTTGTTGACCCCGGAGTACGAGATGCTCTGGGCGTCTCGAGCGGGGTTGGGTCCTTCAAAGTCAAAGACCAACGAAATGAATTCGAAGTCAATGGCGGTGTTGGCGTCAATGAAACCGAGGCTGATGGTTTGGTCCATACCCGCATAGACGGCCTGGTTGTCTTCGTGACCCAACCATTCCAGTCCGGTGAAGATGGCGGACGAATCTTTGCGGGTTCGGAACGTGGCGTCATCGTAGAGGAAACCTTCGCTCGACTCGAACATCATGACCTCGTCATCGTCGTCAAGGACCTTGAAATGAAGCGGGTTACCGGCTTCGTCGCCACCGTCCCAGAAGTAGGACACTCGGCCCATGTTCGGGTTTCGGGAGGTGTCGATGGTGGTGATGAACCACTTGGATTTGGCCACGGTGCTGTTGCGCACCATCTTGGTCACGTATTCCTCGGCATCGGCTTCGCCGTTGCGATTGGCATCGTGGTCCGCCTCAACCCAATAGTTGAGTTCAAGTTCCATGGGGTGACCGACCTTGTCCTCCACCAGCACCATGATGTTCTGTTCGTTGGACGCCGCCTCGTAAGCATCGTCGACAGGAGCGACCATCTTGCGTTCGGGGTGGGTGGCGTCCACGCGGTAGGTGCGGCGCCAGTCGGCGTTGGGTTGTTGAACATGGTCGGGGTTGCGCTCGTTGTAGGTCTGCACCTCGTAGGTCAGCCCGTCGGGCACGTCGATGGTGGGCAAATCGATGGAAATGAAGTATGAACCGTTGTTGTTCGTGGTGTCACGCGCCGTGGCTTCGATGTAGCCGTTACGAGAAACGCGCACGTCGAACGCGCTGTCCTTGGGCGCATCGTCCGTGTCTTTGAACCACATCGCTCCAACGAAGTGAATCTGCTCGCCGGCGGCCACCCAAGAGCCATCAGGGACGTCTTGAGAGGTGACTTCACCGTCGTTGTCACGCACGTTCAACCAGCCCAAACCGAAGGAACGGTTGACGGACAAGCCCGTTTCCGACATCAGCGGTACGGGGGCGAAGCCGGCGGTGCCGGTGTCGTCAAGGCAACCGGTGCGGAAGCGGACGTTGTCTTGGTCGGGCATTTCAGCGGTGACAAAGAACTTCCAGTGGATTTCGAGGATGCCGTTGCTTTCC
>JALRLR010000081.1 GCA_023254355.1 Candidatus Poseidonia sp.
TGGCTCAATCAACGGCTTCGAAAGGAGGAGGTTTCACCTCGTCGCTTGCGAACAAAACGCAGACCGTTTTGGTGGTCTGCATGCTGGTGTTGTTTCCACTCTCGATGTACTCCACGTTGTTTGCAGAAGGGCCGCAGGGACCACAAGGCGATGCTGGAGAACAAGGAGCGAACGGCACGGCAGGCTCGAGCTTTGCGCTCGTTCTCAGCACTGGAGACCTGCCTCCATGCGACGCATCGATCCAGAATCAAATCTTCTTCATCGCCGATGAAGCCGGGTTCAACGTCTGCCAGAACAACACATGGAGCAGCATCAGCCTCACCGGCCCTCAAGGCCCGCCCGGCCAAGACGGAACGGATGGTGCAGCGGGCCAAGACGGCGTGAACGGCACCGACGGTCAGGACGGGGCCGATGGAGCAGCGGGCCAAGACGGTGCCGATGGTGAAAACGGATTGACATCCCTCATCGTTTCGAGCACTGAGCCAAGCGGTTCCAATTGTGCCAACGGCGGAACCCGAGTTGAGACCGGCATTGACGACGACCGCAATGGATTCCTCAGCCCGACTGAAATTGACGCCGTCGTTTTTGTTTGCAACGGACAGACGGGGGCAGCCGGGGCGGATGGAGCGAACGGTAGTTCAACGACGACCATGATGGTGGCCAGTCTTTCGGTTGCACCTTCCTACCTTGGTTGCAACGGCACCGGTCAATTGCTGAAACAGGGCTTGGACGATGGTTCGGGCAACGGCATTGCGCAAAACGGCGTGCTCGAATCGGGAGAGGTTCTGATGACCTCACTGATCTGCACGACGTTTGCCGTGGACCAAGTGCAAGACGTCAATGCAGGCACAAGCGGTAGCAACCCGGCGGACTTTGTCACATTGAACTCAACGTTGTACTTCATCACCACCAGCCCGAGCGGAGTATGGTCGCTGGATGCCAACGACACCCTCACGTCCATTTATTCCGGGTTCGCCTCAAGCCTTCGTTCAGTGGGGTCCCTCCTCATGTTCACGGGTTCGGACGTGACCAACGGCATCGAACCTTGGGTGTATGACCCATCAACCGGTACGGCAGGCATCGTGTCCGACATCAATCCAGGAACTTCGGGGAGTTTCGCTGGTGGTTATACCCTGCTGGGCACCACGGCGTATTTTGCGGCCCGAGATGGCGCTGGAAACTTTGACCTCTGGGCCTACGAGCACGCCAACACCAGCACTTGGAAAGTTGATGATGGTGTGAACCCGCAGGAATTGGTCGCTGTGGGCCCTCATCTCTACTATTCAACACCGGTCGAATTGCGCATGTGGAACACGACCTCAACCACCGCCTATGACATTGAAATCATGCCGGGTGCCCTTGGGTCAAGTCCCTCGGATTTGGTCGTTCGGGGGACCCGCATCTACCTCGCAGCCAACGATGGAAGCGGCGGAGGCATTGAGTTGCAAGCCTACGAAACCACGAACAATTCGACCTGGCAAGTGGCCGACCCCCGACCCGGTTCAGCCACCAGTTTCCCAAGCGATTTTGCCTTCATCGGTACGCGAATCTACATGCACGCCACCGACGGAACGGACTTCGAACTGTGGGCCTACGACAGTACCAACCATTCCGTTTGGGAAGTGGCCGATATCAATCCCGGTTCAGGCCACAGCCGACCTGCCGACCTCACCGTCCATCAGAACACCGTGTACTTCTCGGCTGATGACGGAACAACAGGCAAAGAGTTGTGGGCCCACAACGCCATCAACGGCACCACCTGGCAGGTCATCGACCTTCATCCAAGCGGGGGAAGCGTCGGGGACATCCATCTCCACGAAGGCAACGTGTACTTTGCTGGTGATGATGGCGTGGATGGGACCGAAGTGTGGCGCCTCATCTTTTCACGAACCGTGACCTTCGTCTGAACTCGGTCACGAACGATGGCCTTGGTCCAAACTCGCCGGCGTTCCTTGACACCCACGACGGGGATGTCCGTGGGCTTCACTGCGGCCACGGGCTCTCATGCCACGTTCCATTTAACCCATGAACGACGAACGTCCAATCTTGGGGCTTGCAGTAAGCGCTCTCAAACGCTTCCACCGGCTTCGGCCCATCGGGTCAGAATGTCCTCGGTGGAATCCATGCGACCTTCGTGGAGGTAAGTGATCTCGCCGGCCGCGTTCACGAACGCCAACGACCCGGGTCGGGTGATGTCCAAGGCGGTGGCCACGTCGCTGCCCTTCATGAAAGCGTATGTGGTTAGGGAGACGCCGGTGTCGCCCGTCGTCTCGTCGTCGTCGTGGGCATCCGCCGAGGCGTGCCATTCGCTGAGCGTGACGCCGCTGGCGTTCTCCGCAGGGTCGGTTGACATCACCAAGACCGGCAATTCAGCCTTGGCCGCCCAAATGGCGTGCATGGTGGTGTAGCACGGGCTGTTGCACCATTCGGCGGAAAACACAACGATGTAGGCTCCACCCTCCATGCGAGCATTGCTGTAGGTTTGACCGTCGTCAGCGACGGTGGAAAACATTGGGAATTTCGTTGCCTCTACTTCTTCTTCGGCCGTGCACCCTGTGAGCGGCGCCAAGAGCAACACCAGCATGGCGAACATCGTCATTTTGGACATGTCAAATTCTATGGGGTTGTTCCCTATTCAAACCTTCCTCCTGTTATTAGGGTGAATAAAAGCCATTAGGAGGGGGTTCTTGGTTCTCCGTATGAGGGGACAAGCGCTGGCCTCTGCCCTTCTCGTGGCTGTTCTCTTGCTCGGTTCAGTCCACGCCCAGGAGAGCGAGCAAGCCAATTGCGTGACCGAGGGGGCCTCAACCGAGGACCGTGTTGGTTGCCTCGATAGCGACGGCGACGGTTGGTCGGACCCCGATGAACAATGGAACGTCAGCATGGGCGCCGATGCGTTTCCAGACAACGCCAGCGAACACCGCGACCTTGATGGCGACGGTTTGGGCGACGGGGTTGACCCCGATATGGACGGCGATGGCGTCAACGACGAAGAGGATGTTTGGCCCGAAGACGTTCTCGTTTGGTCCGATACCGATGGCGACGGGTATGCCGACCAAGGACTGCATCCACTCAGTGATAACTGCCCCAGCATCTACGGCAAGAGCAAAATTCGGTTGCGAGGTTGCTCCGACATCGACGGTGACTTCATCCCCGACCAGTACGATGACGATGCCGACGGCGACGGCATCCGGAACGAGATGGAACGACAGGCATCCTCTGGTACGGTGTTGTACGACCCCTTCAATCCCGCCTCAACACCACCCGATACGGACCAAGACACCATACCCGATGTCTTGGACCCTGACAACGATAACGACGGCTGGCCCGATGACGTTGAATTTGACCGTGGCTCGGACGTCTATGATGATACGGAAACGCCCTTCACGATGTATTTCGGCGTGAACACCGGTATTTTCTACAAAGGCGGGCTTGGACCGGGTTCGTTCTCGTTTGATTACGACGCCGATTCGCTTGAACTCTCCATGTCCGGCGTGGCTGAAATCGTGTTCGAAGAGTTGGTCATCCCGTTGTTGCTCATCCCCATTTACCTCGGCGTGTTTTTCGCACGCCGAAACGAGTATCGGGCGCTGCTCGAGGAGATCCATTTGGTCAAGACCCTGGCTTCCCTTCACGAAATTGAGTTGAAGGTCAACCAGAAGGTGAAGGAGCGCAAAATCCGCGTGTATCACGGCTTGGTGCTCCGCAACGCCATCGAAGCGGTGGAGAGCCAATTGGGGGGCGAATTTGGCGAAGCGGAGTGACTCGCAACGAGGCCTCCGCCCCCCAATTATCAAAGGGTGAATGACCTACGGGGAGGCAGGGACGACCATGGTGGGCAAGGAACACGTACCGATGATTCCGACGCCAAAAGGCCGGGCTTGGTCGGCCACGGTCAACGGGCAACCGGTTGAGGTCTTGGCTCCAAGCAACGCCGTCCTGCTCGATGTCCTGCGAGATAAGGTTGGAACGCTCGGCGTCAAGCGTGGGTGCGACCTTGGTACCTGCGGTTGCTGCACGGTGATGATCGACGGTGAACCCCAACTCTCCTGTTTAACCCTCGCCGGTCAGGTGGAAGGGCGCGAGATCATCACCGTTGAAGGCCTGTCGGACGGCGCCCATCTCGCCCCGATTCAGACGTGTTTTGCCACCCACGGTGGCTCGCAATGCGGATTCTGCACGCCTGGCTTCCTCGTGACCTCTCAAGCCTTGCTCAACACCAACCCCGACCCCAGCCGAGACGAGATTGCGACGGCCATCGAAGGGAATTTGTGCCGATGCACCGGTTATCAGCAAATCATCGACGCCGTGGAAGCGGCTGCTGCCATGGCTCGTGGCGATGTGCCCACGCCGCCTCCTGCGAGCAACCCGCATGCAGACCCTCATCCCTCCGGGCCCGAAGAGCCCACCATGCCGCCCGGCCATGCGAAGTGATCATCATGGGTTCGTACAAACAACAGCCCGGCAGCGATGCTTCGGAAACCCGACGCGACGGCAAGCGTGTGGCTGGAAAGCAGTCGTTTCCTCCGCCCGGTTCAGGCGGTTCCGAGCCGACGATGCGTCCACGCGATTTGGATTACATTCCCGAAACGGTCGGTGGTCGCGAACCCAAACCGGCCGGCGACCACATCCATGACCGGGCCCGAACGGGCACGTCGGTCGGCAAAGCCATGCCGTTGGTTGATTCCAACGCCAAGGTCACCGGTCAGGCTTGGTACGGCGACGACGTCCGCCTCCAAGGGGAACTCATCGGAAAAATTCTCCGTTCGCCGCACCACTACGCACGCATCAAATCCATTGACACCTCTCGGGTTGAGGCCCTCCCGGGCGTCGTTGCCGTGGCCACCGGACAGGATGCACCGAACCGATTTGGTGTGCTTCCGGTCACGAAGGACGAACATGCCATGGCGGTCGAGAAGGTCCGGCACGTCGGCGACTTGGTTGCCTGCGTTGCCGCGATTGACGAGGCCACGGCGATTGAAGCGCTTTCGCTCTTCGACATTGAATGGGAAGAATTGGAGCCCGTTTTCGACCCCAAGCTCGGCCTGGAAGACCACGACGAACCGATTCACTGGCGCGGAAAGTACCACCTCGCTCGAACCAACGTCCAGAAGCGCGTGTTCCAAGAATTCGGCGATCGCTCCCTTGTGAATTCCCCCCATGCTTCCTCTCACGGGACATGGACCATGTCGGGTGTGCACCACGGGTTCACCGAACCTCATGCCGTCGTGGCGCATTGGGACCCCAACGGCCGGCTCCAACTGTACACGCCTCAACAAGTGCCCCACTACACCCACCGGGCGCTGTCGACCGTGCTCGATGTCCCCATGCACCAAATCAACGTCGTGCGAACCTTCGTGGGCGGTGGTTTCGGCGGCAAATCCGACCCGTTCCCGCACGAGATGTGCGCTGCTCTCTTGGCTCGCAAAGCCGGAAAACCGGTCCGCATCACGTTTGACCGGGAGGAAGTGTATTGGATCAACCGCGGCCGACATCCCAGTCACATCGACGTCAAGATGACGGCCGACACCGACGGTCGAATCTCGAGTTTCGATATCGATGCGCTCATTGACGGCGGTGGCTTTGCCTCGTTCGGTCACGTGACCTCTTACTACAACGGCGTGCTCGCCACGGCGCCTTACGAACTGGGGTCCTTCCATTACACCGGTGCTCGTGTGTGGACCAACAAACCCGCCTCGGGTGCCATGCGGGGTCACGGAGCGGTCAACACCCGGTGTGCCGTTGAAGTTGGGTTGGATGAAATGGCCGAATCCATGGCCGTGGACCCGATTGACCTTCGTTTGGCTAACCTTTTGCCACCTCACAGCCGCACCATCAGCGGTTTCCGAATCACGTCGAACGGGATGCGAGAAGCGCTCGAACGTGTGCGTGAGGGTTCCAACTGGTCCGAAAAGTTCCGTCAACTTCCGCTTGGAAAGGGCATC
>JALRLR010000082.1 GCA_023254355.1 Candidatus Poseidonia sp.
CCACCGTCTCGGCTCGCGGTTTGGACGCGAGCTTGAACCGTTGGGGCGTAACGTCGAACTTCGAACCCGTCGTGGGTGTGGATGACCTCGTAAGCCGGTTCTTCAAGCGTTTCAGCCACGACCCTCACTCCTCTGCTCATGCCGTTGAGGGGCGGTGTTCGCTGGGCCAGCGACCCCGCAAGCGGAGCCAGGCTTCGCTGCAAAACATGAGGCCGTAAATCGACGCCAACCACAGCGTAGGCCGTCCCCACGTGGCCTGCGCGGCGTCGGCGGGTAACACGCCGCCTTGGAACGCCAGCAGGCAGCAGAGCCACACCAAGGTCGCCCCGTGCAACATCCACCGCACGGCGCTGAGCAATTCTCGAGAGGTGGCTTTCATTTCGGTCAGTTCAGCCTTGGTCAAGAGGGCCGAAACCCCGACGATTTTGTCCAGCGCCGACCCGCCGTTCCAACGAATGCGGCCCAATTGGAAACGAGTGAGGTATTCGATGCCCGTAAACAAGGTCACCCAAACCACGACGACTTCCAGCAAGGGTTCTGCTCCTCGGAGGTCCAGCGAGCCCCAAATCGTCCACCCGAGCAACACCCAAAGCCAGAGGACCTGAAGCAGTTGAAACGCATGGGCAAACTTGCTCAGTTTCTGCAGCAGTTCAGCATCATGGCCCAAAACCCATTCGAGGACCAGCACACCCACCGCGGCAAGACAGGTGGTGGCACTCACCAGCAGCCACCAACCGGACAAATCGGCGTCTCGCCAGGCCAGCATCAGGGCCGCCATGACCCACGTGAGCAGCGCCACCGTGGCGACGTTCACCGCCGCCTGCATCGTGTAGAGCGGGTCTCGTCCGTCTCGCAAGACGGCCAAGCCGCCCATGAGTTTGACCTCAAACGCGGAATCGTCAACGATGCCGTGGGCGGCAGCCGCCATGCCACCGGCCGACTTGATTCGAGCCGCTTCCACGATGCTCTGTGCCGCGCCGTCTTCCCACTCGGTTCCCCCCGACCACGACGAGCCCCGGCTGGCGGCGTGCGCAGCACCTGCTCCTCGTGAGCGGTTGCTGCCCGCGGAGCGGGTTTTGGCCCACGCTCGGATTTCAGGCGAAATGATCTCTTCGACTTGGTCTTCGTTCAGCGGTGCACCGTGATCGGTGTAGAGCCAGCGGCATTGAATCGGCACTGGATTCGGGTCGACGTCGGGCGCCACCATCTGGAATTGCCCCGGCCCGAGGGTGGGCAGTTGCGCCACGAGGTCTTGGTCGCCGCCGCTTTCCTTGAGCAGGTGGCGAACCTTCTCAACGTCCTGCGGTTGGGTGAAGCGCCCGATGAAGGTGGTGTTGGCTTGGGCGAGAATTTTGTAATCCACGTCGCTGACGTTCTGGGTGGCCAACACGCAAGCCACGCCGTATTTCCGAGCCTGTTTGAAAATCAATTTGATGAGGTCTTTGGCCGGAGGGTTGCGGGGATGAGGCGGAAGGTAGGGGGCCACCTCGTCCATGAAGAACAGGAGTTTGAGTTCCCCGTCGGCGGGCTGTTGAGTCAGCATCCAATCGTAGAGTTCACGGGACAATTCTTGGACGAAGTACTGCTTTTGATTCTCGTCTTGAATGGTGTTCAAGTAGACGATGTTGAGGGGAACTTTGCCGGGGACGGCGGACTCAACGAAGGCGTCGATGTCAATGGGAACGCCGTTGGAAAACAGGAGCTGATTCACGCCCGATGAGAAGGCCGCGAGTCGGCGAGCGAGGTCGTTACGAGTGGATTTTGGCAACCGCTCTTCGAAATCCGTGAGGCGATGTTCAATCATGACCTCGTTCCATGTGGGGGGGTCAACCTTCTCCTCCTCCTCGTCTTGGTCAAAACATTCGGGGTAGAGATGGCGAATAAACTCCTGATGAGGCTCGCGAACCACGCGAGCCAGAGCCTGGAAGTCCCCAACGTTCAATCCACAACGCGTCCCTTCAACCAAAATTTCGTAGAGGAAGGGTTTGACCGTTTTTCCTTGTGGCTTCTCAACATCAAAGCCGGCCAAATTGGCGAACCCAGCGGCGACCATGTCCCATGCGGTGATGGCTTCTTCCGGGTCAAGGTCGGCGGGCGGGGCGCGGAACGGGTCGATGCACAAGGGCAAGCCTTTGCTGCGAAGGGGCGTCCACACGCGCACTTCGCACATGTCCATGAGCTTCTTCGCACGGGCCACGTCACCGTCCTTTTCTTCCAGTTCCACCGGGTCAATGCCCAGCGCCAACCGTGCAAGGTCGCCTTGCGGGTCAATGATGAGGGATGGGATGCCGGCCAAGGCCGCCTCCTCGATCAGCGCCTTGGCCATCACCGTTTTGCCCGACCCCGTTGAGCCGAGCATCGCTCCGTGACGAGCCAGCACCTGCGGAGCGATGTCAATGGGGGCACCGTTGTCGCGCCGATGCCCGAGAAACAGCCCCCGTGGTTTGTACGCCCTGCCCGTCTTGGTGGCTAAAGGGGTGCTTTCGCTCTCCGTCCCGCCGAACAGATCGTCGACCAAGCCGCCAACATCGCTGCTTTCGGGAGTCGACGAGGGGGGCGTGGTGAATCCCTCGTCGTCGGACACCATGGGTCGGCGAAAACGGTAGGGGGTCTTGAAAGGCGCGATTGGGAGCCCGCCACAAACGCAGACTCAAGGAGGAGAAGAAACACGCCGAAGCATGGAACGCCTCCCCATGGCTCGCCCTTCGTGGGACGACGAGATGCGAACAGCGGCGATTTCAACGCTTGATTCGTTGCACTGGGTCAAAGGTCCTCAGGGCAAGGCCTTCGGTGCGGAATTTGCTGCGTATTGTCAGGCCGTCCAGGGCACGCCCTGCCAGAGCGGTTCCGTCGCGCTTTGGGGGGCGCTCCGTCTGCTTGATATCGGGCCGGGGGACGAGGTGCTCGTCCCTTCGTTGACCTACATCGCCACGGCCACCTGCGTTTCGCTGGTGGGGGCCACGCCCGTGTTTGTGGATGTGGAGCCCGACCACTGGTGCGTTGACCTCGCCTCGCTTGAAGCGGCGAGGACGCCCAACACCAAGGCCGTGATTGCGGTTCACCTCTTTGGCCAAATGTGCGACGACGGCCTGGTGGCGTGGTGCGACGACCATGGCATCGCCTACATCGAAGACGCCGCCCAGGCGCACGGGGCGGTAGCGGCTTCGGGAACCCCTGCCGGGGGCGTGGGCGACGTCGCCTGTTTCTCCTTCTTCCCGTCAAAGAATCTCGCCGTGGGAGGCGAGGGGGGGATGATGATGACCCGACGCCACGACCTCGCCGCCCGGATGGACGCCTTGGTGAACCACGGGAGAGACGCACGTTTGGAGTCGCACGAACTCGGCTCCAATCTCCGTATGTCCGAAGTCACGGCTGCCATTGGCCGGGTGCAACTCAAGCGACTCGACGGGTGGCTGAAGCGCCGCCGAAGCATCGCCGCCCGGTACGAGCAAGCCTTCGCCCACCTTCCGGGAATTCGCCCACCTCCCGTCCGTCCCAACACCGAGCACGCCTGGCACCAATATTGCGTGCTCGCCGATGACCCCGAGGGCCTTCGGCAAGCTTTGGATGCTCAAGGGATTGACAGCCGAGTGTACTACGCCACGCCGTGCCACCGACAACAGGTTTACGCCTCCCATTCCCAACACCATCAAACCCTTCCGGTGACCGATGCGATCGCCCACCGCTTGGTGGCCATCCCCCTGTTCCACGAGATGACCGATGGAGAGGTTCAACGGGTGATTGAAGCGATGACGACCGCGTTATCGAGTTGATGCCAAGGTTTCGGCCAGCGCTCGGTTCGACCACGACGAGAGGCCCGTGATCTCTTGGCCCAACCAATCGGGCAGGGCCACGTCTTGGTCTGCCCGTTCCAATTCCACTTCGGCGAGGACCAGGCCCGCCAAACCCCCCTCGAATTCATCAATTTCCCAGACGATTTCGTCATCTCCGACCCAGACATAGCGGGTTTTTTCGACCGAAGGAAACGGCCCGTGACCGAGCAAGGCTTGAGCGGCTTCGCCCTCCAATGACCACTCCAGTTCTCGCGCAGCCATGGAGGAGACTCGCGATTTGAACGTGAGAAACCATTCATCGTTTCGTGCCCGAAGTCGGGTTACCCAATCCGTGGTTTGAGCGTACACGACCGCTTCTTCAGCCGACATGCTGGCCACCACCACGCCGCTGCAAGCGAACACACCGTCAATGAGTTGGAGATGGTCGCCCACCCCGTAATGTTGTTCCATTCGGTAGGCGATGGGGGCCGCTCGCCAAGGCTTCGCCTCTCGTGCATCAACGAGAAAACGGCGTTCAATTTCCATGTGTTCCGGGATGGTACTCCCCTCCTTGATGTTGAACGGGCACCGAGGCCACGGCCACGAACTGGACGTCCTCGATGAGTTCGGTTCCTGCTGGACCAAGCGTCACGCGGTCGACCTTGAAACGGTCGTCGTTGAGCAGGGTCGGGTCACCGGCGGCCAAACGCCGTTCGAGTTGGCGTGAGGTGGAGAGGGCGCGCCAAATCAACCACGCAGGGAACACCAAACCGAGCGAGCCCAGCACGACTTCGAGCACCCCCACGTGCCCTCACCCGTTCCGTTCAATCAGGCCGGCCCAAGACGCTTCAGCGTACGCCTTGGCCGCTTTGGCAGGGTCGTCCGCTTTGTGAATTCCAGAACCCACGATGACGCAATCCGAACCGGCCAACACCGCTTCCTTTGGGTCACCGTAACGTTGTCCCATGGCACCGTCGCCGACGGCCAGATTGACACCGGGCGTCCAGATGAGTTTCTCCTGACCGACCTTGGCTCGCAAGGAAGCCAACTCTTCGGGCCGAGAACCGTTTCCAATGAACCCAAAGACGCCCGGATGGACCTGTCCTTTGGCCACGACTTCATCGGTGTAAGCGGGGTTGAGCAGGTTTCCACGGCTGGACATTTGAGCGAGCAGCAACACGCCGCCTTCCCGCCCGACATCGCTCCATCCGGCTTGCAACCCGTCGACGATGTCAGGTCCGCTGATCAGGTGGGCGGTCACCAAATCGGACCACGACCGGATGTCGAATTGACCGGCCATTTGCGCCCGGCTGATGCCTCCGATATCAGCGAATTTTCGGTCCTCGAAGATCAGCAAATTCGCCTCATGGGCCGCTTTACAAAAATCCTCCCAGGCTTTTGGCGACCAATCGTCCACCAAATCGACGTGGGTCTTCAACGCGGCCACGTGGGGGCCGACGGCGCTGATGAGGTCCATCAGTCCGGCCATGGTGTTTCGGTCAGCGGCCAAGCAAACCAAGGATTGCTTTTCAGCGGCGACCGTCATGTAGCGTTTGGCCATGGCCGATGACGCTGCTTGCCAGCGTGCCCCCCACGCTCCTTCCGGGTCCATGCTCGGGCCTGTGCGGCCCCCCTCCTCAATGCTTGTGGCGGCGGGGGCTCTTCCTGAGCATTATGTTCATGTCACCCCCTTCCGTCCCCGTGTCATGCGACAGGCGCTGTGTTTGGTGGCGCTGTTGCTCACGCTGCCGCTTTCGGGGTGTTTCGGTGACGCCACGCCTACATCAACAAATGAGGACGGAACCGGTTACCCTTCCATTTGGGAGCGACACACGTTGGCATGGAATTGGACGGGCAGTTATGCGCGGGTGCTTGAACCGGGGCCTTACGAAGCCTTGCCCGTCCAAGAGGCGTTCATTGATGTCGACACAACGGGGACGTGGGAAGGCGGGCCAAACACCGCTGAAGTCCACCTCTCATTCCAATTGAAGACAGAGAATCTCTCAGGTCAAAATACAAAATTCCAAATAATTCTTATGTTGTTGGTTCATTTCAGAGAGATACAGAAGGAAAAGATTTAATCAGTCCAAAATTAATTAAAGGGCCCGATCAATTTTTAAAAATTGTTAATCA
>JALRLR010000083.1 GCA_023254355.1 Candidatus Poseidonia sp.
TGGACCTGTTGCTTAGGCTTCGTTCCGCCCAGGCGAGTCAGGCCAACGACGAGGGCAACGAGACCACCGCATGCAGAACAGCAACCCGCACCAAACGACGTGGCCGAAATTGCACCTTTGGTGAGCAATTCTTCCACGAATCCTGATTCGATGTACATGGCATCAAGGTCAACGACGGACATGTTGATGCCAGCATCGTTGGACACGGTCAAGACTTCGCCTTCTTCACAATCGTGTTCAGACACCCCCACATCGTCGGTGACGGTGGAGCAAATACGGGCGACGATGACATGGTTTTTGATGTCAAAATATTCCTCGTAGAGGTTGGAATCGCTCGCATTCTCGTCCAGCGAACACGAAATCTTTGCCGTTCGGTCGCTCACATCGTTGCCGTTTTCATCACGAACGGAAAAGTTCACGTTTTCGCAAGCATCCACGATGTTGTTGTTGTTCTCGTCGGCTTTGGGGTCACCGGGAATGAGCAAGTACCAGCCTTCTTCCCCCAGCCCATCTTCGTCATCGTGGGTGAGGTTGCCGCTCTCGCCGATCGCCGTGGTGTAATCAACCGTGGAGAGGCGGTTGAAGGTGTCCTCAATGGAGCCGCCCACCGCCACGCCGATACCGAACCCAACCAGGCCGCTCACCAGCAAAATGGCCGCGATGATCATGGGCAGCTTCGGGCTCTTGGTTTCACCACCAACGATAATCGCCTGAGTCGTGATGCCTTGTTGGAGACCGACTGCCCCGGATTCTGGGAACGATGCCGGTTGAAGTTGAGTGGCAGCTCCAATCACTTCGTTCGCCACCGGGTCACTCGTAATGGCGGTGTTGACAGCGTTGTCTTCGCTGGCCCCCATGACGGTGCTCCAAGGGCTGGGATTGGATTGGTCCATGCGCTGGGCAGGAGCCGCCGTCACATAAATCGGTGGCCAGGACGGTCTTCATTCAAGCGAGGTTTCCTCGGCTTGTCCTGTTGACCAGTCGTAGATGCCCTTTCCAGACTTTTTGCCAAGTCGTCCCTCGGCCACGAGGCGTTCAAGCAACGGATGCGGGGCGTACGCATCGTCGTTGAAGGAACGTTGCAGGTTGAGAAGGATGTCCCGTCGAACGTCCAATCCGACGAGGTCGGTGAGTGCCAACGGTCCCATCGGGTGTTTGTAGCCAAGCACCATGGCGGTATCGATGTCGTTGGCGCTCGCCACGCCGTCGGCCAGCATACGAATGGCTTCGTTGCCCAGGACGACGCCAAGGCGGCTGGTGGCAAACCCGGGGACGTCCTTGACGAGAATGGTGGTTTTGCCCATGGCTTCGCCGGCTGCTTGAGCGATGGATACGGTGCTTTCCGAGGTCGTGTCATGTCGCACCAACTCGAGGAGTTTCATGATGGGAACGGGATTGAAGAAGTGCATGCCAATCACCCGGTCGGGGCATGAGGTGGCCGCTGCGATATCTGCAATGGACAAGGAGGAGGTGTTGGTGCCCAGCACGGCATGCTCGGGAGCCCATTGGCCGAGTTGGGAGAAGATGGATTGCTTCAGCTCGGGGATTTCGGGAACGGCTTCAATCACCAAGTCAGCGTCCTCGAGGGCTGCTTTCATGTCCTCTTCCGCCCGTAGGAGACCACGCCACGCATCGCGTTGTTCAGCGGTGGTTTTTCCACGAGCGATTCCCTTCTCCCAGAAGGCTTCAATCCGTTCCATGCCGCGAGCAAGCCCTTCGGGAAAGGCATCGTAGAGCCGGGTGTCCCAACCCGCTTGGGCACACACTTGCGCAATACCCGCACCCATGGTGCCCGCTCCAATCACGGCGACGCGTTCAATGGCCATGTTCCGTGAGGACGGCTTCTTGTTCATGACGCTTCTCGCTTTGAGCGATGGCGACGCCGCCGGCGATGAGCGCAAATGAAGCGAGCAAGGAGAGGCCGAGTTGCTCATCAAGCAGGATGAATCCTCCCAGAATTCCAAACGGAGGGATGAGGTAAACGTACAAGGCTGCTTTTCCAGCCCCAATTTTGATCACTCCGTCGGCAAACCAAACGTAGGACACCACGGTGGAGAGGATGGCCAAGAAAACAATGCCATACCACGCCTCAACCGAGGGCCGGTGAACTCCACCTTGTTGAACCAACTCGCCCACCAAGAACGGCGTCAAGAACACCAAGCCCGCCAGGGAAGACCAGACGGTCAAGTGAAGGGGCGTCATACCCGCTTCTTCGTTCGTATCGGTCATGAGGTTCTTCATCAGGATGGTCGCGCTTGCCCACGACAAGGCAGAGCAGGCGATGAAACCGTTACCGAGCCAACGCTCGGCGGTTACGAGGTTGGTGTTGGGTGAGGCGAGAAAGAGGACGAGAACCCCCGAGAATCCCAAGGCCACCCCGAGGGTGTGACGTTTCGTGAAGGATTCCTTGAGAAAGAGACTGGCCAGAATGGCCGTGAACAGAGGATTGAGCGTGATCATCAACGAGGCGTCACCCGCTGCGGTCCGAGCCATGCCGAGCATGAAGAACAATTGGTAGAGGAAGGTGGAGCAGAAGCCGATCAACGCAATGCCTTTCCATTGACGTCGTGAAGGCAAGACGAAGGCCTTTCGAAGGTTGAGATACGCCAGAAAACACAGGCAGGCCACCACGTACCGGAGCCATGAAGCGAGGACGGGAGGGGTGTCAAGCGCAACCACACGCCCAGCGGGCCATCCAAAACCCCAGATGGTGGCGACCAAGAACAGTTTGAAATGGACGGCGGCGTGTTTCATTCAAACCGCTCCAAGCCCAACTGCAGCATCCGGGTTCGGGGAAGGCCGATTTCCGGGAGTCCTGCGGCTGGGGCATGAAGTTTCAGTCCTTCAATCCTGCTCACGTACAATCCGTAACTGGCGATGTCGTCGGGCCGATAGGGCGTGTCGAGGCCCATTCTCTGAAGCGTTTCACAGGCTTTTTGGGAGTAAATCGGAAAGAGGTTGGTGGAGAAGTGCATCCATTCTGAAATGCGTTGGGCGTCAACCCCGTCCAGCGTCATCAGGTGCTCGAGCAGGGAAACGTCAGGATAGGACGTGGTGCGAAGCACCATTTCCACTTCGTTAACGATGTCCTCTGGCCATGCATAGGGGTCGCGGTTGGACCATTGGTCGGCGATGTGGACGTGCTCAATCGATTGGTCGGCTTGGACGGCGTACAGCGATTCAATGTAACTCCGGTCTTCGTAGGCATCGGTCACCAAGCCGGGGAGCGCTTCAAAAAACCGCTCGCACATCTCGGCGTCGACACCGTAGAGGGCGACGGGGATCACGAGGAACACCGATCCCTTCACGCACTGGCGCCAATGCCAGAGGCGATTTGGCGAGCCGTCATGGGCTTTTCAGCCACCCACTGTTGCTTGAAGAGTTCCTTGAGGTCTTCTTCGTCTTGGGCGGTGGGCAGGTGGGTCGTCACGTAGGCGGTCCACTCATCATCGCTACCGGTGAAGGCCTCACCCTCAACCGTGAAGCGTTGGCGCTTGAAGGTGCCAATCTCTCGATTGAAGTTCTCGTGGGGCACGTAGAGGGCAGCGGCCCCTTCTGGCAAGTAACCGTTCAGCTTCTCAACCTCAAGCACGATTTCTTCGTGATAGTGGTGGCGAGCCTCCTCGTTGAGCGTCTCTTTGTCCACTTCGAGGTTGTCCTCGAGCTTCTTTCGTTCGTCCCAGCGACCCTTGATGCCCCAAACGTAGGCCCAGTGGGCGGACGACGATTCGTCAACACCGAACAGGTCATGAGCGGTGGAAACCCATTTGTTGATGTAACGCTGGAGCATGTCAAGCGGAATGACACCGGCCTTGATGATGCGGCGAAGCCCGTTAGAGCCGGTTCCCAAGTGGAAGGATTCCTCCTTCAGCATGGGGCCCATGCTGGCGGCGAGCGGCTTGAACGCCGAGGTGGACAGCATGCCGAGTTGGAACTTTCCGTCTCGGTCCACAAACATCGTGTAGCAGAAGAAGTCCAGCCAGTGAGGCATGGGGCGGTTGAACGCGCCCAAAAGGCGGTCGCCGTCCTGAGCGTTGCGTTCGAGGAGTTTCTGTGCTTCGCGGCGTCCTTGTTGACCGAAGTAGGTCATGAGGAGATAGGCCATTTGCCAGCCGTGGCGTTGTTCTTCCGCCATGATGCGAGCGGCCGCATAGCGGTCGTAATCGGTGGGGGCCGTGGCCAGGAGGTGGCGTTGCTGTTCCACGGAGGCGAATTCAGTGTCGCCTTGGACGGTGATCATGGAGACCAAAGCGTCTCGCATGCTTTGGTGAGGGACCTGGAGTGACCGTTCCCACTTGGTGCGGCCGGCGTAGTCGCCGAATTCGATAACATCGCCAGCGCGCTCCCAATCAAACTGGATGGAGAGGTCAAAGTCACCCATCCATTCTCGCTTGTAGCCGACATTGTCTTGCCAAGTTTTGAAATTCTCAATCCAGTCGTCCCAGGTCTTCGGCAGGTTGTCCATGGTGTGAGGAGGGTGCGGACCTCCTTATACCCTTTACGAACATGTTCGCCCGAACATGTTAGGGGCTTTGTCGCCGAATCTCGTCGGTGAAGGCGTTGAACACGGCGGATTCGATGCGTTGAAGTTGATTTGAAAGCGTGGACTTGGCCACGTCGAGCAACGCTGCGAGCTCGGTGAGGTTGATGCGACGGGGAACGTCCCAGTACCCTTCTCGCGACGCAACTTCAAACACCTCCCGTTGGCGAGGCGTCAAGAGTCGAGCCGTGGTGCTTCGCGTGGACAGCAAACGGTGTGGAATCTCATCGGAACGGAAACGGTTCACCAGTTCGCGCATTTGTTCTCTGCTGCCTTCAACCGTCCACTCGACCCAACCGTCTCGAACTTCAAACGGGGTCCTCGGAACCACACCTAGGTCAACCAGGGGCCGCAGAAACCCACCGCCACCCGCCGAAATGGTCACGCTGAATCGGCCGTCCTGAACGGAGGTGCAACCATCGATGCCTACGTGTTCCGCCACGGTCTCGTCGAGGGCTTCGCTGCTCCAGCAGCGGGCCGTGCCCCGCCCACGGCTCAATGGCATGTGTTGTTCGATGCGCAAGGTGGCGGAAGGGTGAGCGCGCGTCACATCACCTGCCCAATGGCCTTCGGGGAGGCGGACATCGATGCGAAGTTGTTGCGCCATGGCTTTGCCTCATCACGTTCGTTGGCGGACCTGCTCGGAACGAACAACGGTGCCCCGGGACACGTCGATCAGTTCGTTGAAGGTCGTGGTGGTGGTTTCGTCCACCACCACGCCGGGGAGGTATCCGTCACACACTCCGGCCGCAGCAAACACCGCATCTTCGCTTTGACACAGGTCGTGAGCCCTCCACAAGCGGGTCAAATCGTCGTTCACCATGCTCGCCGCCCGTTGTTCTTCCTCGGGCGAACGGAACACAAGCCGCCCCTCAAACAGACCCCCTACTCCTCGAATGGCCGTGGCTGAAATCACGCCTTCAGGGGCGGCGCCGATGCCCATGAGCATGTCATAGGGTCCGTCCTCTTTGGCCGCCCAAAGCGCGCCCGAGACATCCCCGTCACTCAACAAATGGAGTTGAGCGCCGGCCTTCCGGATTTCAGCAAACAAATCCTGATGTCGCGTCCGGTCCAAAGCCACAATCCGAACCGCTTCGGCCTCACAATCCAACACGTGCATCGCTTGTTCAATGTTGTAGGCCACGCCACCGTCCAAGGAAACGTGGTCGGCCAACAAAGGGCCGCAAGCCAGCTTGTCCATGTAACAATCCGGGGCGTGAAGGAGGGTTCCTCGCGGTGCGGCGGCGAGCACGGCAATCGAATTGGGAAGGTTGTCTGCACAGTTATTTGTGCACTCCAGCGGGTCAACGGCGATGTCGATTTTCGCTGC
>JALRLR010000084.1 GCA_023254355.1 Candidatus Poseidonia sp.
CCATGAGCTCGGTTTCGCTCAACATGGTTCTGCGTACGTTTCGCACCAGATGTTGGACTTCAAACGAGGCCGTGGCACCCGACCAACGCAGGAGGGCACGGTCATCGAGCGCCTCCACGGCGTCGCTTCCCGGAGCCACCTCGGCGGGAAGCGGGCGGGGAAACAGCACCATTTGGTCCAAGGCCAAGCGCTCGGCCTCGTCCAACGTGTTGAGCATCGTGGCCTCAACAAAGGCCTGAATGTCGGCACCGGCCTCGGGCAGTGGATCGCCTTCACGATACAGGTTGAGGGCCATCGGATGGCCTCCCAGGGCCTTCGCAACGGCCAAACGCTGCTCGGCCGACAGGTGCTCGCCCAGCAGCGCCGAGGCCTCGTCGGGTTCCAACGTGGACAGGCGATGAACGGGCCAATCCAACCCGCCGATCAACGGTAGGCGACTGGCGAGCAGCAAGGAACAGCCGCCTTCATGCATGCCGTTGAGCAAACCCACCACCTCATCGGCATGCCGAGGGTCGAGTCGATGCAGGTCGTCCACGATGAACAGCGAATGCTCCTTGGCCACCACGGCCGCCTCGAGCAAGGATTGGGAATCGGTTGGTGCAGGGCCCTCCTCTGCGAACCAGCGTGTGAAGACGGTTTGAGCATCGCAGAATTCGTCGAGGTCCGCCCATCGAACGGTGGTTCCACCTGCGGCGGTCGCTTCCTGAATGGCCTTCAGCACCGCCGTTTTTCCCACTCCGGAAAGACCGCCGAGCACCGCCCTTCCATCGTTTTCCAACATGGAGGTCAAGGCACTCAAGGTTGCTTCACGGCCCACCAAGAACGAGGTTGAGGACGGTGAATTGGATGTCGTTTCGAGGGCTTCGGCAGGGTGTTCTTCCAACCAAGCACGCCCTTTCTTGGTGATGTGGTAGACTTGCCGTCGCCGACTGCCCCCCCCGATGACGTGAGCCACACGCACCGTGATGTAGGCGTCGTTCAAGAGCCCGGTCAACGGTTGGTTGAGCCCGGAACGAACCACGCCCATGGCGTCGGCCAAACCGGGCAGCGAGAGGTCACGCGGCACATCCCAAGCCTGTTCAAGCCCCTCTGGGAAACCGCCGAGGTACCGGAGCAAGCGTTCCTGAGAGCGACTGAACATGCGATACCCGCTGAACAGGCAGAGCGCCTCCTTCATCAAACATCCCCAATCGTGCGCCCCACCGTTCCGATGAGGTGCCCTTTTGAGCCACGGCCTTCGTGGATGCCATATGCCCGTGGACTTGGCTTCGGCTCAGTTGCCAAGTGAACCGGGCGTTTACTTGTTCAAAACCGCCCAGGGTCGGGTTCTCTATGTCGGGAAAGCCACCCGCCTCAACGAACGAATTCGGTCCTACTTTGCCAGCAACCCGGACCGCCACATGATTCCTGAATTGGTGGAACGGGCCGACGACATCGAGTGCATCGTGACCCAAACACCGCAAGCCGCTTTGGTGCTTGAGCGGCAGTTGATTCGGGAGCACATGCCTCGGTACAACTCCATGCTCAAGGACGGCAAATCCTTCCCTTACCTCGCCATGACCACCGAGGAATACCCACGCATCATGTACACGCGCCGACCGCCCAAAACCAGCGAACAATGGGGTCCGTTTCCCAACGCCGGCGCGGCCAAACAGGTCATGCAGTTGCTCCGTCGCCAATTTGGGATTCGGGATTGCAAAGAACTGCTCCCCCAAGGGTGCCTCTCGATGCACATCGGGCTGTGTGCTGGCCCATGCATCGACGGAACGGGATACGACGACCGAGTGAAGACCGTCCGCCGGGTGTTGAACGGCGATGCCGCTCCGCTGCTGGAGGAACTCGTTGACCACATGGAAAAGGCGGCCGAAGAAGAAGCGTTTGAGCTTGCAGCTCAGCACCGAGACATGATTCGGGCCGTTCGAGCCACCACCAGCCAGCACGTCGTTTCCAGCAAGGTCTACCGTGATTGCGACGCCATCGGCTTTGCCGCCGAAGGCGATTTAGCGGCCCTGGTGGTGCTGCACGCCGACGAAGGCATGGTCCAAGGACAGGAAGCGTGGCCCGTGGTCCATCGAGGCGACGTGGGCGAGACCGTGTCGATGTTCATCGCCGAACATTATGCTCACCGCACCCCTCCGAGGCTGCTGCTCTCTCCCGTTCCGATCTTTGACGGCTTGCAAAGTTGGCTCGACGAGCGGCGAGGCCGCTCGGTGGAAGTTCGCACCCCCCAGCGCGGTGATTTGGAAAACCTCGCCACGCTGGCCCGTCAAAACGCCACGATTCAACTCCAACGCATGGCCAACAAATCAAGCGGTTCCCTCGAACAGCGGGCGGCCGACGACGGGGCCAAGGTGCTCGGCATGACCGCCCTCGACCACGTGGTGTGTTTTGACATGGCCCAATTGCAAGGCGATGAGCGGGTCGGCGCCAGCGTCGTGATGCGCAACGGACGACCGGCCAAAGATGAATATCGAAAATACGTTGTCAAGGGCGAGGCGCTTGACGATTTGCGAATGATGAAGGAGGTCGTCGTCCGCTGGGCCAAACGCCAGGAAGAATGGCCCGACCTGCTGCTCATCGACGGCGGTGAAACCCATTTGAGCACCATCCGTCAAGCGCTTGAAGAGCACGGATGGGCCGACCGATTTCCGTTGGCGGCCCTGGCCAAACGCGAAGAGACGGTGTACCGAACCGGCCACGAACCCATCGTGTTGGACCGCAGCGGTCGCGTGCTCGTCCACGCCCGTGACGAAGCCCATCGTTTCGTGAACACCTTCCATCGGAAACGCCGAAGCCGCTCGAGGTTGGCCGACCCGTTGGAAGCGGTGGAGGGTCTTGGCGCCAAAAAATTGCAAACGCTCTTACGTCACTTCGGGGGACGGAAAGGCATCGAGCACGCTACCCAAGCGGAACTGACCACCGTCCCGGGCATCGGTCCCGCGCTCGCTGAGCGGATTTACGCTGCCCTTCACTAACGGGACAGTTCGTCAATGAAGGCCATGTCTTCGATGGTCTCCCCGTGCCTCAAGCCCGGACTGGCATAGCCCGCCAGGTCGGCGAACTCAGTGTCGCCGATCTGGGCCTTGTTGATGCTGGCCTCTCGGTTGGCCATGGCGGCCTTTTTCTTCTTCTTCTTGCGACGTCGTCGACGAATGAACAACACCAGCAAGATGAGGACGATGGTGGGGTAGACCCAGAATTGGATCAGGAAGTACAACCAGCCCACTTGAATTCGGTAGGAGATTTCGTCGGAAAATTCACCGGGCGGCACCACGTAGGTCACGACTTGGCGCCCGTCTTCTTCGCTGAGGATCAGGTTGCCGGAGGTGGACGAGGCGTCAACGACCTGGATGCCCCGAGGGAGCGTGAATTGAAGGGGGCCTGCATAGGAAAGACCGTTCTCCTCGAGAATGGTCGTATTGACCGTGCCCGTTTCCACGGTGACTCGGTCGGTGTTGGTGGCCGGGAAGGTCAAGCCGCTTCCGCTCACGTACGAAGCCCTGAGGCCCTCGGTGAACGCGTCGGCGGCCAACTTCAGGGGTTGGTGGAAGAGCGATTGCAGACCGCTCGTGACCACGCTCAGTTTCAATTCGGACGGGTCCGTTTCGGCCATCTCAAACCACCCAAGGCCGGTGCCAATGGTGAACGTGACTTCGGGAATGGAGACGCTCAACGTGATGGGTTCGTCGTCACTGACCACGGCGTCCGGGGCTTCAATGCCCGAGATGGAGGTTCGAAGTTCGAAGGCTGAGAGGTCCATGTCGGTGACCGAACCGTCTTCTTCAGCAAGCGTTCCTGCTTGGTGGATGAGGTCCGTCACGGCCTCACCGACGAGTTCGGTGAAATCCTTCATCCCTTGTCGGGTCGCCATGAGTTCGATGGGTTCGTCGCAAATCTGCATGTCGTACTGAGCGGGGTCGCACACTTCGATTTCGCCTGAGGTGAGCGGGTCTTCCATTCGGCTGGAGAGGTCGATGATGAGGCGAACCAAGTCGGAAGGGATGGCTTCCATGGAGACCTTGGTGTCCCCTTGCTCGGGCAAATCGTCCATCGGGATACCGATGCGGTACACGCTGAATTCCGCGTCCAGCGCCATGGTGAACGACATGGAGGCGCTCCACTCGTTGAAGTTGATGGAGGACAGGTCAAAGGCCACGTTGGATTGAACGCATGAACTTTGGTTGGCGAAACAAATCACGTTGCCGTCGGCGTCCTGAATCTCGTGTTCCCAGTCGTAGGGGTCCGTGCCGGTGAACGAGATATCGGTGGCTTGCGTGCCTTCAACGGTCTTTTGCAGCACGATGGTGGATGTACCGTCAATGGTCGTCACCCATGAAGGCAGGATGATCTCAACCGTCAATTCGGACGGGGGGAGGTTGTCGGGAATGATGGTGTCGAGGTAACTCGAATCCAAGACCGTCTCAAGGGAGATGCCCGAATTCATCAACCGCTCCAAGTCGCTGGTCTGGACACCGTCAAGGAAGTCGTCGATCAGCCCGTTGGTGTTGTACGCCTTCAGGATGTCAATCAGGCTCATGGAGAAGGGCTCGCTGCTCGTTTGCAAGTAGATGGGATAACTGGCCCCCATCGCTTCGGCCCCTTCGAGGCAATAATGCAACACCTGACCGGCGGCGACGGGTTCCGTACACCCCGTGCTGTGAGAGTAATTCAAGCCGCCAGCCGATTCGAAAATCCCCGTGCCGTCCGTTTCGGCCACCCATTGCAAATCGCTCATGGTGATCTCACCCACGCCCGCCACCGTGTCGCCCAGCCCCGAAACGATGTCGCCAACGGGGAATTGGTCGGTGAATTGGGTCAGGTCCACGATGCCGTTATGGTAGGCCAAGCGAATCCCGTCGGAGGTAATGAGCGGGATCGTGGCCATGGAGGCCACGTCGAACATGTTGATGCCCCACTCCTCCAGCGTGCTCGCATCGAGGTAATACAAGCCGGCTGCAAAATCAACCGTGGCGGCGTATTCGTCGCTCAAGTCGAGCACCAGATGGACATCCAAGGCTTTGGTGCCTTCTTCGATCCACACGGTGGGCGTTTGCGAGGAGTTGCGGTGGCCCATGCGCAGGTCCACCGTTTGCACCAAGTCGCCATCGGTCTCGCCGGCGCCCAAGTGATCCATTGACCATTCCGCCGCCATGAAGGCAGGCGGTCCGGCCTGGGCGGCAAGGGTGCCGTTGGCGTCAACGGCGAGCACCGTCGAGTAGGAAGGCGGGTTGATGACAAAATCCGCCTTGTGGCCCGGTTGGGTCGTGAGGTCAAAGGAGGTGTTGATTTCGGCACCCATCGTCAAGAGCCCTCGATAACTCCGCTCCAAGTCCAAATCGCCACCGCCGATGAGGTTGAAGTTGCTGGCCGCCAACTCGACCGAAGCAATGGCGGTGAAGCACAGCGGTGGCTCGAACACGTTGTCTTCATTGGCGCCCTCCGCAAGGGCATCGGTGGTGTCGTCGGTGGAGCAATCCACCGGTCCTCCGCTGTTGGAGAACGTGGACGTGTAATCCGTAGAGAGGCTCGTCACGGTTCCAAAGCCCGCTTCAAGGGCGTCCTGAATGGCGTCATTCACTTCGGACTTGAGTTTCTGGCCCACCGTGGGGGAACCGGGGCCGGCCGTTTCCTGATTGAAGGTATGACGAATGAGGTCGGCGGGCGCACCGTCGTTGGCGTCCAAGCCGTCCGTTTGTTCGAGGGCGTCACCGATGAGAGTGCCCGAACCAAGGCCAAGCGAATCCCGCTCAAACTCGCGAACCGCCCACGTCAACTCGAGGTTGATG
>JALRLR010000085.1 GCA_023254355.1 Candidatus Poseidonia sp.
GTCCACGGTGAAAAAGACGACCAAACCCGGAGCGGGGGGTGATGAGGATACACTGGCCGTCACGGAAAGGCGGTCTTCAAGCGCGTTGCCCTGGTTTCTCAAGATGACTTCGGCAAACATGGTGCCTCCGCTTATTGCCGATGACGATTGTTCACCCGGTGATAGTGAAGGCACTCGCACGGCTCCCGTGGTGGCCACAAACTCGATGGCGTTGTCTTCGGGATTTGCATCCACGCCCTCTTCGTTCAGCGAGGTTGACAGGGTAATCGTATGGAGTTCCCCTGCCGATTCGGTCATGGGCAAGAGCAACCACAACGAGAGTTCCATTTCATGTTCGAGGTCATACGAGACGCTGAGAGCGAGGGGTTCGGTTTGGTTTTCACCTTCCACCGTGATCCACCACGACCACGAGTCGGGGAGGTCCAACGGTTCAATCACTGCGCTGGTCGGCCCGTTGCCAAGGTTGGTGAGGTGCAATCGGACCTCGTTGGGTAAGCCAGGTGTGAGCTTGTTGGGGGCTTCAACCACGGTCAACGCCAAATCATGTGTCGTTTTCACGCGCAAGCCGTCGTACGGGTCTCCCTCAATCACCATTTGACTTCGTTGCGATTCCAAGACAGGCGTAATGGTGGGCCCACGGTCGTCCGCTTGAGCGGTTACGGGCACCTCCACGACAATGTCAAAAGTGGTGGTCGCCCCAGCGTTCAGGACCGCATTCGTGCGAGTTGGTTGATGGACGATCCAAAGTCCCTGGTTCTCAACATCCACTCGCATCGTGAAAATATCCTGCCGGGTAGCGTTGTTCCAGATGGTGTACTGTAGGGTGATGGCGTCACCGGCGTTGACCATTCTCCGAGGGATATCATCCGCTTCGTTCAGCGCAACAGCGGCCACGCTGACCATGGATGCTGAGACATCGATGTCCTTGATATCCGTCCTGCTGGTGTCGTTTTGGGCCTGAAGCGTCATTTCAAACGAGGCCACCGTGTCAGGGGCGACACCCGGCGGAACCGCTAACGTGAACAAGGCGTTAACGGTCTCATCTGGGCGAATGAGAACTGACGAAGGCTGGGTCCAAGCCAGCGCTACCGTCCAATCTTGTGGGATGGTGCTGGTATCGATGCTGATGTCAAAGACATCGGTCGCATCGCCGATGTTGGTCATGCCAACTTCAAAGGTACAGGTGTAGGACGGTGGACAACTTGGCCGTACGCTTGGTGGAATGAGGACGGGAATTCGGTCGGCTTTGACAAGGAATTGTACCGGCAGGGTGGTAGCAACGGTGGCGTAGGAGGAGGAGGAGATGGTGACTGACATTTGCTGGAGTCCAATACTGGCATTTGGGTCGGGTTGGATCATGATGTTGAACTCTTGAGGCGCCCCCGGAGCTACCATCAATCCAGCACTGGGGTCAAAACTCGTCCCTGATGGTCGCGTGTAATAGGCATTCCAATCGGTTGGAAGGCCGTTCAACACCGGCAAAAACGTCTCGGTGATGTTCCCCGTGTTGACGATTTGCAATGTAATGCTGCCCCACTCTCCCGGTATGGCGCCCGTGGTGGAAACGCCTTGGGCTGAAACATTGTATTCATTGGGTCGAACTTTTTGGTCGTAGACCATCACGATATCATCGATGTAAAAACCCAAATCGGTCCCGGTGGCGTCCGAACTAAATTCATACTTGAATTGAGAGGTGCTGTGAAACAGGTCAGCGGCGACCGGCAACAAGGGTGATGCCGCTCCCTTATTGTTGACGCTGAACGTTTGCCAGTTCGCTCCATCGGTGAACGTTTGATCAACCGTCCCACTGATGGAACCGATTTCGCTCCAAGCGCCAAACGCGTTTCGGCCGTACATGGTCAGCTTGTCGTTGGCTGCCGTGCTCCCGGTGTAATAGAAGGACAAACCGTTGGTCCGCGTAGGGTTTGCAACGGCGTCAGAGAGGTCCATGACGGGCGTGGTCATGGTGGCCAACATGTTGTTGTTGTAGGTCGAGGTTTGACCGTTTCCAGCATGACAACTGCGACCCTGAGAAATCGAGGTGTCCGTGCTCAACGTCCAACCACCGCTGAGGCTCCACGCAGTGGTGGAGTCGCAGTTGAAGTAATCCGAACCCACGGTAAACCGGTCGTTGAGTGCATCGTTTGATGGAACATCGTCTGAGACGGTGGAGGTGGCTCGGATGATCATCGTGTGATTGCCAGCATACGACGGAACGATGGTGGCGGTAATGGTGTTGGAATCGCCTCCTCCCAGCGTGGACATCTGGACCGTGGTGTTGACGAATTCAAAGTAGGTGTATTCGTTATGAAGGAGCAAGACGTTGACATCGATGACCCCGGATGCAGCCGTTCCAATGTTTTCCACACCTATGGTCAACGTCGATGAAACATTGACCATGCCGTCAATCACGTAAAGTTCAGCCGGACGGTTAAATCCAAGAATCGGGTGATTTGATGAGAACATTTTGTACAACGATGCATCGGTGCTGGAGGTGTAGGCCACGCTGACATCCGTGACCCTTACGTCCACACCCGTCGGATTACTCGGACTCTCATGGGTGGACGTGGATTCATCAAGAACCAGCGAGTTGGTTGGCCATACACCCGTGAACATCATCAGGGTCAGACCAAGTGCCAAGGCCCATCTCATGTCGCTCAAGAAAGCGATGGACCTCTATCTATTTAGGAGCGTTGTCGTGCTGGTTTCCGAAATCATTGTCCTGTGCTTTGCTCGTCAAGTTCCTGTGAAACCGAATCATTGGCCTGTTTCAATTTGGCCTCGTCTCGCTTTTCTTTGGCTCGTGCGGCAAAATACACGGTGAACGAGGGAATGAGGACCATGGAGAAACAACCCACGACCGCAGCGAGCGCCCAGAGGAATTCGGTGGCGGCGTCCACGGTGAACACCTCAACATGGTCGAAGGCTTCGTTGACGGTTTGGGCCGTGATGCCTGGTTGTGTGCTTCGGTTACCCGCTTCGACGATTTCAACGCGAACGATGGAAGGGCTGTGGGTGTAGGCGATCATTTCTCGAGACTTCGTTTCCGCTTCGCTAAGGGATTGTGCAAAGACACTGCCGTTTGACCGACGGGCAGGGTCGACCGAGGTCAAGGCATGGAAGACGATGTCAGCCCCGTCCTCAGAAATTCGTTCGTGTGACGTTGCGTGTTGGCATTGTTCAGCACACGAAAATTCATCTTCGTGAGGATTGCTCAAGTCGTAAGTGGTTCCCAACAAGGCATGGCTGAACAATTTGGCGTCGTTGTAGACTTTCAAGGTCGCTCCGTCCGACAGATCAGTGGCGGTAATGTTGACCCAGGTGAGGTTTTGACCGTCGGCTGCAATTTGCCATGCCCAGGTGGTGGTGTTGGTCTCTTCGTCGTAGGTGCGCACGACCTGCTCCGCCGCCGTTGAGGCGTCGTGCTCGTTGACGAACGCCTCGGTTTGGTAGATGTAAACCGACGGGGAAACGGTGGCGCCATAAACGGCATACGAGAGCATGAAAATAAGCGTCAAGGACAGGCCAATGAGCGTGCGCAAAAGATTGGGATTCTGCGCCAAGGCCTTCTTCATCAATCCTGCCAAAAAATGGCTGTTCAAGAAGCCTTGCATATGGTCGTTCTGAAACTTTGGTTGGGTTGAGGAAATCGCATGCCTGACCCGTTCTTTTCATATAGGGGCGGACGGTCGGAATGTTGCTCGGTGTTGCCCCATGACGACCGTCTTTGACATTCCTGCAGACATTTTCAATCCAGCCTTGGCGGCTGAACTTGCCAAGAACGACGCCATTTCAATGCCGGAGTGGGGCGATTATGTCAAAACCGCTGTGGACCGTGAGCGGCCCCCCACGCAAACCGATTGGTGGTACCTTCGTACCGCTGCTATTTTGCGAAAGGTGGCCCGTAGCGGACCCGTTGGTGTGACGCATCTGGCTCAGGCATTTGGAGGCAAGAAGGACAACGGTGCCATGCCAAACACCCCGGGTGTCGCTTCTCGTCACATCATTCGAACAGCCCTTCAACAACTTGAAGAGGCTGGTTTGGTCGAAAAAGTTCCCAAGAAAGAAATTGAAACCGAGGACGGCAAAGTCCAACTCTACGCTGGTCGCCAAGTGACCTCCGCAGGCCAGAGCTTTGTCGACAACGTTGCTCACAGCGTTCGAAACGAAGCCGAGGCACAATACCCCGGACTTGACAAGTACTGAAAGGTGGAAAGGACGTGACCAGCATGGCAAGCGCTCAAGACGATGAGTTGGCAGCGCTCCGTGCTCAACGCCTTCAGGCAATGCAAGACCAACTGAACCAACAGGCCATGACTCAACTCGAGGCACAAGAAGAAGCCGAATTGGTTGCGGTTCAATCCGCGTCCATCGACGCCCAGTTGCGGCAATATTTGACGCCTGAAGCGCGTTCCCGTCTCGCTCGCATCGGTTTGGTTGAGCCACAACGTGCTCAGTCGATCAAGGCGACCCTCGTTGAAAATTTTGAATCGGGCGTGTTCACCGCCCCCATGAGCGACGCTGCTCTCAAGCAGGTCCTCGCTTCCCTGTCCAAGAGCCGCAGCAATGCGTCCATCCGGAGAATCTGAGAAGGTGCTCGAAATGTCGAAAAACAAACCAGCAGCAAAAAAAATTCGCCTCTTGAAGGCAGGAAAGCAGAACCGGCGTGTCCCTGTGTGGGTCATGCTCAAGACCGACCGAAACACCGTGTCTCACCCCAAGAGGCACCAATGGCGACGAAGCAAGTTGCAACGATGAGGTGTTGAAGTATGGCACGTGCAAATGAATCAGAACTCATCGTCCCCCTGCGCAATGCGTGGAACATCACGCGCTTCAAGCGCGCTCCTCGCGCTATGCAGATCATCCGGGAACAAGTCATCCGTCATCTCAAGGTTCGTGAAGATGAAGAACTCTACATTGACCCTGAAGTCAATGAACACATCTGGAAGCGTGGAATTGAAAACCCTCCTCGCAAAGTTCGCCTCTTGGTGATCCGCCACGATGAACCTGACTTCCCCGTAGAAGTGAAATTGATGAAGGAGTGAAAAAAATGGGAAACATTCGTCCAAGTTTTATCAAAATCCGAGCCATTCGTCTTGTTGAGGAACACGGTGAGAAATTCACCGATGACTTCGACCACAACAAGGAAATGGTGTCAAACCTCACCGATGTTGAGTCCAAGAAATTGCGGAACTGGATTGCCGGTTACGTGACACGATACCGACAACGCCGCACCGATTGAGTGGGTTGGTGTGTCGATTCGGGTTGATTGGGACCGTCAACCCGTCAGTGTGCATTCGGATGATGCAGCCGTGCTGGAACGTCTCATCCTTTTTTTGCGAAACCAACACAACGTGAAAAAACGTTCAATCGTCATGCCGGACCGTGAGGATGGCGGTTTTCTGTTCTTCATCTACCAGGTGTGTGATCCGCGATGGATAGTCGCATTCCTCGAACACGACTCAGGTGAGGTTGATGGGTGAGCGCCAAGACATTCCGTTACCGAGCGGGCTGGTTCAAGTTGCGGTCGTGCTGGTTGGTGTGACCCATCCAGGGAACTTGGGTGCCATTTGCCGGTCCATGCTGAATTATGGATTCGATGACCTCCGATTGGTCAATCCAAAGTGTTCACCCGACGACGAGGAAACACGGGCTCGTGCGAAGCATGCTCAACGGGTTCTTGACGATGCATCCGTGTTTGCGAGCATTGGTGAGGCCG
>JALRLR010000086.1 GCA_023254355.1 Candidatus Poseidonia sp.
GCCTCGCCCAATTCTTCGTGGGTTTGAGGGAGATTGTCGGCAGCGATTTCTTGGAAAATACTCTCCGGTTTGTGTGCCCCGCTGTGGTAAATGATACGAGCCGCATAACTCGAGTACGATACCAAAAACGTCACGATGGCCAGCAATAAACCAATGATTATCGCGGAACCAACGAGAGCTTTGACATGCACGAGAAGGAGCATGCACCACCACGCCGCCATGCCATACATGGAGCATACCACGAGATAATCGGGTATCATTGCCAGGCGGCCCGTTGGCCCTCTTGCACTGACGATGGCCCGAAAGTTGTCATCGTCCACCGCCGAATACACGCCGTGAACCACCAGAAGGCAGTTGAGGTGAACGAAATTGATGACAACGATGACGCCTCCCATAATCATGGTCCACCAAGCCAAACTCGTGTAGGGAGTGGAGGCCCAGTAGAAGTCCTTGGATTCTCCTGTTAGCAAATTGAAGAACAACGATGCGTTCATGGCCAACACCAAAACCGCTGCGAGAGTATTGACTTCCCATACGGCTTTGTAGCTCTCTTTGAGCGTTTTTCCACTCGGATAGGCTTCGTTGTAAGCATCTTTCCACAAACGGCGATGATCAATGGGGTAGAACCATTCGAATATGGGGACGAGTTTGAGGAAATTTCGTATCGGCCGGTTCTGAAACTTCTCTGCGGGTTTCTCATTCTTACCCATAACGTTACCACAGGCCACCTCCATTATCAAGTTAAACCGGTTTCCAGAGTTTTTATGCCATTTGACGCCCCTTCTCCTCGCCACTCATCACAAGCATGACTCAACAAAAAATGGATAACTCAACCTTGTAAATTCGCAAGGGCACCTCCTAACCTCACTTGTGCATGATTCAAACGTACACAACGGTTCTCTGTGGGCCATGTTGAGCGCTACGGTTGTGGCTGCGGGCGTTCACAAGGGCCCCCCTTGTGTTCACCCTTCGGTCTGCTCGCTGACTTCCACCGTTTCATCGAACATCAGCGCCTCTTTGGGCACGCCAAGCATCGCTTGACGCAGCGACGAGCGGAGTTCGATCAGTTCACCGTAACACACCAGCACGTCGTCGTAGCGCAACTGAAGGTCGGCATCGGGATTCCACACCAATCGGTCGCCTCTGGAGAGGGCAAACACCGGCACGGAAGCAAACACGTCGCTGAGCCGCTTGCCGACCATTTTCGGGTGGTTGCGCAACTGCAACGAGAGCACGCCAGAGCCCGGCACGGTGCGCAACAACTGACCGATGTCCACTTCCGAAAAGGCGGTGTCCTCCATCACGTAGTCAACAATCGCTCCGGCAACGTTCACTCCGCTCGCTTTCTCGATGCCCTCGAGGCCGGGCGAGGAGTTGACTTCCAGCACGAGCGGACCGTCTTTGCCTTCCAACAAATCCACGCCGGCGATGTTGAGGCCAAGCACGCGGGCGGCGCGGCAGGCGGCTTCGGCGTAGCCCTCGGGCACGTCGACTTTTTCCACCGTTCCGTTGAGGTGGTAATTGCTGCGGAATTCTCGGCCCCGAGCACGACGGCGCATGCAAGCAACGACCTGGTCGCCAACGACCAAAGCGCGGATGTCTTTGCCGTGGGATTCAGCAATGTACTCCTGCACCAGGACCGACTTTCCGGTCATCAACAAGCCTTGTACCAAGTTTCGGACTTCAAACGCCGTGTGGCGAAGGAAGACACCGTCCCCTTGCGTTCCTTGGGTGACTTTGACCACCACGGGCAGGCCGCCCACCGTTTCAATGGCCTGTTCGACGTCCAAAATGTCACGGACGTAGACCGTTTTGGGCACAGGAATCCGATTGCGGGCAAGGATTTGCGAGGCTTGCAATTTGTCTCGGCTCTGTAAGATGCCTTGGCCGGTGTTGGCCGTCCAAATCCCCAATTGCTCGATGTGGCGCAAGACGGCCACCCCGTGTTCCGTGATGGAGTGGCCGATACGGGGAATGACGGCCTCGTGGGTGAAGTGTCGTCCTTTGTGAAGCACATCGACGGTGCCGTCGTTCACGACCAACGAGAACTTCATTGGGTCGCAAACTTCGACTTCAAGACCGCGTTTTTTCGCCTCGTCAACGATGCGGCGCGTGCTGTACAGCCGGGGGCCGCGACTGAGAACCGCCAAGCGGAGCGCCATACCGCCCCGCCCCATGGCATCGTTCTTCATACCATCGGTCGCCATCGCCCAATCCAAACCATGCCGCGCCTTTGAAGTGCTCGCAGGCCATGGGGATTGCATGACCGAAGAGGAACTTGATGCAGCGGGCGCTCTCGTTGTGGACGAGGACCAAGACGAGTTGCTCGAAGATCTGTCCGTTGAGGAGCGCAAAGAGCGCCTCAAGAAGGCTCGCTGGAACGTCTTTCTTTACCTCGGCATCGCCGCCATCCTGTTCGGTTTCGCTCTGTTTCCCATGCCGTTTTCAGCCGACTACGACGATTTCAGCAAATCCGCCGAGAAGGACGTGGGCTTGGTCTGGGGGCTTCCGCTGGACGGACCCGACCTCTTTGACGTGCCGATGCGCTTGACGGTCACGGCCGTTGAACCGCCCGCCCAGCCTTCGGTGAACATCGCCGTGTATGTCATTGAACAGAAGGATTGCATGGATTATTCCCTCTCCGAAAAGGTCGTTGAAGCCAAGGAGGGTGACTCACATGCCTACCAGTACCAAGAGGGCAGCGAGCGGGTGTTGGCCGAAGGAACGTACGATTTCGAATTCAACATCGACCCCGGTCATTACTGTCTTATCGCCGAATACATCAACGGGACGACGGGTGCAAAAATCACCGATGAAGGCATGGCCCTGAGCGTTGAAGGCAAGCTCTATCCCAACCAGTTCTTTGGCGGCGTGGCGGGGCTCGCCTGTCTTTCGCTCTCTGCGTTCGCCTTTGTGGGAGCTCAACGCCACGGTGCCGCTCTGCGCAAGGTGCTCGAAGGCGAGAACGAGACCACCGAATCCAAGGTCCTCTCCGATGCCAGCCAGGCCCGCATCATGGCCGGACCTTCGGGTGCCCCACCTTCCAGCGGACCGTCAGGCGGCCCACCGGGTGCCCCGCCATCAACCGAAGACGCGATGGTGCCGGCTGAAACCGAAGCCGCCTCACCACCCTCCGCCGCTCCCACAGAGTCCCCCGCTGAAGCCCTCAGCGAAGCTCCAGCACCCGTTGCCGCCACGGAGGGGACGTTTGAGCCCGCTGAGAACGGCTATTTCTTCCGCAAGATGCCTGACGGTTCCTACGATCAAACGGTGTACGTTCAGAACGCCGAGGGCGGCTACGAACCCTATCAGGGTTGATGGGCGAGAAATGGAGTCAATTTGCGTCAAATCCGCTGCAAATGAAGGCCATCTTTGAAAGGGTCCGAGCCTACGGTTTGGTGAGGTATGACCATGGATGACGTCCCGGCCACCAACCTCACGGTGGCGAAACTCAAGGCGCTCTGTGTCCTCAACGACGTTTCGGCCACCGGCAAAAAGGACGAACTGGTCGCTCGTCTGCTCGAAGCGGGGGTTGACCGTGAAACCCTGGGCATCGAAGTGTTCGATGACAGCACCGCCACGTTCCAATCCACCGAAAACGGGGAGGAAGTGGTCCATGACGACGAGGAGGCTTCCGAGCCCCCAACCGAGGCAAAAGACGAGGAACGCTCCGAAGACGAGGACGAGCCGGAGCCAGCGCCCGAGCCAGAGGGCGAGGACGAGGCAGACGCAAGCGACGAACCCGTGATGCTTTCGCTGGAGGACGACGACACCCTCACGCCGCCCAAAAAAGGCGAAACCAAAGCATCCTCCGTGCCATCTTCAGCCGTCGTTGCCCCCGATGACGATGGGGAAGACGACGAGGTTCTCGAGGCCGAAATTCTCGAGGCGGACCTCCTTGAGGACGAACCCGTCGCATCAACGCCATCCAAGGCCGCTTCACCCGCTTCCGCTCAAGCCACCGAACGAAAAACCGAAGCGGCGACGCTTCGGGACATGGTTCGTCGCCCCCAAACGGTGGCCGTTCTCATGGCGCTGGTCATTTTGGGTGCCGGAGGGTGGTACTACGTCAACAACCAGCTCGAGCCGTTCACCGCCGATTCGCTTCGATACGGCGATCGCATGGGGTACATGATTTCGGGCGTCCACGACGGGTACGATGAAACCACCAGCGGGACGCTGATTGCAACGGGCGAGTACGTCTCGCTGATCACCGACCAACTCGATGACCCGCCCGAATACTGCAAGGTTCGGTTGTTGTTTGACGGCGAAAGCGAAGCGAGCATCACCGAAGGGACCTCCGCAGAGTTGTTCACCCAAACCAGCGATGACCGACTGGGTGCGGTGGAAATCAAAGGCGGTCAGGGCCTGTCTTGGCTCTCGGTTGAAAGCGTAAACGACATGACGTTGTCTCAATTCGATATTTTCGGTCACAAACGGACCGCTCAGAAATGCAACGATTTCGGCGAAGGCACCCTTGGCAATGCCCAATTGACGCTCACCACCTGGAAGGAGTTGCGCGAGCGGGTGACCCTTGCCACCGAAATCGACGGGTCGTTGACCAACTCAGGTGGAACCTACGAAGGCACGGCGTTCACCTACGGCGTGGGCGGTTTGCTCGGCGGACTGGAAGAGTTCTCACCCGGCCTGAGCATGGCGGTGGTTCCGGTTGAGCTCGCCGAGTTCTTTGGCAACGCCTACATCACGACCGACGCCACCGGGACCAGTTCCGGTTGGGAATGGCGGGTGACGGGTTCCGAAAAGGTCGGCTCCACGAACATGTGGAAGGTCACGGCGACCCATCGCGATGTTCGCGATTTCTGTCTCGGCTATGCCAACATGAACCTCTGGTTGGACGCCGAAAGCCCGTGGGCGGCGCGCCAATCCGTGGACATCGCCATCAGCAGCAGCGAATCCTCCCAAGCCGATTGTGCGGGTTGGCAACAACGGGGCGTGGAAGCCATTCTTCCCGAAGGCGAACTTGAACTCCACCATTCCTTTGAGCGGACCTACCTCTCACGAGGCGTGAAGGCGATTGAATTGGGGAAAGCCTACGACAACCGCCCCGACTCCAACGAACTGGACCCCGACGACGATGAATTGGTCGACTGGGCCGTTGACGGCCTCCACCTTCCCGACAATTCCACGGTGCGCTCCCATCCGTTGGATTTGGCCATGAACTGCATGGCGGAGTTCAGGAGCGTTGCTTCGGGCGCCACGACCGCGCTTGATGGCGACGGGTACGTTTGGCGTGCCGTCGATGCGCCCAACGGCACCAGCACGGCGTGGAACATTTCCTGGGTCGCCGGTGATGGTTCAGCGGGTTGGTTGCACTTTTCGGTGGCGGGACAAGACGCCAACGACCTCACGTGCGAGTTCATTGGGAAAGGCACGTTCGACGACTCCATCACGCACGACCGAGAAGCCATCCCAAGCGTTCTTCCGCTTGAAGCCGTTGAGGAGCGGCTGATGAACGACCAGCGTTTCCCGGCCCTGACCGGCT
>JALRLR010000087.1 GCA_023254355.1 Candidatus Poseidonia sp.
GGAGCAGCCTTTGGCGCCCTTGGGGATGTTGGCGACAACCTCGCCGACTTCATGTTGGTCATGATCGCTTTCCTCTTCGTCGACATCTTCGACACCGCCGGAACCCTCTACTCCGTGGGTCGCCAGGCTGGCTACGTCAACGAGGACGACGAACTCCAGAACTCGGAAGAAGCCTTCATGTCCGACGCTGCCGCCACCATCGCCGGGGCCATCTGCGGCACCAGCACCACCACCACCTACATCGAGTCCGCTGCGGGTGTTGAAGAAGGCGGAAAGACCGGATTGACGGCCATCACCGTCGGTGTGTTGATGCTCTCTGGTTTGTTCCTATCCGGTCTGTTCAAGGCTATCCCCACCTACGCTGCCGCCTGTGCCCTCGTGATCATCGGCGGCATGATGATGAAGCAAGCCACCGAAATCGACTGGGACGACAAGGAAATGGTGTTGCCCGCCTTCTTGACCATGGTCTTGATGCCGTTCACCTACTCCATCGCTGACGGTATCGCATGGGGTGTCATCTCCTACGTGGCCATCAAGTTGGGCATGGGCAAGGCCGATGAGCCAAGCCCCATCATGTACGGCATTGCCGTGTTCATGCTGATGTTCTACCTTGGCCCTGGAAACGAGTCGACCTTCGGTTGGTTGTTCAACACCATCTTCTGAGCACCGCACGTCGCTGTGAAGTTGACGGCGTGAGGTGTTGGGCCGGCCAGAGGCTGGCTCACACGAGCACGTCGAAGGTGTAGATGAAGCCCAAGAAGGCGTGGATGAACACGAGGTAGACGATCAGGTCTGCCGCTCGTCCGTGCTTGAGTTTCGTCGTGGCGAAGGATTCTCCTGCTTCTCGCTGCGCTCGAGCCTGTTTACCGTACCTCGTCATCACCACCATCAGGGCGAAGCCCACCGGGCCCATGAAGCCGTGAAGCGACTGGGGGACGAGCGCGGACATCACGTCATCGCCGGTGTACCAACCGGTAAACCCCCGGGCGGCAAAGGCCAGCAGGATGACGCCTCCGGTGGCCCAAAGCAGGCGTTCGCCGTTGGCCTCGTGGCGGGCCAAATGGGCCGCTCGCTCAGCGCCTTTGAGCTCGTATGACTTCTTTCGCCATGCGTACTGCCACCACACCCACACGACCAGCCCCGAGGCGAGAATGGGGTGCAAGAGGAGGACGGTCAGCGGTACGATGTCCATGGAGTCTCGTCACGGCGGAGAGGTCGTTGGTTCAAGGAAGTATGTGTTTTGACGAAAAATCGGCCATGTCCGCTCATCGGTGGATTGAAAGGGCTCTCGTCGTGGGGGGAAACGAGGGGATGAAGGGTTGGACGAAACGCACATGGAAACCTGTCTCAAGGCAGCGTTTTCCAAGCCCATGGCGGGTAATGCGCGGGTCGCCACGATGAACCGAGAATCGGCCTCAAAAATGTTTGACAAACCGCTGATGGCGGTGTTGTGCGTTGCGGCCCATGAGATGGAGCCCCCGGCCGCCGAAGACGACGATGACGGTTCCAATCAGCGACGACCCGCCATGGCTCGCCCTCGCGGACGGGCTCGCCGAACCGGTCGTAGCTCCGGGCCGTCGTACATGACCTGGCTGCACAAGCCCGAGGAGATCGTCAACCAGGCCCCTTACACCACCGCCTACCAGTTGGCCACCCTTTTGATTCACAAGCAGTTGAACGCTGATGATTGGGACGAGGCATGGAACGTCAACGAAACGTCTCTCCGAGAGACCTGCATGGCCAAGGGGGTTCATCCGGTGTGGCATTTGATCGGTGAAAAGACGCCCCTGTTGGGCCAGTTCTTGGCGTTCCCCAAAGCGAAGGTCGCCAAGTCCACCGCCAAGAGCCAACTCTCAACCGAATTTTTCTGGGTCGACCCACGAGATCGAGAAGCGCTGGCTACCGTCCTGAAATTGGCGACCGCCGGGGTGGACGACCCGGATACCAAGGTGGCGTTGCAGAAGGCGACCAAGCAACTCACGGGCGGGCGGTCCGTTACCTTGGACGACTCGTTGCTTCAACTCAAAGGACCGCTGGCCTTCGTGACCTATTTGCTTCACGTTCACAACGGGGAAGCGGCTCCGGCTTCCGTCATCAAAGTGTGCGAAGACGAAGACGCTGACCTTTGCGCTGCGCTGAAGAACTTCGAAGGCCTGCAATCGGGCGAAATCAACGATTGGGCCAACCTCGTAGCGAGTTCGAAAGACGATTCGCTCACGGTCGCTCTCCAAACGTTGGCTTGGCAACATGCGCCTGCCGAGGCCGAAGCGTCCCCTTCGGCTGAACTGGAAAAGGGCCTTGCGCTGCTCAAGACGGCCAACGTGCACGAAGGTAGAGACCGGTTGACGTGGTGGCGATTGACCGCCCTGCTCCGAGAAGGCGAGCAAGATGGAGCCATGGAGGTTCTCGGTGGCCTGCGTTTGGACGGTTCTTCTGACGTGACTGATTTGCTGCCGCTGGTCGTGTCCATGAACGATGACCGAGCCAATGCTTGGTTGATGAGTTTCATGAACGACGTGGACGAGCAGGCGCTGCTTCGTGTCGTTCAAACCGATGAACTGGAGGCCTCGCTTCGATTGACCGCTGCACGTCGTCTGTGCGATGAACCCGGGGCGTTTTGGGACGAGATCAAATCATCGGTGCTCACCCTCTTGCTCGATGCTCTGGACATCGAACGCTTGGCGACCGTGTTTTCCAACGACAGCATGCTGGCCCTCCAGCATCCGTATGCGGCGCTCTTGATCGCGCATTTGGCGCCCTCCACGGTGGGTGCCCAGCATCGCTCCAACATTTTCAACAGCCGTCGCCAGGCCTTGCAAGCCATTCACGGAGCCGACCTTCCCGAGGTCCTCTCGCCCGTGGCTGAGCACCTTCTGTTGTTGATGGAAGGCATTTACAAGGAAACGCCTGAACTGGTCGAGGTGTTGAACAAGAGTGCGTTGAAGGCTTTCTCACCCATCAGCCGGGCGATTGCTGAAGGCGGCGTGGTCAGTGAAACCCATCTGAACAATTTGAGCAACGGCCTTGACGACCTTGACCTGTCGACCGTCGAACGTCGCTTGTTTGAGGTGATGATCATGACCTTGTCCGTGAACGGACACCTGCAGGCGTACAGCATCGGCATGGCCAACCCCGAGCGGGCGACCCAACTTGACGACCTTGTGGCACGGTCCGGCTTCCCACTTCGACTGGTGAGTTCCGTGTCACATCTCGTGATGGAACACGATTTGGGGCTCCCCAATCTGGTGACCTGGTACCAACAACATGACCCGCTTTCTCCATGGGCGCCGCTGACCCGAGCCGCGCTCTTTGCGTCCAACGGGGATGAACTCAATTCAGCCCGGGAATACTCCCGAGCGGCTGAAATGTTCACCAAGATTCGAGGCGAAACCGCCGAACGCACCGACGGAGCGGTTGAATCCGACGATGACGACTCCGCTCTGGCCCTCCCGTTGGCCCTGTATCGAAAATCCTTGATTCATTATGCCCATGCCACGTCGTGGGCCGAAGCGGTGGACTTGCTCGACAAGGTGCCCGCCCTCAAAACCGCCATCACGGAACGGTTCAAACTCTACCTCCGAGTGTGTCACAAAGCCTCCGAGGACACCAACGAAGCCGCCCGATTGATTCGTAAGCACGTTCAGCAACGCATCAGCTTCACCGAAGAAGACGTTGAGGGCAACCTTGTTGAACGCACCAAGACGGTGTACAACGAAGAAGAATTGGATTTGCTCCGCAACTATCCCTTCGAGCAGGCCCATTTGTTGCCGCCTGAGCCGTTCCTTGGGCGGGTGACGGCCGCCTCAACGCACATCAGTCGGGACCTGCGTCGCACGCGAACTCAATTTGAACATCAATTCCGTCAAGCCATGATGAGCCTGTCTCCTTCGTTGGATGAAGTGTACGAGATTGCCAAGAACGCCGCCGAAGACGGCGCCTTTGAGGGTTTGATGTACTTGGAACGCGCGCAAAATTCACCGAAATTTTCCATCACGTCCCTCAAGCGTCTTTCGATGGTGGAGCAGTCCTTGTTTTCGATGTACAAAGACGAGATTCCCACCTCTAAACGTCGTTTCCTCCACAACCTTTCGCTCAAGCCTTTGGTGATCATGGACACGAACGTGCTCGTCGACGCCTTGGTGGAGAAGATGTTCCAGCGCATGAACCTCATCTTTGAAACCAATTTGACGATGATGGGTTCGAATCGGTTCCACCACATTTTGCTTCACCACGCTAAAGCGAAGCGCCTTCATTTGATGATTCCAGACGATGTTCGCGGTGAACTCCGCTTGATCGCCAAGGACCAACGCTTGATGCACCGGTTCAAAGGGGCGATGATCGACATGGCAAGCATCGAACTCACCCTCAATTCGGAAGTCATGAGTGAATTGGTGAAGGACGTGCTCAACGAGTTCACCACCTGGACGCCGACCACCGAAATGTTGGCCGACGTTCCCGAATCCTCCGAGGCGCTTGAGGCGTTCCTCCTGCATCACAGCGAGGTGTTTGAGGAGCTCACGCAACTCAAGGAATTGCGTTCCGTCACCGTCCGAACCGAACTCCAAGGCCAAGCCATTTATCCGGAGTCCACCGACCTTGACATCTACCGGCTGGCCATGCACCTGTCCTCGTTGCCGTTACCCGATATCGGTGCGGTGTTGGTCGCCACGATGGACGGCGATTTCACGTTGCTCGACCGGGCCATCGAAGAGCGGTTTGGCTTTGGCGTCACCAAGAACAACCGAACGCTGAAGCCGTGGCTTGGTTCTCAAACGAACTGAGGTACGCCGCCTTTGCGGTTGGGTTTCAGCGGTTGCTTGGCCAATTCATCGAGGAAGGCTTTGCCCAACAGCATGGGGCATTTCAACTGGCTCCGGTCGGCCACGGTCATCTCAACTTCGTAGGTGATGCGTCCCACGCGAACGTGAGCCAACACCACGTTTCGCTCTTGACTTCCCATGGCGTTTCGGACCTTGACTTCGCCCACCACGGGCAATCCCAAGGCTTCAGCGAGGCCTTGGTCAATGGAGCAACGCTTGGCTCCCGTGTCAACTTTGGCCTTGGCTCGAATCCACCATTTTCGGTCTTGGGCCCCTTTGATGCTGACCCAGCGGGCGTCGTAAGAGCGGGACATGGCTCCAACCTCTGCTCACATGTGTTGAATCATGGCTTCGCCGAAGGCGCTGCAGGACAGCAACGTGGCGTCGTCCATCAATCGCTCGAAATCGTAGGTGACGGTTTTGTTGGAAATGGCTCCTTCCATGCCTTTCACGATGAGGTCAGCCGCTTCGCGCCAGCCCATGTGCCGGAGCATCATTTCCGCCGAGAGAATCAGTGAACCGGGGTTGACTTTGTCTTGGCCAGCGTACTTTGGGGCCGTCCCGTGCGTGGCTTCAAAGATGGAAATACCGGTGTCGTAGTTGATG
>JALRLR010000088.1 GCA_023254355.1 Candidatus Poseidonia sp.
AAGCGGGCATCGTCAACGCGAATGTCTTCGTAGCGGCCACGCCTTCGGACGAGGCCAATTTAATCGCCTGTTCCATCGCGGAACACGCGCACAAAAAAGAGGGGGGGAAAGACCGCCTGACCAGCATCTGTCGCCTTCGCACCGCCTCCTACATCGATGAGTTCCGAGAGGGATACTTGGGTGAATGGGCCAACGTGAACCACGTGGTCAATCCGCTTCGCGGCGCCATCCAGCGCTTGAATGCGGGCTTGCGGTCCACCGACCTTGAAGAAGTTATTTCGTTTGAACACGAAGCCTACGTGCTTGAGTTTGACATAGGTGAATCCGCCGTGAGCATCGTGAATCGACCGTTGGGAGAGGTCAGAGATGATTTTGTTCACGCTTTCCCAAACATCGTCGGTGTCAAGCGGGACGGCGAGAAGAGTTTCGTGCCGAACAACGACAGCATTTTGCAGGTCGGAGACCGCATCGCCGTGGCCGTGGTGGGGTTGGACCGGTTCAATCCAGCGCTCATCACGTTTGGCCACGAGGCGACCTACTTCCCTGAAACACCGAGGGTGGTTATTGTCGGGGCGACGTCCAACGGCACGAAAATGGCCGAAGATTGGCTTGAACACGACGCTCACGTGACGGTGCTTGAACGAGACCTGACCCTTGCGAACCAACTTGCAGGTTCGAAAATCGGTGGTCATCCTCACATTGAAGTGATTCACGGTGACCATCTCGACAAAACCATCTTGGACGAGATTTCGATTGAGACTTACGATGTGGCGCTCAGTGCATTGGATGACGACCATGCCAACATCGCCGCTGTGTTGATGATGGCGGACCTTGGCGTCACCTACACCGGCCTGCTGCTCAACGACGCCGATTTGGTGAAGGTCACCCAACGCATGGGCATTTCCTTCGCCGTGGACCGCCGCCGAGTCGCGGTGAGCAACATGCTGAGCCACATCGACCAGAGCCTTGCCGGTCATTACGCTCTTTTGGCGGAGATTCCGGATGTCGTCGGCATCACGCTTGAAGTGACGGAACGTGCCAAATTTGCGGGAAAGAAGCTCGAGGACGCCAATTTCCCAGATTGGTGCCGACTGGCCTTTATCAAACGCATGTCGCTCTCAGGTTCATGGACGTCCATCGTTCCGAAGCCTGATACGTTGTTGCTGGAAAACGATCGTGTCGTGATCTTTTGCCGCGAAGAGCGTATCCCTGAAGTTCAGAAGCGGTTCAAGGTGTGACCATGCGCTCCGACGTCGTCAATCTAATCTTGGGCTGGACCCTCGTGGCGCTCACGGTCCCGTTGCTTGCCTGTTTTGCGCTCACGTGGTGGCTTGATGGCTTGCCCCTCGCCCTCCAAGCGTTTCTACCAGCCATCGTGGTAAGTTCGGGCGTCGGTACCTGCATGTTAGCGTTGTTTACAAGGACCAATTCTGCGGAGCGCTTGAGAGACCTCGAGGCCTTCGTCGGCGTTGGCTTGGTTTGGCCTGTCACGGTTCTTATCGGTGCCTTGCCCTATTGGTTTGGTGGCATGTTCGTCGGTCCTTTGACGCCCAACGTCGAGCTGCTTGACATTGCTCGAGGTTTTGTGAATTCGTGGTTTGAATCGATGTCGGGATTCACCACCACCGGGGCGACCGTGATCTCCCACAACATGAGTCCGAATTGCATCCCGGGAACAACGCCCGATTGCATTTATGCCCAACCCCGTGGCTTGTTGATTTGGCGCTCGCTGACCCAGTGGTTTGGAGGTATGGGGATCATCATGCTCGGAATGATGATTCTCTCTCGCGTGATCGGTGGAGGAATGGCCCTTGCTCGGGCTGAATTGACGGGGCCTTCGCTCTCCCGACTCCGTCCGAAATTGAAGCAAACGGCAATCGCCCTTTGGGGCCTCTATATTTTCCTGACCCTCACGGAATTCCTCTTGCTGTATTTGACCGGGGCCATGGATCTGTTTGATTCGGTGAACCATGCCCTCACCACCATGCCTTCGGGGGGATACTCAACCCGAGACGCCAGCATCGGATACTACGATTCTATTCTGGTTGAATCCATCATCGTGGTGTTCATGTTCATGGCCGGAGTGAACTTTGCATTGTTATGGTTCATCCGCGATGGCAATTTCCAACGAGCGTTCAAGGACGAAGAATTTCGAATCTATCTCGTCTACATGATCGTGGCGATTTTGGCCATCAAACTCTCGTTGTTCATCTCGGGCGTTGACCTTGGAACGAGTTTCCGAGACAGCATCTTCCAGGCGGTCTCGTTCGGGACCTCAACGGGCTACACCTCGGCCAACTACATGGATGAATCGTGGCCGCTCGCCGCTCACATCATCTTGTTCATCCTCATGGTGGTTGGCGCCAGCGCAGGCTCCACCGCTGGCGGATTGAAACTGCTTCGCGTGAACATCGCGTTCAAAGTGGCCATGCGGGAATTGACACGCATTGCGCAACCCCGGAAGGTCCAACAAATCCGGATGAACGGTGAGGTCGTTGAAGACAAACAACTCAGTCTTGTCATCGGGATGTTGTTCATTTGGGTGGCGCTGTTTTTCCTTTCAAGTTTGGTTCTGGCGGTCTTTATGCCGTCTGAATCGTTTGAAAGCGTCACCATGGTCGTCGCTTCCTCATTGGGCAACACCGGGCCCACCCTTGGCGATTATGGCCCGGAAGAGACGTGGGCCACCATGAATTCGGGAGCGCTCGTCATTACGTCCATTTTGATGTGGTTTGGCCGATTGGAATTGCTGACGGCGATCATTGTCCTTCATCCCCACACGTGGCGACGCGAGGAAAAGGGCAGCGGTGAGCGTCAAGGCATGGCGATGGTCAAGCGAATGCTTGAGCGGGACGAGGACGACGATCAAAACAAGGTCATTTGACCCGGCGGAGGACCTTCATCGCCCTCATCACCGTTTTCTTGCTGGTCTTCTTCTGGTGGTGCTTCACCTTCAACAAGGCTTGGCGTTGATTGGCCCCCCTGCTCATTCGTGAGTGGGGCCAAGGCCGCATGTTTGGTCTCCTTCGTTTCGTTCTCCTTCTCCTTGGCCAGAACGGCGGCATCGTAGGCAGCCATGAGTTCCTTGGAAGAACGCCGAGTTTTGGCCATCCCGGTCAGCGAGAGGTGTTCATCGGCCGTGAGTCCCAAGGCAATTGAAGTCTCGAAGGCTTCCGGGTCGCCCAACGGTGATTCGGGTTGGGTCAGGGTGAGCAAGGCCTGAAGAAAGTCCTCCCGAGTGCTGGCTTTGCTGGTGCTGTTGAGTTCGGCCAATTTATCGATGATGCTCGTACGGCCCACACTTCCTGACCTCCGGAGAAAATGGGGGTAATTTGGATACAGCTTCCCTTGAAGGGGAACGTTGTTTGCAACGGTGGCTGAGAGCGCCGTGAGGTGTTGCGTCCAGTAGGTCGAGCGATGGGCCTGATTGATGAAACGACCCATGAAATTCCGGTCCGCCTGGACGAGGGTACGGCTGCTTCTTCGGACGCTTCCATCGTCGGTGAAGAGCGAGGCGTTGTTCCAGTGAACCCAAGAGAGGAAATCCTGTGGGTCTTTGTCGATGGTTCGGATGAGGGTGGCTGCTTCTGCACCGTTCCTTTTTCTATAGAGGTTCTCGAGTCCCGGAAAAATCTCAACCGAGACGTCCCGTTGACTGGCCTCGACGTGGTTGAGGACGACCGCTTTGGTCAACGGTTGCCCGTTCAAATCGGAGGTCATGACCTGCAGGTCTCGAACCAGCGCTCGAAGGTCGCCGTGATTGGTTTGAGCGAGGGCATCCACCGCTCCGTCTTGAAATTCTATGCCTTCTTCACGCAGAACGCGTCGAGCGATTCGTCGCAAGGCTTCGTCGTTGGCTCTGACGAAGTTGATCTTGAGCAAGAATTTGGTAAAACGGTCTCGGGTTGAGCGCCATGAAGAATTTCGCCCCCAGAGGCCCATTTCATCGTTGCAGGCGAGAACGACGGGTTGGCGCGTTTGTTCAAGCAGTCGAAGGAGCTCCGCTTTGCCTCCGGAATCACCGGACAAGGCTGCCCGTGGTCCTTCCTCGCCGGCGATGGCTCGTTCAATTCGGTCGGCACTGATTTGGCGTAATCCTCCGCTCAAGTGGTCCACTTCATCGAGCAAGATGAGCGTCCTTGAAGGCGGTGCGTTGGGGTCGTGGAACAGCGACCGATGAATGGCGCCGCTGGTGGCCGCTTTTCGGATGGCCGCAGCATTGCGTTCGTCGCTTGCGTTCAATTCCACCACGTTCCAACCCATGTCCTCGGCCACCGCTCGAGCGACGGTGGTTTTTCCAACGCCAGGCGGTCCAATCAACAGGATGGCTTTCTTTTTTGGAACCCCGTTTTGCCATTCGTCCAACCATGTTCGAATCTTTCGACGTTGGACCTCGTTGCCTTCAAGCAATTGCTCGGAGCGGGGTCGGTGCCGCTCGGTCCAATCGCTCGGCTGACCCATACCGTTCTTGCTTCTTGGAGGGTTCTTCAACCTTCACCACAATCCTGGATGCATCGCCAAGAAGCTCCTGATTGGGAGTGGGTCACAACGAGTCCAAATGGACGCGGACTTGTTCTCGCGTGTCGCGGTTACGTAGCGTCACGGTCCCGTCCTCACACGACTGGTGGTCGACGGTGATGCAGGTTGGTACCCCGATTTCGTCAGCCCGCGCGTACCGGCGACCGATGGAGCCGCTGCCGTCGTACATGGACACCACGCCGTGCTTTTTGCAGAGGCGCTGGTGGATTTGGAGGGCCAATTCGGCCATGCCTTCCTTCTCAAACAGCGGGAAGACGGCGAAATCCACGGGCGCCACCGCCTCTGAAAGTTCCATCACCGTGTAGGATTCGTCGTTCTTTTCCACTTCGTTGTACGCATGGTCGAGCACGTGCCAGATGATTCGGTCGATGCCAAAGGCAGGCTCAATCACGTGGGGGATGTACCATTCGCCGGTTTCCTTGATGGTGCGTTGGTTGGGCTTGACATGATGGGGTTCTACGAGAACGGTTTCACCGTTCTCGAGGGTCACCTCGTGAGGGAAAGCCGTTTCTTTTGGCAAGGTTTCGACAGCGTTTTTGACCAGACCTGCCAACTGCTTGAAGGCGGGCCCAGCTACCGCCCCATCTATCGTCCACGCATCAATGGTCACGGTGCGAGGTTCATCGAATTCCCGTCGGGCTCGCAACGTTTTACCCGTGGCCTTTTCGTGACTCTCAAGGTCGTAACAACCTCGGTGAGCGATACCCACGCATTCGATCCAACCGTAACTCCCCTCAATTTCTGCATCCCAACAATCCATC
>JALRLR010000089.1 GCA_023254355.1 Candidatus Poseidonia sp.
CGCGTCACGATTCCGCTGATCCACGACGTGGTCGAGACGAGCAGCCCAACCGAACTCAACACGACCAGCGAGGCAGTGAACAGGGCGGCTGGGTAGAGCAGCAGATGACTGGCCCAGAGGGCCGATGCCAACCACGCTCCGTGCCCTTGACGCACCGCCACCACGACCCACAGCAACGCCACGCCACCCATAGCGGCGGCGTTCACCGAAGGGGAGAGGGGAGGCGTCACGGAGCTGAGGACCCAAGCGGTCAACGATTGCACAGCGAACGGGGCGAGGACCAACGCCGTCAGCGCCACGGCGGGTTGTTGCCAGGTTCGGCCGCGACGAAGCCCAGCGACCAAGGCGGCGGCGGCGGCAATGCCCAGCGACAGCAGGACGATGCCCATCATCCAAACGCTTCGGCCGCCGGCGGTTCGGTGGTCGTCCAGTTGGCGCTTCAGACGTTCCCCCTCCACCCAATCGTACACCAACACCATGCCCAACAGGGCAGCTTCCATGGTGAGCAGCGGCGCCGTCCAAGCAACGGTGCCCGAGAGCGGGTCGGTGGACAACGGAATCGGCACTTCACCGCCCACCATCAAACACAGCAACCGGTCGACCAACAAACCGGCCAACAGCATCTCCAAAGCGCTGGGAATGCGCAAGCCGAGGTCGTTACGGCCGGCCAGCCCCATGCTCACCAGTACCGTGAGCGCCAACATCAAGATGGCTTGATGGACGACGTCATCACCCAACACCCCGACGGTCATCCTCCCCGCCACGTGCACCAGCACCAGACCGACGACGGCGACCACGATGGGCATCTCGACGCCAAACACATCGGGCAGACGCAGGCCGATGGTGTTGGCCCGAAGGCGAGCCAACCCGACCATCAACACGGCGAAGAACGCACTGAAGGCCAAGGCTTGGAGTCCGTAGGGGGTGGCGTAGGCCATCCATGCTGAGGCCAAGAAGGCCACCCCAAGGAACACCAAGAGAACGATGGGGCGATAGTGAATGTCGCCGATGAGAAGGTCGTCGCTCTCCGTCGTCATCGAGCGTTTGGAGCGGCGTTGTTGCCCTTCGGCCAGCGCCAGCAATTCGGCGTCCAAGGCCTTGAGCGTGGTGGAGGCCTCGCCCTCATTGGAAGTCAACAGTTGGTGGACCCGCTCTCGTTTTTCGGCAAACCGAGCGAGGCGTTCTTCCCTCGTCGCCACGGCTCGAAGACCGGACCGGACGTCGCCTTGAAACGCCAAATAGGCGCCGACCAGCACGAACAACACCACCGATGCGCTGACCACGCCCGAGGCGTCTTGAGATTGCCCGGCCAAGGCCAGGCTGGACAGGACCCCCACCGCTGCAAGCGAGGGCATCAAGATCGCATCGTAGACCCCAAGTCGCTGAAGGTACATGGCCAACGAAATGGCGCCCATGACGGTCAAGGCCCAAAGGTTCGCTGAACCGTCGAGCAACACGGAGGGGCCCAAGGCCTCGGGACGGAGGGGCGAAAGAGCCACGGTCAACAGCAACCCCGTGATGACGGCGAGATGAAGGGTCACCAACCGCGCTGGCAAGGCACGAAGGTGAGCCTGTTCGGCGTGGTTGTCAATGGCGTTGTGCAAGCGCTTGACCGAGGCCATCAACAGCACCACCATGCCGAGGGTGGCCAGGGTGGCCCATGCCGCTTCTTCGCCGAAGCGCCAGGCGAGAACAAGGGCGCCCGTCGACCACACCACGACGAGGGTTTGGGGTCGGCCTCGATGGCGACCAGCGTGGACCATGGCGGCATGGGTCAACAACAACAGACCCATGCCCATCAACAACCCGTTCATGGTCAGGCCGCCCGGATGCGCCATGGCCAGGAAGGTGAGGGTGGCCGCCACGAACCCAAGGGTCCACAGGTTCAGGGCATCGCTGTCGCGCAAACGGCTGGTGATTTCACTTCGACCCGCCCAACCCGAACCAAGGTTGAGGGAGGCTTCGCCCAACCGTGCGCAAACGCCCACTTGACCCACCACCAGCAGCACCATCCACCAGCCGACGTCCCCGCCAGCAAGGGTCAACGGTACCAAATCGGCGTTCACCAAGCGCGTTTCCAAATCCGTGGCGAACGTCATCAGCCAAGCGTACGGAGCGAGCACCGCCACGCCGGCCATGCTTGGCGAAGCGCGAAGCACGGCCAAGGTCCCCAAACCCGTCCAAACCAGACCTTGGGACACCAAGAGAAGGCGCGCTTCGGAACCGCCGTCTTCAGCCGGAATGAGCAGGGTCAACAACACCACGACGGTCATCGAACCCATCCAGAGAACGTGGTCCGAAACCTCGGCTTGATGCATCAACAGCACCGTGACGCACAACGCCGCCGCCAACACGGCGAAGAGGGAATACTCGGACAACGAGAACGGCAAGGTCACCTCGAAGGCCCCTGTGTTCAGCAACGCCACCAGGAGGATCATGAAGGGCAACGGGGCGAGCACGTACGGCATGAGCGAGGGCCACGCCACCCCCCGGACCACCAGGTACGAGGCGACGAAGGCCAGCGTCAGCAACATCAGCTGGGCCAACGCATAGCCCGTTTCATCACGATGAGCGGCGATGGTCATCAAGGCCCCGATCATGCCCAGCGAGACGGAGACCGCCCACAGACCGGGTTTGCCCAAACCAACCGCTTCAACGGCTTGACTCAGCCAGTTCTCATGGTGAACAAAACGAGCAGCCATGGCCGCATTGGCAGCGGTCACGACCGCCAACAAGAGGAACAACACGAGCCCGTCATCGATGCGGACGAGCACCAAGGAGCCGACGGTCCAATCGTTGGTCAGCGCGTGGACCCCAACCCAAAGGTACGAGAACGAAATCCCGAGACTGGCCAAGTTGCCCGATGAACGAACCAGCGCCAAGCCGTGCATCAACGTCATCGCCATGACCATGAAGACCGAGATGCCCACTTCACCGTAGACCGCCCCGGCCGAGCTGCCAACGGCAAACAGCACCAAAGCCGATTGAGCGGCAATGGCGTCTTCGTTATGCCGAAAGGCCAGGGCCACGTTGAGGCCCACCAAGGCGACCAGAAGTGCGCCCAAACTTTCGCCAGCACCGGGCCCAAGGTCGTCAAGCCACCCCCAGCGCCACATGTCCAACGCCAAACCGTAGAGCAGTTTCATCGAAATGATGACCCACGTCAACCCGAGCAAGTGCATCGCATCACGCTGAATCCATCGCTCACCGAGCACCAAGCCGACGGCGGCCATCGCCAGAAGTCCCACGGCACCCAACATCGGCGGCAACACCGTGCCGACCAAGGCACCGATGGCCGTCCACACGAGGACCATCGCCACGGCCAACCCTTTCCCGATTTGTTGTTCAGCATGCACGGCCAAATGCGTGGTCGGGTCGTCAAGCGGTTCCTGTTCGGTTTCCATCGAAAAGAGGTCCTTCACATCGCCGACGGCAGCGTCCGTTGATGTGGGCGTGGCAGTCCCTTCGTCGGCCGTGGATTCAGTCGATTCAAGCGACGAGGCTTCGGGTTCGGGGGGGGTGTCGCCGACCATGAACGAGCCGAGATTGAGGGAGGTGGCTCGCTTGAACGATTGCGCTCGAAGCACATCGTCTTCGGCGGGTGAGGGAGGGGTTGCCGTGCTTCGGTCCTCCCCCATGGCGTGAGGTCACGCCTTGCCGCCTTCAACTTGACCGAGCCGGACGGGCGTTGCAAGCGATTTCGCGACCGACCCTCCGTGGGTCGTTTGCTGCCAGAAAAAGACGATTTGAACGGTGTTGGCGCTCATCGCGGGGCCAAAAGGGACAAAGAGGGGCGGTGGAAACGCTCGGCATGGGCGGCATCGTCGGGACCCCCTCCGGGGACCTTCAACAACACGGCCTTTCCCCTTCGGGAACGGTGTATTGGAACCTACCTGCAACCGACTTGGTCAACCTCGCCATCGAGCGTAACGAAGGCGTGTTGAGCGCACACGGCGCTTTGGTGACGGAAACGGGTGAACGCACCGGCCGCTCCCCCAATGACAAATTCATCGTTGACGAACCGTCGGTTTCCGGTGACATCAACTGGGGTGACGTGAACGTCTCCACCGACGAAGCCACCTTCCAGAGGATGCGAGCCAAAGTGGTGGAGTTCTTGTCCAAGCAAGAAGCGTTGTTCGTCCAAGACCTGTATTGTGGTGCCGATTTCTCCGAAGCCTTGCCCATCCGAGTCATCAACCACAACGCCTGGCACAACACCTTTGCTCGCAACATGTTCATTCGTCCCGATGCCGCTCAACTGGAGAAACATGAGCCTGAATTCACCGTGCTCCATGCCCCACACATGGAAGCCGACCCTGAGGTCGACGGCGTGAACTCCCCGTGCTTTGTGATCGTGAACTACGCCGCCAAGGAAGTCATCATCGGTGGTACGCGCTATGCAGGGGAGATCAAGAAATCCATTTTCTCGGTCATGAACCTCATTTTGCCCAAGAAAGGCATCTTGCCCATGCACTGTTCGGCCAACACCAACGGTGACAACACGGCCATTTTCTTCGGCCTTTCAGGCACCGGCAAAACGACCCTTTCCGCTGACCCCAAGCGCGCCCTCATCGGTGACGACGAACACGGCTGGGGGGCGAACGGCGTGTTCAACTTTGAAGGCGGCTGCTACGCCAAACTCATCGACCTCTCCGAAGAGGACGAACCCGCCATTTTCTCGACGACCCGCCGATTCGGGACCGTCTTGGAAAACATTGTCCTCGACAGCGAAGGCGTGCCCGACTTCCACGACACGTCCAAGACGCAGAACACCCGCGGCTCCTACCCCATCGAATTCATCGACAACCGAACCGCCGATTCCAAGGGCGGCCACCCTCAAAACGTCATCTTCCTGACCTGCGATGCCTTCGGTGTGTTGCCCCCCATCTCCCGGTTGACGCCCTCCCAAGCCGCCTATCACTTCATTTCCGGATACACCGCCAAGGTTGCTGGCACCGAAATCGGTGTCAAAGAGCCCCAAGCCACGTTCTCAGCTTGCTTTGGTGAACCGTTCATGCCCATGCATCCTGGCGTCTACGCCGACTTGTTGTCCGACAAGATGGCGGAGCACGGCTCCACCGCTTGGCTCATCAACACCGGTTGGTCCGGTGGCGCTTACGGCGAGGGTAGCCGAATGAAAATCAAGTACACCCGTGCCATGCT
>JALRLR010000008.1 GCA_023254355.1 Candidatus Poseidonia sp.
ACTCAACCATCAATCAAACGGCACCCCTGCCCATCAATTCACCGATCGCTGGCGCAGGTGCCACAACGGTGCTCGAAGGCATGCTCATGCTAGCCACTCAACCCACCGACGAAATTTCTGCGTTGCCGGCTCAAACCGTCTGGTTGACCTACACCTCTTCCGTTGACGGTCTGCAAAACATGAGCACACAAACCGACCCGAGTGGTTCATGGACCTTTACGCTGAACTTGAGCGAGCTTGAAACTCGGGGCAACCTGTCCGCCACGCTCGGCTTCTCGGGTTGGCAAGACACCTCGGTGGGCGGCGCCACGCCCGCCACCTTCCACTTGCTTCCAACCACGATGTCGTTCATCCTCAACGTTACGGATGCCCCCAACCTCACGGCCACCATCGAAGGTCCATTGGCTAACAACAGCATCCTGCAACTCAACGATGATGTGTACATCAACGGCAGCGCCCTGTCGATCAGCGCGTCGCCCGTGGCGCTCGCCGGTGACCTTCAATTCTCCATCAGGGCCAACGGTTCGGGAGATACCTGGACGGAAATTTTCAACCTCAGCGTGACGGGGACGTTCTCCATCCAATACCTTCTGCCGTCCATGGTGATGGTGGCGGCCGGAGAAATTGAAACGCGTCTTCGCTTCTTCCCCAGCACCCTTCCGGCGACCGATGACGCCAACACCAGCACCGGTGTGCCCTACTTCTTGCGCGGTTTCCTGACGTTCACGGTCGAAGAATCTGCACAGATTCGAGGCCAAGATGCGAGCGTCACGGTGCAAGTGAACGACCATCGCGGCGTTTCAGCCGCCCCAAACACGCTAGGGAATTACGACTTCAGTTTCAACGGTACATGGTTCAACACCACGGTTGACCCTGACACCGATCTCATCCAAACGGTCGTGGCGCTGGCTGCCAACCTGTTTGCCGGCGATTATCCAATCGACATTTCGTTCAACGGTTCGCAGTATTACCAACCCTCGACCGGCAACGGGAGCATGCGCGTTCAGGCCGACATTGACTGGAACCTTTCGTTGGGTCAGGATTGGACCTTCATGGGCAACAGCACCCGTGTGTACGGCGATCTCTTTGATTCGGTGCACCTGACGCCCGTTCTGAACAACGACACCGTGATCATCGTCTCGATGCTCACGCAAGACGGTCCGCTCGATTTGGCCGTGGCCACCCTCAACAACTCCACCGGTGCCTTTGACATTCCAATCGTCATGCCCACGGACTTGGGTTCGGGTGTTTACGAACTGGCCTTGACGTTTGACTTCCTCTCTCTAGCGCCCGAAGGCGGGGCTTACTACGCCTACGTCGACCCCGCTCAGCCGCCCTCTCCACCCACCTTGATTTCCATTGATGCGGGCCTGGTGACTGAAGTGGTTGTTGAAGCCGAACGGCCGGCGTACATTGTGGAAATGAACAGCACCGTTGATTTCACCGCCAAAGTCACCGACATCGCCGACGGCGCCAACGTCAGCTCCGCTTCGGTGGATTTCATCTGGGATTACGGCAACTCAAACGTCACCCTTGCGACGGTATCGTCTGACGCCGAGGGCAACGCCACGCACACCTTCACGCCTTCCGGCATTGCACCGGGATTCTATGACTTGGCCATCGTGGTTCAAGACGATTTGAGCGCTGCTCTGGCCGCTGGGAACACCCGTCGCTACGGCAATTCCACGGTGGTCAACGTCACCGTACAAGTCACGAGCAACATCAACATCATCAACGTACCAACCACCGTTACCGCCGGTGTGCCCTTCAACGTGGTCGGGCAAGTTGAAGACGCTGAAAACAGTTCGAGGCCGCTGATTTCCGCCGTGCGTTTGAACGTCTTCTGGCTTGAAAATCCCGAAGAATTGCTGCTCAGCAATTACGCGACCTCGGTCAACGGGAGTTTCAACATGAGCGTTCCAACCGATTCATCCAACAACGGTACCACCCGAGGTCCCCACACGCTGGTGATTTCGGTCGTCAACGACTCTTCGCCGTTCTACTTGACCGCCAGTGCACAATCCCCGATTCAAGTGATGGGTGTTTCACGCCTTGAGAATTTGGTACCGCTCAACGCCGTGGTCATCAACCGAGGCAACGACGTCAACATGTCGGCCAAGTTGGTTGAAGCCTCCGACATGTTTGCTCCGCTTGGAAATTACGAGGTCGGCCTGCGCTTCCACGAAACCTGGCTGGCTCCCACGAACACCGACGCTGAAGGGTTTGCCAACTTCACCTACTCAGTGCCGTACGACCATCCACTCGGTTTGATCGTCGTTCAATTCGTTTACAACGGCTCAACCGACCTTCTTGCCACCAGCGCCAACCTCACCAGCATCACCGTTCGCTCGCTCACCTTCCTCGTGGTGGACAACATCACGGCCAACCCGGTGGCGGGAACGGCGTTCAACGTCAGTGGTCAGGTGCTTTCCGACAACGGGTCGGGCTTGGAGCAACGCGATGGCGTGACCCTCCCCAACGCCAACGTGCTGTTTTCCATCGATGGGTTGCCGTCTGGATTCACGGTCACGGGTGGAACGATCGGTGCCAACGGGTTCTGGAACGCCACCATCCGGCTGACCGAAACGTTCGCTGCTGGGACCCACGTGTTGGAAGCCACCTACCTGCCAAACGTGAACTTCTACGTCGGTTCTGAAAACAACACGTCGTTCGATTCCCGCGGCTTCTCGGTTATGAACTTCATCAAGCCGGCTTTGGACGGCATCGGTCAGCCCTCGCTCAACGACCGAACCGAGCGGGGCGATGTGGTCGAATTCTCGGTGTTGTTGCGTGACAACCAAGGGTTGCCCTTGGCCAATCAAAGCGTGGTGGTCTCGCTGACGGCCACCCTCGGCACGACCTCACCCGTTCAAATCACCGTGCTCACGGCCGCCAACGGGACGGCATGGGGTAACCTGTCCGTTCCCACCAACATGAGCGTGGGTCCCGCCGACATGCACGCCAGTTACGCTGGGATTGCTGGAACCACCGGCATCATCGGGACCAACGCGACGACGAAGTTTGTGGTGTTGGGCGCCACCGAAGTGGTGATTTCCAGTGCTCCCGACGTGTTGGTCGCCGGAGACACCCTCGCGGTGAGCGGCACGCTGTTGGACGATTTGGGCATGACATTGCAGAGCAACGGCATGAACGCCACGGCGGTGGTCCACCTGTTGATTGACGGCATCCCCGTCGCCAGCGTTGAAACCAACGCTACCGACGGCCGTTACGCCTTCAGTTACACCTTGCCCGAAGACACCGCCGCAGGCCCCCACCAAATCGGTGTGGAATTCCGCGGTGGTCGAGAATGGGTGGACCCTGTTGGCTTTGGTGACATCAACAACCCCGAATACTACTTGCCCAGTTCAGCCGTTTACGACTTCAACGTCAGCGTCCCCACGAAGATTCTGCTGATCACGGCGACCGGTGATGCCGACCGCGAAACGACGATGACCATTCAGGGTCGTTTGCTCGATTTGGTTGACAACGAACTGCCCAACCTCACCATTGAAATCTGGCTCGGCGGCACCTGGCTCACCAACACCACCACGGATGAAAACGGTCTCTTCACGGCGGTTCATCCGGTTCCAGCCGATGCCCCGCTTGGCCCGGTGACGCTCGAGACGCGGTTTGCAGGCACCGTGGCTTACCTGCCCAGCAACGCCACAGGTCTGTGGGAAATTTTCAGTCCCGTCTTGGTCACGGTTGAGATGACCAGTCCTGTCGCGGTTAACCAGACCGTTGCCGTTTCCGGTTCGGTGGTCGACAACCAACTCGTTGGCGTCGAGGGTCATGAAGTGCAACTGGTGGTTGAGGGTATCCTCATCGCTTCGGTGCAGACCGATGCCAACGGTGACTTCGCCTACGATTGGACCGTCCCCGATATCTTTGACTTTGGTGACCGGACCATGGTTGCAGAAGTTGCACCCCAAGGTTACTACCGAGGCAGCACCGGCAACGTCTCGTTCTTCCTCTCCCATCGCTCCTGGGTGACGCTCATCTTCGAGGAAGGCATTGATGCCACTCGCGGCGATACGTGGGAATTGAGCGGACGCCTCTACGATTTCGACACCGTGGACCGTGACGGTCTGGTTGGGATGGAGTTGGTCGTCTCGCTCGACGGCGTGGCGTTGTTTACCACCACCACCGGTGCTGACGGCGCTTGGAGTGCCATCGTGCCGGCCACCATGGACTTGCAACGTGGCGAGCACCTCGTACGAGTGGACTTCGAAGGGACGCAAGCGCACTTGGCCGCCTCCGCTCAATCCAGCGTTCGGGTGTGGTCCGACGTGATGATCACCATTGACGGCAATCAATCCTCGTCGTGGGTGACTCGCTCTGACAGCGTGTTTGCTCCCATCTTCTACGTTGGGTCGATCCAAGAAGTCGGCGGTACGGGCGAGATTTTCGAGAACCTTGTCCTGTCGATTGGAAACGGTTCCGACTGCGCCAACCAGCGTGAAGGAGCCAAGTGTTTCACCCAAACCACGGTGGCGTGGTCCAACGGAAACTTCGCTCTTTCTTCCATGGCCCCGTACTGGCTGGACATCGGTTCGCAATACTTCCATGTTGACGTGGCCCGTAACGATTCAATGTACCTCAACGCTGCAAGCGTAAGCAAGTTGATGTTCGTTCAAGTCGATGCAGACATCACCGTTGACCTCTTTGACATCAAGGAAGGGAGCAAAGAAAAACTCGGCGGCACCGTTTCCATTGTGGCCCAGGACACCCGTGTCGGATTGGAGGACATTGGCGTCTCCGTCTATCTCTACAACGCCAGCAACGCACAACTGACCTCAAAGACGTGGAAGTCAGGAGAAGACGGGCGCATCATCATCGGGTTCAACGCAACGCCCTCCTACGGCGATGCTGATTACTGGGGCGAACTTTACATGGACATCTTGATTCAAGATACTCGCCTTTCCAACCAAACCCTCCAGGCGTTCAAACTCTTGAGGGACGAGGGCTTCGTGCCGTCCTACAGCTACGAAGCGGAACAAGCGGACACCCCCTGGTGGTCCTATTTCCTCGTGGTCTTGATCGCTGCACTGGTGGCCGGAGGCGTGGTGCTTTACCGACGGAAGTTGGCGGCCGATGATTTGCTCAAGGAAGCCGCTGAGGTCTTCGCCTACACCGCTGAATTGTTGGCGGCCGGTGACGCCACCCGTGAAGCCATCTTCACCTGCTATCAAGACCTCTGTGGCCTGTTGCAGCAACGCGGTTTCTTGCGGCGTGATTTCGAGACGGTTCGTGAATTCGAATTTGCCATTCGCCAAGCCCTTCAGGGGGTTTCCGAAGACGCCTTGACCGCCTTGGACAACACCTTCGAGATGGCCCGTTACAGCCGAGAAGAGATGGGTTCACAGCACCAAGAGGTTGCGGTCCAAGCCTTGACTCGGATGAGCGGTGAAATTGCCCAAATCCAAAGCATTCCGCAGCGGTGAACTTCACCAGCGCAGGTGAAGGTGACCGTCCACGAACGTCGCCTGGAGGGTTGAAGCCGCTTCGAGCGGGAGCGGGAAATCGCGAACCAAGGCATCGTCCAATTCGTCGTTGATGCGAAGTTGCACCACCGTGCCTTCATCCGTGACCTTGGATTTGAGTTCAACCTGCTCCAACGTCGTTCCAAGGAGTGGAATGCTCAACCCGTCGGGCGAGAGGCGTCCGTTGATGCCCTCAACCACCCAAGCGAGGGCTCGCTCGGGATGCTGTCGAGCAAGACCGGTCTCCGGCAACATCCCCGCCGTGACCAACACTTCTTGGTGGCGTTGCTTGACTTCGTCAAGGTGGGTGGTTTGCTGCTCGAAATGCGCTTGGAGCGTCGCTGCGTCAACGGCTAGCCCTTCAACGTTCACGGATTGGCCATCGGTTGGAGGGTCCTGTGCTGATTCAACGGTCAACGGCGTCCAATCGTCCATGCGTGCTGGAAATGACGAGCCCACATGAACCTTCGGACGACGGTTATTGTTCGTCCAAGGCGGCGTCTCGGTGAACCCGAGCGAAGAAACGACGGGCGAATTGACCGGTGGCCACCGCATCGCTGGCTTCGTTCATGCGGAGGTCTTCGGGAAAACACGTGGTGTAGGTCCGGTCCGTTACCCTCCGGTCCAACAAGACGATCAGGGCTCGGTCGCCAACGGCCCGAATCGGGCGTCCCATGGCCTGCAGGATGGCGTTGATGGCCGGCTGGGACACGGTGTATTTCCAAGCCAAATCCCGTCCAAAGCGGTCCTCGGCGTAGGTCTTGAGCGCCTTGGAGAGGACCGAAGGCGGTGAGTTCGGGATGCCGATGCAGGCCACGGCGTCCAACGCTCCGCTGTGGTAGTCAACGCCTTCCGACAATCGTGCACCAAAGACGCCGGCCAAGAGAATTTTGCCACCTGCCTGTTTTTCCATGAGCAGGGTGTCCACAATTTGGTCCAGGTCTTCTTTGGTCCATTCCCGCTGTTCGGTCATGACTCGAACGCCATGGAACCGTCCCTCGCCCACGATTTCGTTGAGCATGGCGTAACTTGGTGCAAACACGGCCACGTTTCCCGGGCTGGCGTCAATCAGCGCTTGCAAATGCTGGCGAATGGCCTGGGTGTTCTCAGGGGACCGTTCGGTGTATTTGGTGGTCACGTCCCGAGCGACCAAGACTGGACGACGCATGGCGGCAAAAGGTGAGTTGTAGGCAACGGCCGTGGTTCTCGCCGACGGCAGTCCCAAGATGTTGGCGTACATGCTTGGCGGATACAAGGTGCCCGACATCAACACGGCACCCGCCGATTTCTCAAACACGGGTTGAGACACCAAGCCGGGGTCGAGCAGATGGGTGGTGATGCGTCCGTCCCGTCCTTTGGTATCAAACACCATGGTCAAGGCTGAACTTGACCCGAACCGTAGCAAGCAATCCAAAATCTCAGCCACTTTGTGCGCATTCGGTTCCATCGGGTTGCCGTCGTCACCCGCTTCCATGTCAACATCAACGCTGGCCAAGACATCTCGTAATTGGTGGACACGGGCAGCGACGTCCACGATGCGTTCTTTACGAGGTTCGTTGAGGCTTTGTTGGCCGGCCGTTCCGTCCACTTCATCGCAGGCTCGGTGGAGCACGGTGAGCACTTCATCCACCTCCACTTGGCATTCTTCTTCCCGCCCCGTGGCTTTTCTGCGCAGCGATTCGAACAACTTGACGAACCCGCCTCGTGAGGCTTTCATCACGTCAAAGGCCCACTGTGCCAAGGCGTGAGTCATGGCCAAGGATTCTCCTCCGGGGGCGTTCATGCCCTGAGCGAGGACGCCAGCAAACTCTTCGAGTTCAATTGCAGCGTTGCGAATCATGGTTTGCGTCAACCGCTTTTCCAAGGTCATGCGGATGCGGTCAGGGAGGTTATGGGCTTCATCGACCACGATGATGATGTCGTCGAGGGACAATCCCATGGCTTTGAGGCTGGAATCACGAACGCCGTCATCAAACAGGTGGTTGTAATCGCCCACAAAGACATCCGCTCCGCTCACGGCTTCCCGGGCGGCTTTCCACGGACATGTTTGTGCGGGGACGCCGTTTTCCGTGTGGGTTCGGCTGATGCCCACCAATTCGTCAACGTGGAGGGGGGAAGCGAGAATGCGTTGCTTCAATCCGGGGGCGGGTGTGATCCACGGTTTGCACGAACGTGTTTTGCGGTGTTGGCTGCAAAGCAAGGAAAAGACCAGGGGCGATTCCTTGGCAAAGGGTTGGACGCACATGCCGGCTTGGCCCACCATATCGACCAATCGTACGGGCGTCATTCCCTTGCGCCGTTGATTGATTCGCCGCACGGTGTCAACCACAATGCGGTGCTGGGTTTGTCGGGAAGTGAGGAAAAACACCGTCTTCTTTTGGCTGTGTTCACTGGCCACTTGCAACGCAGCGGCGAGCGAAGCTGCGGTTTTTCCAATGCCGGTTGGTGCGGCCGCAAGGTGAAAGTTGGCGTTCGTCAACGCCTTGATGCCGTCATGAATCATTTCGAGTTGACCTGGCCGGGGCGATTCGTGCGCTAGGAACTGTAACGGGGCGCCAGCCGTGCTTTGGTCACCCGTGTTCATGCAAAGCATCCATCGGCGACCCTCCTAAAGGATTCGCATCCCAATGACAGGCTACGCAGGGAGGCGTCAATGTGCCCAAAATGTGGGGGTTGGGCACGGGGGACCATCCAGTCAGCTGGCTGGATCGGAATCTGAGCCTCCCTGGCCGTCTTCCAGGGAGGTGTGTGGGGGTGTTTGGTTGTTGGAACCAAGTCGACCAAGGCGCGCAAGACGGGCACGCCGACACAGCGAGGCTAAGCCGTGCAGGTCTGGTCGGTCCTGCTTGGCCCAAAGGGTGGCATCACCATGGTTGTAGCCTTGGTTGTGCCAAATCATCCCATCCCCTCCGTTCTCTCACCAGTTATGCTTGGTATTCGCTGCGTCGCATCGTTTCAGCCCTGGACGCCTCCACGGCTGAATCGAGTGTGTCATTGACGGCCTGCATTTCGGCGGTCGCCTTCTTGATGTACAATTTCAAGCCTTCCTGTGCTGCAAGCTCCGGCGTGGTGCCTTGCAACTCGTACAGCTTGCCCAACTGGAGTTGATCGTTGCGACCCAGTGGGATTCGAATCGTTTTCATGTCCGCCAGCAGCGGTTGGTTGTGAAGAAATTCCTGGATGGCCAATCGGACGACGTCTGACCGGTTTCGGGCTCCGTCCATGCCAACGCGTGCGTCGAGGAGAGCCAGGTCCTCCTCGGTGATTCGCAACGAAACGGCGCTGGTTGGCTGGTTCATCCTTGTTCCCTCGTAGACCTAGACACCCACGCCGACCCTATAAATGTAACTCAAATAATGACATTATGTCATAATCTGTATGACAACTGATTTCCTCCTTCCTCAGCAAGGTGAGCGAAGTTTCAAAGACGAGTGCAAAGGACCCGGAGCCATGGCACTGGAACCGACTCGTGGGCTCTACCTTTACCTCGAAACGCTTCGTGTGGCGTTCGACGACGAAATCGTGACCGATGATGAAGCTCAAATCTTGCACATCCTTGCCCAAGCACTGGGCGTGGCCCCATCCGATACCGCCGAGTGCATCTCCGTTGTCAACGGGGAACTCCCCTCTCCGTTTTCCGAAAACCACGACTTTGCTGGCCACCACATGGGTGACGCCACCACCTATCAGTCGGCTTTGATCGCTGCGCTCGATGACGACGTCATCACCGAAGATGAATGGGCCATGCTCGACCACCTTCGTCGCACGATTGGTCTTCAGGAAGACGAGCATGCGCTCATTGAAGAAGCGATTCGCGCCATGGTTGAAACGGACGATCAAGGGCATCGGCGCATTGAACGGCTCGAACGTTTCCTTACGGTGTGCCCGTATTGATGTTGACCTGCGGCCCGCTGGAACCCCGCTGGCGGAGGTCATTCAAGGACAACCATTAGAAAGGGTCTGCATTAGGGCGGGCCAATACACCGAACGGTGTGAGAAGGTATGCCGATGAGTGCCATTGATGCAATTTATGCAAAAGTCGTAGCCCGAGACCCCAACCAACCCGAATTCCATCAGGCGGTCAAGGAAGTTCTTGAGTCGCTTGAGCCGGTTTTGGAGGCCAACCCTGAATACATCTCCGTGGTGGAGCGCGTGGTCGAACCCGAGCGCCTGCTTCACTTCCGTGTGCCTTGGGTTGACGACAGCGGCAACGTCCAGGTGAACCGTGGTTTCCGAATTCAATTCAACGGCGCCATCGGCCCGTACAAAGGCGGTCTTCGCTTCCACCCCAGCGTCAACGCATCCATTCTGAAGTTCCTCGCCTTTGAGCAGATCTTCAAGAATTCGCTGACCGGGTTGCCCATGGGTGGCGGTAAGGGCGGTTCCGATTTCGACCCCAAGGGCAAATCCGACGCTGAAGTGATGCGCTTTTGCCAGTCCTTCATGATGGAACTTTGGCGCCACATCGGTCAAGACTGTGACGTTCCCGCTGGTGACATCGGTGTGGGCGGTCGTGAAATCGGCTACATGTTCGGCATGTACAAGCGTCTTCAAAATGAATTCCAAGGCGGTGTCCTCACCGGAAAGGGCCTGGCCTACGGCGGTTCCTTGATTCGTCCCGAAGCCACCGGATACGGTCTGGTGTACTTCGCTCGTGAAATGTTGGCCACCAAGGGCAAGTCCTTCGAAGGGGCCGTCGTTTCCATCTCGGGCTCCGGCAACGTGGCCCAATTCGCCTGCGAAAAGGTGTTGGATTTGGGCGGCAAGCCCGTGACCTTCTCCGATTCGTCAGGGTATATTCACGACCCCGATGGCATTGACCGGGAAAAGTTGGCTTGGGTCATGGACCTGAAGAACAACCGACGCGGGCGAATTTCCGAATACGTGAAGCAGTTCCCCTCGGCCACCTTTACGGCAAGCGCTCCAGAGCCTGCTGTGAACGGTTTGTGGGGCGTGAACGTTGACGTGGCGCTGCCCTGTGCAACGCAGAACGAATTGAACGGCGAGGAGGCCCAAATGCTCGTGGCCAACAACGTCATTGCAGTGGGCGAGGGGGCCAACATGCCCTGCACGCCCGAAGCCGTTGAAGTCTTCCAAAAGGCCGGCGTGCTGTTCGCACCCGGAAAAGCTTCCAACGCTGGCGGTGTCGCCACCTCCGGTCTTGAAATGTCCCAGAACTCCCTGCGAATGCCATGGACCCGTGAGGAAGTCGACCAAAAGTTGGAGAACATCATGGTCAACATTCACAAGAATGCCTTCGAAACGGCCAAGCAATACGGTCGAGAAGGTGATTACGTGTTTGGAGCCAACGTGGCCGGCTTCCTCAAGGTCGCTGAAGCCATGATCGCTCAAGGCGTTGTCTGATTCAGACGGGTAGCCTTCGCGATTCGCTCTCCTCGTTTTGCAGGGTGAACAGCGCCGGCCATCGTTGCTTGAGCCGTTTGAAGAGCCAACGGGAAAACACCATCGAAAACGCAAGGAAGAGCAGCGACGTCCACCAGGGGGTCGCCTCGTTGGTCGCAAGTACCACGGTCACGACGAGGATGCCACATCCGTACACCGCACGAAAGGCCGAGAAGAGCAGCAGCCCCCTCACGACGGGGTTGGCCCAGGCGCGTTCCCATCGGGATGCCAAGGGCCTTCACTCCTGGCTCAACCTCTGAACTGGTTGAAATATTGCTGCGTGTAACGGACGGCGTCTTCGTGAGGGTATCCTTGAGCGATCAGGCCGTTGTAGTACTCTCGTGCCGGGTCGGGTTGAGGTGCTGCTGGGGCGTAAGCGGGTTGAGCCACGGGTTGAGCGTATCCAACTTGAGCGGTCGGCATCACCGTTTGAGGGGTGCCAGCGTAAGCTGGCTGAGCGGCGAAGGCGGGGGCTTCAACGTTCAGTTGGGTCACGGCCCATTCCCCTTCGTTGCTTTCGCCTCCTCGGCGACGCAACAGCACGCCAAGCAGTGCAAGCACGACCAGTAAAGCAACGCCACCACCGATGAGCACGGTGGGGGAGGCCAACAAGGTGCCTTCGGCTTCGGGCTCAAAGATCCATCGCGTTGGGTCATCGGGATAGGCGTCGGCCCCGTCTTCTTTCCGCCAGTCGGGGGTCGGGTCGGAGTAGTTGTCGCCGTCCGTGTCCAGACAACCGATACGGTCGGCCGTTGAGTTCCCGTAGGTCACGGGGCAGGCATCAGCACCTTGTTCAAGCGCCCAAAAGGTATCGGCGTCGGAAATGCCGTCGCCGTCACTGTCTTCGCAACCGAAGCGGTCAATGAATGAGGTTCCACGAACGGTTGGGCATGCATCGGGCCGTTCGCCATCTCGGTTGTCGCCAAAGAAATCCCCGTCTTCGTCCGCCCATTGGGTCGGGTCTGCGCTGAAGGCATCGGCACCCTGCAACGGGGTCCAGCTGATTTCGGGGTCTGAATAGCCGTCACCGTCGCTATCAGTGCAGCCCAGCCGGTCAACGGTGGAGGTGCCCGCTACCGTTGGGCACGCATCGGGGTCGTTACCCGACGCATTGTCGCCGTAGCCATCACCATCGGTGTCTTCCCACTGGGTGGGGTCGTTGGGGAAGGCATCTTGCAGGTTGTACCAACCGTCACCGTCTTGGTCCGGGCAACCCAACAGGCCGTTCTGCCATGAGGTGCCTTCCTGCGTTGGGCACGCGTCCTGGACCATGACATCGGCGCTGTATTCGCCGGGCCAGGACGGGTTTCGGTCCTCCCAAGTGGAGTTGGCGTAGTTGTCACCGTAGCCATCGCCATCGAAGTCCGACCATTGGGTTGGATCGTCAACAAAGGCATCCGCCCCGTCTTCTGCATTCCACTCAGCATCGGGATTTGAGTATCCATCCCCATCGGAATCTTCGCAACCAAGGCGGTCGATGGTGGACGTGCCGCTCACGGCGGGACACTCGTCGGGGGTGGTGCCCTCGGCATGGTCGCCGTAACCGTCCCCATCGGCGTCCGACCATTGGGTCGGGTCGTTGATGAAGTCGTCATCCACATTTGCCCACCCATCGCCGTCCAAATCGGGGCAGGCGTTCTTGCCGCCCAGCGTTGAATTGCCTGCTTCGGTTGGGCAATCGTCGAAATTGTTGGACCATCCGTCACCGTCCGTGTCGAGGCACCCCTCTTCGCCAAGGGTGGAGTTGCCAACCACGGTTGGACAATCGTCGCTCACGTCCTCAAATCCGTCCCCGTCGTCATCGTCATCTTCGTCAGCATCACGGCAACCGTCGCCGTCAACATCGGTGATGCTGTCGGATTGCCACGTGGGTCGAGGGGGTTGGTAAGAGGAGCGAGGGCAGGTGTCATCGCCATTGGCCACACCATCGTTGTCCATGTCGTTGTCTTCAACGCCGTCTTTGCACCCGTCTCGGTCCCAGTCGGTGGAGTTGGCGGGGTCAGCGAAATCTTGGGTTGAGTCCCAATTGGCTTCTCCTCCTCGGGGGCAATCGTCCCCGGAGTTGTCGGTGAGCCCGTCGTTGTCGTCATCCGAGTCACAGGCGTCGCCTTGCGCATCCCCGTCCGTGTTTTCCTGAAGGGGATTGGAATCGTTGGGGCAGTTATCGGTGTAATCGGGAATACCATCGTTGTCGCTGTCGGCCTTGAGCGATGGGTCAATGGCCCACACGAAGGCGTCCCATCCTCCCGTGCTGGTGACGCTGCTGGTTCCTTTTGTGATGGTGTTTTGATTCGTTGGGCCGGCGAAGGATCCCACGACGGCCGCAATATCGCTGGCGTTCACGGCGATGTCCCAGCCGACCTCCAAAGCGTTGCTCTGGGTGGCGTCCAACCACGACCAGCCTCCGGATGCGGTGAGGCCGCCGATCATGACGTCAGCGTCAAGGCTGGAAATCCAGGAACTGCTGGTGCCCGTCACGGATTTGGTGCCGGCGCTGAAGGTGCCGTCAAGGAAAAACGAGGTGAACACGAGTTCACCTTTCGAGGTGATGTCCATGCCTTGAAGGCCGTCACCCGTGCTTGAACCTCCCGTGGCTGCCCATTGGTTGGCGGGTGTGCTGCCGTCTTTGATGAAGAACAAATCCGCGCCGCCCTTGTTGGCCGTAATGGACCAACCGTTTTTCGCAAGGGTTCCCTCAAACGAGCCGCCCAAGTAGAGGTTGCCGCTGTTGTCGAGGACCATGTTGGTCAAGCTGACCGCTTGGTTGGCGATGCCGTAACCGGTCAAGGATTGGAAGGCGCCCGCCGATGAGAGTTTGAGGACGAAGGAATCTTGGGTTCCCACAACGGTGTAGCTGTTCGAGCCGAAGAGGATGTTGTTTTGCGTCACGCCGGAAACGTAAATCTCTCCCCCTGCGGTCACCACCACGTCCGTCACTTGCTGAGCTCCGATACCGCCTCCGCTTACGACCCACTTGAGCGCGCCGTTCATGCCGTCGAGTTTGGCCACGAACACCTCGGCATTGGAAACGTTCAGGGTGGTGCCGCCAAAGTCCGTTTCACCCGAAAAGTACCCTGCAACGATCACATCGCCGGTTTGGTCCACGGCAATGGCCTGAGGGATGCTGGCGTCGGTTGATGAATTGGGGAGGGTTTGGAAGCCCTTGGCCCACATCCAATTGCCTGCCGCATCCGTTGAGGCAATGAAGGCATCAAACTGAACGGCTGAGCTCAGCGTCGTTGAACCAAAGGATATCGGGCCGTACATGTAGCCCGAAACGATGGGTTTGCCGGTGTGAGCGGCGAGGTCGGTGAGGAAGGACACGCCCCCTGCACTGTGGTCAGCGCCGACGAGGAAGTTCCATCCTCCAGCGTCATCCAGCGATGCAACATACACGTCTTGGCCGTTGGAATACGGGGAGGTGGGTTGGTAGGTGTGGGTTCCGAAGGTGATCGCACTCGCTGAGGAGTTGACTTCACCGGCGACAAAGTAGCCGCTGTCAGAGGCGACGATGGCGCCAGCGAATTCATCATGGGAGGAGGAACCACCGCTGGCGAGGAACACCTCGGGGCTTGACGAGCGACCTCCAAATTGCACGATGTCGTCATCCGCCAACATGAATGTAGGTGCGGCTGGCGCCAGCACCGTCAAGTAACTCAGCAGCAGAAGTGCAGCCAGCGAGGTTCCCGTCGCAACGTTTCGGATGCCCATGCAGCAAGGCTACCGCTCAAGGGCCATCAAGGCTTTGTCGGGTTGCCCGGTACAGGCTCACTCGAGGTTGCTGTCAAGGGCCATCAAATCGCTGTTGCCGGCGTCAAGCACGGTGATGGTGGACACCGAGAAAGGCTTACCACAGGCAATGCCCAATTCTCGGTTGACCATTCGAGCGCGATGCATGGTCACTTCGGGGTGCGCAGCGCGCAAGGACGTGGTGTAGTCTTCGGGGCAGTTGGCTGCCACAATCACCAATTTTGCTGCGCCGTTGGCGCAGGCGTCCTTTGCTTGTCGTTGTCCAAACAACAGGTTTCCTGTTGCGATAGCGTTCTTCAGTTGTCGGCTTAGATCCATTTTTCTTCCTCCATTCTCCACATGTGTTTCTCATGGTTGGAATTTCATTCCTCTGGGATGTAGTACAGAGCCACGCTGCCGGTGCCCAACGAAATGGGCTGGCCGACGATGATGTTCTCGGCGACCCCGGTCAGGTAGTCCTTCTCGCCGATGATACCGGCCTTGAGCAGATGGTTGACGGTGACCTCGAAGGCAGCACGGGCGAGGATGCTGTGCTTGGTGCCGGAAACACCGTGACGACCGATGGCGCGGACCTCACCTTCCGAGGTCATCACGTCAGCGACCATCAGCAAGTGACGGACGTCAACCTCGAGGCGAGCGCCGTCGAGCGTGAGTTGCAACTCGTTGACAATGGCCTGACGAGCCGCTTCGATGCCGAGGTAATCGTAAATCTCGATGATGTTGTTGGTGTAGGTTCGAGAACGGTCGATGTTTTCCAACTCGCTGATGCGAGGAAGGTTGCTTCCAATCGTCGAAAGGTAGTACTCACCGGTCTTGTCGTCCAATTGAGGGTTAGCCCGTTCAATTCCGGGAATGCCCTTGAGTCGCATGTCGCGGATCTTCTCCTCCAACTGCAACAGCATGGTGTAGGAGGGTGGGTTATCGGCCAACTCAGCCAAGTCTTCCTCGGAGTGGACGCCCGGAATCAGCGTCAAGGTGGAAGGGTTCTTGTCTTTGTCCGCCTGGACCAAAAGACGAGTCGCTCGCTCAAGTTTGTCCTTGACTTCGGCTGCGCTCATGTTCTTCTGCTTGAGATTCGTTTTGTTGAGTTGGAGCACCAATCGTCGTTGAGCAACGTCGGTCTCGAGTTTGGCAATGTTCATCGTCGTGGTCACTTCAATGGCAGCAGCCAATTTTCGAGCAGCGTTACCATCTTGCATTTGGTCTGGCTTGAGGCGAATCGTCATCGTGGGCGTTTGCGGCACCTTGCGGGCGTCAACGATCTCGATGATACGTGGCAACCCTTGGGTCACGTTGACCGTGGCCACACCAGCGTAGTGGAAGGTACGCATGGTCATCTGCGTCCCGGGTTCACCGATGGATTGAGCGGTGATGATTCCGGCCGCTTCGTAGGGGTCGATGCTGGCTCGCTCAAGCGCTTCAATGGCTTCATCAATAATCTTCTTTGCCTGAGGCTTGGTCAACTTCTTCTTGCCTCGAGCGTGACAAGCCTTGGTCAATTCAGCCAGGATGCGGTTGGTGAATCGGCCGGATCCGGCGTCCTTCACCGCCACTTCGAGGCTCTTGTAGACGGGGTCTTCGGCCAAGGCGTCTTCGAGCGAGCGCATCTTGCGTTCGTAATCGTAGGGCTCGATGTCAGCCACGGTTTTGGTTCGGCTGCGTCGCTTGGACAGGCGGACCTTCGTGATGGGGCCTGCTGATTCGCCTTCCCCTTCTCGACCCTTTTGGGTCGCTGCAAGGATGGTTGCATGAATGTTGCCGGCTTGTTCGGAGTCGGTTTCGCAAATTTGAGCGATGTCGTTGGCCGTCATGACCTTGACATCGTCCCACTTTCGGTCGTCGGCCAATGCATGAGCAAACGTCTCGTCAATGCCCAAATCCATGAGCTTCTTCTTGGTTGCACTCTTGACCACCATCAGTCCTCACCTCCCGTGTCAGTGTCGTCGCCATCAAACTCCCAAGCGCCCATGTCTTCCTCCTCGGCGTCTCGCTCAAAGGATTCACGGTCAACTTCAAGCCCACCTTCGGTGCCCAATGCAGCGTCAACGATGACGTCGATGTTGAAGGGCGAACCGTGCACGCCTCGAGACGGGTCGATACCGTCTTCGCCGTAACTGAATTGAATGATGCGGTTGGCGGTGTTGCGCACCGAGAGCATTTCGTCATCATAGACTTTCAAATCGTCCATGGCGTTGATCAATCGGCGTTGCATGTAACCCGACTTGGCCGTTCGGACAGCGGTGTCAACCAAGGACTCACGCCCCGATACGGAGAGCATGAAGAACTCCGTTGGCTCAAGGCCACGCTTGAATGACGAAGCGATGAACCCGCGGTCGGTAGCGCCACGGCCCCCGCGCTCGAAGTGAGGCAAGACCCGGTCGTCGTAACCGCGCTCAAGTCGCTTACCACGAACCTTGGCTTGACCGATGGAAGCGGCCATCATCGTCAGGTTGTCCATGGACCCGCGAGCACCGGAAATGGCCATGTTGACCGCAGCGTTGGTTGAACCCGATTTGTTGAGTTCGTCCTTTGCAATGTCACCGGCTTCTTGCTTCCCTTTGTCCAGCATTTGCATGATGTTCTCTTCAAGCGTTTCGCGAGGAGTTCGTCCAGGTCGGGCTTCGTAACCCTTTCCGGTCTTTCCGAATTTCTCCAATTCTTCGTTGACCCCTGCGTGTGCTCTGGCGTTGGCATCGTTGATCGCTTGGACCGCCTCTTCGGAGAGGTCTTCATCATCGATTCCAGTGGTGAAACCGAGCGAGGTACATGCGGCGATGGACAGTCGGGTGAACTCGTCGAGGAAACGAGCCCCTTTCTCTGGGCCGTTGGTTTGGACGATGGCGTCGAGCAATCGACCGTCTTCAGCACCGATGGCTCGCTTGTCGAGGGTTCCATCGACGTGACCGTCTTTGACCATCACCATGTCGTTGGAACGACTGCGGAACCGGAGGTGGATGTTGTCTGGGATGATGAGCGAGATGAGGTCTTGTCCGCGGAAAGCGTCATCACCGTTCTCGTCCTTGACCACCTCTGGCAAGGCACCGGTGTAACCGATGTTGCCCAACATCTCCAAACCGTGAGCTTGGCGAATCATCGTGCCTGGTCGCGACAGGAGGTAGGCTCCGGAAATGTGGTCGTGGATACCGCCGATGACCGCACCGCCGTAACGTGGCGTTAGGATGTGTTCCTGAACCCGCATCAAAATCTTGGCTTCGGCCCGGGCTTCTTCCGATTGGATGACGTGAAGGTTCATCTCGTCACCGTCGAAGTCAGCGTTGTAGGGGGTACACACAGCGAGGTTGAATCGGAACGTGTGGCCCTCCATGACACGGACTTCGTGCACCATCATGGACATGCGGTGAAGCGAAGGTTGTCGGTTGAAGATGGCGACATCGCCGTCGATCAGGTGACGCTCAACTTGCAATCCTGGCTTGGGGTTGCCGTAGCGGTCGACCGTGGAAAGACGGTCTTCAACGCCGGTGCGCTCCTCGCCCCACTCGTCGAAGGGGCTGCCACAATGTGGGCAGGTCACTTGCAGGTGCTCGGGGAACGGTTCTGGGTGCGGATTGTCGGCCTGAGCCAATTCGTGCATCCAGCGGTAGTGAAGAATTGCTCGTGCGTCGTCGGCGGGCAGTTTCTTGCCCTTCTCGTCGATGCCTTGGAGGTTGTTCAGTGTGGCTTCATCGTTGACGATGTAACTGACTTCCTCAACCTGGTCCATGCCGCTGAGCGAGATTTGCTTCTGGATGACCAAACCCGGCAAGAAGTTCGGCGCAGGCATGACCGAGTGGAGGTCATGGCGTTGCGTCGTTTCCTCGTTGCACTCGGGGTTATGGCAGCGGAATCCGGCGTTGATCAAGCGGCTGCGCTGGTTGATCTTGACACGTCGACCGTCGCCGCGAACGATGTAGTTCACACCGGGGTGCTCGTCTGGGCCACGCAGAATCATCTGGCGCATTTGCTCTCGGTTTCGCGTCGTCACACGGATGGGGACGGTCAATTCCTTGGCAATCTTCTTGGGGACGCCAACCTCGTTCACGCTGAGGTAGGGGTCGGGCGAAATCACTGAGCGGGCACAGAAGTTGACACGCTTTCCGGAAAGGTTGCTACGGAAGCGACCTTCCTTGCCCTTCAGCCGCTGCGTCAGCGTCTTGAGGGTTCGGCCGGAGCGGTGACGGGCCGGAGGGATGCCCGAGGTTTGGTTGTCAAAGTACGTGGTGATGTGGTATTGCAACAATTCCCACAGGTCTTCAACGATGAGTTGTGGTGCACCCGAGTCACGGTTCTCTCGCAAGCGTTGGTTGATACGGAGCACGTCGACGAGTTTGTGCGTCAAGTCGTCTTCCGAACGGTCACCGCTGTCCAAGGTAATGGACGGACGAACGGTGATGGGCGGGACCGGTAGCACTTTGAGCACCACCCATTCAGGGCGATTTTGCTTGTCCATCCCGATGAAGATGAGGTGTTCGGCAGGGATGCTGCTGAGCCACTCACGAACATCACGAGGGTTGAGTTTTCGCTCGGTGTTGTCGTGCTTTTCCTTGAACGTGGTTGGCTTGTCAAGGATGATTTTGCCCTGGGACGAACCGCAGTGCATGCACACCTTTCGCTTGGTTCCCGAGGTGACCTTTTCGACTTCCTTGATGATCTTTGAGAATTCCGTCGAACCCACGCCGTGCTTGGTAATGACATCACGAATACGGTTTCGGTAGAAATCCTGCTCGGTTTGCTCAGGGTTGGAACCGGGCGAGGTGCCGGGTTCGCTGTGCAACAAGATGTTGCTGCATTCGTTGCACGTGGCCTTCAAGGCGGTTTTGATGAGGTTCACGAAACCGATGTGAATGACGGGAAGTTCGAGCTGGATGTGCCCGAAGTGACCCGGCGAATCTTGGTATTGGCAATTGTCCGTAGGGCACAAAAGACCAGGTTCAATTACGCCCATGTGGGGGTCCATCAGGCCTTGCTTGTAGGCGTGCCCGTCGTCCTTGTAGGTGTCAGCGGTCTTGACCTCAACCGCCGACATTTTACGGATTTCCAGAGGGTCCATCAATCCGAAACGGATTTGGGCGATTCGCTTGGGGATCATCGTGCTCTTTCGACTCATTTTCGGTCCTCCAGTTCAAGACGCATGGCCACACCTAAACTCTTCATCTCGTCCAGAAGCAGCTTGAATGCATAAGAAGTCTGTACTTTGTAGACCTCGGCGCCGTCCCCATGGATGGGGCTGACGTAGGTGCCACGCTTGGGGTCGTACCAGGCGATGTGACCCGACTGGGCACACACGTACATGTCGATGCCGTCGGATTCGTCGAGCAATCGGTCCTTGATGACCATGGAGGCGCCGTGAGCGATCAAACAGTCACGTTCCATCTCACCGAATCGCAGACCACCTTGGCGGGCACGACCTTCCGTGGGTTGGCGAGTGAGGATTTGCACGCGGCCTCGAGACCGTGCGTGAATCTTGGAACTCACCAAGTGGTGGAGGCGCTGGTAGAAGATGCAACCAATGAAGATGTCAGCGGGGTAACTCTCGCCGGTTTCACCGTTGATCATCAACTCGCGACCGGTGTGGGCCAAGCCGTTGCGGACCAAACCGTCACGGAGGCTGGATTCTTTCTCACCACGGAACGCCGTTCCATCGATGCGTCGGCCTTCCATGGCACCCACCTTGCCGCCGATCATTTCCAAGACGTGGGCGACGGTCATTCGGGATGGAATGGCGTGAGGGTTGATGATGAGGTCGGGGACCACCCCGTCGGGGGTAAAGGGCATGTCTTCAGGTTCCACGAGACGGCCAATGACGCCTTTTTGCCCGTGTCGTGAGGCGAATTTGTCGCCAACTTCGGGGACTTTGTGGCTGCGCACCATGACGCGGACCAAGCGGCCGGAGTCGAGGGATTCGGTCACGTAGACGTTGTCGACCCAGCCCTTCTCTCCATGGCGCACAAGCATCGACGATTCACGTCGCTCTTGAGCCTGCAAGAAGTGGCCGCCTGAGGATTCCTCGAGGAAGCGAGGTGGACTGGTCTTGCCGACCAACACATCGCCGCCGGCCAACTCCGTTTCAGGAACCGGCAAACCGTCCGCTTCGAGATGAATGTATGCCTCGGGAGTCTTGAGCCCCTTGATTTCCATCTTAGAGGAGCCGGGCTTCTCGATTTCTTCAACTTGGCCACCGGGGAAGCGGCGTCGCTCGGCGTTGTAGGTGCGGTTGAAGGTTGAACGGCCAAGCGCACGGTCAATGGAACCCTTGTTCATGATGACGGCGTCTTGCATGTTGTAGCCGTGCAAGGACATGATGGCCACGATGAAGTTTTGGCCACCTGGGCGGTCGTCAAAGTGGGTGGTTTCCATGGCGCGGGTCTTGGTGATCGAGCGTTGCGGGTAGTGCAAGATGTGGGCTCGGGTGTCGGGTCGCATCCGGTAATTGGCGCTTGGCAAACCCAAGGACTGCTTGACCATGGCGGTGCCGCCCGTGACACGAGGCGTGGAGTTGTGCTCGGGGTAAGGGATGAGCGAAGCGCAAACACCCAAGACGAGCTGCGGGTCAATCTCACAGTGCGTGTGCTCCTCAGAATAGAGCAAGGGGACCTCAAACTCCGTGGTTTCCACATCACCGTTGGGCATGTTGACCTTGGCTCGGAGGGCAGCCACTTTCGCTCGTGGCTCGCCGAGGTTCATCCATTCAACGTCCTCGTACTTCACGACGCGACCGGCGAGGCCGGCGGAGTCGCCTTCAGGTACGGTTTCTGGAAGCACAAACGGTCGAGGGGCGATGTAGAGGTCTTCTTCTTCCTCAGCATCGACCCACTCAACAACACCTTCGATGACCAGTTGGCGGAAGTTCATGTCGCCACTGGACAGCTTCGAAAGGTGGTCGTGCGTCAGACGAGGGGCTCCATCGTAGAGAATCAGGAGCGGACGGAGGATTCGACCCTTGTCGGTGTTGATGAAGATGTCTTTGTTTTCAACATCGTGGCGAATCGAAACCTCGGAAGGGATGACCCCACGGCGTCGAGACGATTTGAAGTGCTCCACCAGTTTGGTTCCGCGCTTGTGGATGCCGTAGATGTCACCGTTGACGTGAACACGGTCACCGTCGGTCCAATCATCGGGTTGGTAGACGTCCAACTCGTCGAGTCGCTCTCGGATTTCGACCTCGTCAATGTCTTCGGAGATGTCGATCATCTGAGCTGCATTCTTCACCAAGCCGCAGTTTTGGCCTTCTGGAGTTTCGTTAGGGCACAGTCGACCCCATTGGGTGGGGTGAAGGTCACGTGCCTCGAAGTGAGGTTGACTGCGGACCAGTGGTGAGGTCACGCGGCGCATGTGGGAGAGGGCGGCGAGGTAGGTGGTGCGGTCAAGCAGTTGACTCACACCCGACCGTCCACCGACCCAGTTCCCCGTCGCGAGGGCGTGCATGATCTTCGAGGTGAGAACATCGGGGCGAAGACAGGACGTGATTTTCAGTTCGCGCTTCCGGTTGTGATGTCGCTCCAGTTGATACTTGAGGTCACGGGCGAGTTGCCCGGCGGACACACGGAACAGGTCCTCAATGAGGTCGCCAGCGAGGCGGACGCGCTTGTTGGCGTAGTGGTCTTTGTCGTTGGGGTCGCGTCCTTCGATGGCCATCTCCAAAACTTGGCGAACGATGCGACCGAGGTAGATGGCTTTCTTCTCGCGGTCACTGACCTGGTCGCCCAAGTGGGGGAGAAGTTCCCGGTCAAGGAGTTGGTTGATACGGGCTTCACGGTACTCCTTTTGCTGGCCGGCCGCAAATTTCTTTTCGAGCCAGAGGTGGCTTTCTTCGGTCGTGACCACCTTGTATTCTTCGTTGTCGTTGACTTCGTTGATGTTGGCCACGATGAACTTGAAGGAATCCGTGTTCCCTGCGATGGCTTGGAAGATTTGTTGGTCGTTCTCGACCCCGAGGGCTCGCATCAAGAGCACGACGGGGATGGCGGTCGTTCCAGCGGTGCTGATTTTCACCATCAGCATGCCATCTCGACGCTTCTCGACGGTCAGGGGCTTGCGCATGCCGTCCTTTTGGGAGAAAATCTTGGCGACTTCCGTTTGCTTGGCGTAACGCTTGTTGATCTCGACCGTGACGCGGTTGGGCGCCAAGTCTTCCATGGAAATCAGGACACGCTCGGTGCCGTTGATGATGAAATAGCCACCAGGGTCAAGGGGGTCTTCGCCCTTCTTTCGGAGCAAATCATGCCACGTGGCCTGGTCCTCCGCCGACGTGGTCGGCGCCAACACTCGGTCACCGGCGATGTGCTTGGGGTGCAAGTTGCAGCGCTCAGAGCGGACCATGATGGGCATGGAGCCGACGGGGACGCCGGCTTCGGTTGGAGAAGGGACACCGTTGCGCTTGATGGTGAAGTCAATGGTGACGGGGGACATGTAGGTGAGCTTTCGAAGTCGACACTCCATGGGCGTGGACGGGTTCAGTGCACCGTTGGCTTCTTTGACCGTGGGTTGGCCGAGTTTCACGTTCTTGAGGCGAATGACGATGTCTTGGTCGTGGACGTCGAGTTTGATGTAGCCACCCTCGTCGTCATCAAAATCCTCGTCCGTACCGACGCGGATGTTCCGAATGATGCGTTCCATGCGAGAAATGGCGTTTTCGGAGGCGGGGATGCAGTCGTTGTAGGAAGCGAGTTGGTGGTTGACCAGGCTGCGTTCTTTGAAAAATGATTGAATGATTTCCTGCATGATAATTCCCTCCTTCAGTTACCCTCCACGATGAGTCGGTAAGCCACGGTTCGTCCAGCCGACGGGGATTGGCGGACAACTTTGAGCACCCGGTCAGCAATCCAACCAGCGGCGAGCGGTCGGTGGTCGGGGTTGGCGACGGTTTCGGCGTGGTCCTTGGCCTCCTCCATTTCCTTGATCACTTGGACCACCGGGTCGGTGATGAGAATCTTGGGAAGCAACTCCTTCGCCAAGCGGTCTTCGCCCGTCTCAGGGTCGGGCTGCATCATTTGCCAAGGGGCCAATTCGGCCATCTCGATGGCGAGTTGTTCGGCCTCGGAAACGTTGGCAGGGCCAACCAGTTCTTGGTGGGGAACCAATTCATGGTTGAGAGCGTTGAAACGAGAGGTGATTTCGGGACGGTCCAAATCATCGATGGCTTTGGACCGGATGGTGATTTTCGTGCTCTTTTTCTGAGCGCGTCGGCGGGAACCTTGCTCACCAATAATTTGCATGGTGTTGATGAATTCCTCAGCGTCCTTGGATATGCCCAAGGTGGAAGCAACATCGTCATGGGACATGTTCTTGATGTCCGTCATGTTTCGGTCGGTGGCGAGTTTGTGAGCATACTCCTCGGACACGCCGAGTTCCATCAACCGTTTTTTCGTTGCACTTTTTACGACCATTTTTACACCCCGGATCGCCCACCCACATTGGACCTGTAACGCAATCAGGCGGGCCCGACGGGGTTCGAACCCGCGACCATCGGATTAAAAGTCCGACGCTCTACCTGACTGAGCTACAGGCCCAATGTAGCAACTTGGGCTTTTGGTCCGACCTGCATGGCCTTCTTATACATTTCGGGGTGAGCGTGAGCCAGCAACGGAGCACCTCGCCGCAGATGATGGTCATTGTCGGAGGTCATAAACCTGCCCAAAAACAGAGAAATGGCTTGTTTCAAGGTTTTCAACGCATAGACTCATCAAAGGGCCTGTGGTGGCCGCGATGTGACCTCGCCACACCCGTTTGACGCTTCCCACGCCCAACGGGAGTTGGAGCGGTTGGAGGGGGGCGTCACGGAGGTGACCTGGGAGTCGCCTTCGGGGAAGGCCTATCGGTTGTCGATTCCCCCCACCGTGTACCCTCCACGCGAGGACACCGATGCCCTGGCACGGGCACTGGCCCGTCAACGGCTCAAACCCGGTTCCTCCTTTCTCGAAATTGGATGCGGGAGCGGCGCCATCACGCTGCTTGGAGCATCGAAGGGATGGGTGACCACCGCTTGCGACATACATCCCTTCGCCGTTTTGGCGACCCAACACAACGTGTCCCTTCACGGGCTCTCCGCTCGGGTCCTTGAGGGTGGCCCAGGTCCGACATTGGACGGACAACGTTCGCAATGGGGCGGAGATGGCATGTACGACCTCGTGGCGTGGAACATGCCTTACCTGCCGGCACCCGAACCCGAGGAACCGCATTTAGGGCCCTTGGAAGAAGCGTCGCTGATCGACACCGATTCGGACGGTCTGTACCGGCGCTTCCTCTCCTTGCTCGCCGGAGGTGCCTTGCTTCACGCCGACGGCGTGGCCTTTGTTGTGCTTTCCTCCCTCCTCCACGGGTCAACGGCGTGTGAGCAGGCTTGGGCCTTCGGTTTAGCGGCTTGCGTGGTGGAATCCGTTGAGTTCAATGAAGAAGAACGCTTGGTGGTGGTCAAGATATGGCGGCCGTTTTCCGGCGCCGTGGTGAGCGCTGTTGAAGTCGTCGAGAGCACCAACCAGGTGTTGCTCCAAGACACCTCGAGCATCGGAACAAGTCTGCGAGCTGAACGTCAAACGGCTGGAAGGGGGCAACGGGGGCGCAAATGGCAAAGTATGGAAGGGGCGTTTCTTGGTTCGTGGCTGGTTGGCGACCAAGGGCACTCCTCCCACGGACCCATCGATCAGGTGCGCATTGGATCAAGCCTGGTTCGTTTGTGCTCCCTGTTGTCGAGCGAGAACATCGGTGACCGACTCTGCCTGAAATGGCCCAACGACCTTTACGTTCGTGACCATCAACAAGCGCCCTGGAAAAAGGCGGGTGGCGTCCTGTTTGAAGGCCTCACTCGGGGGCGAACCACGCGCCTGGTTCTCGGCATCGGTCTCAACCTTGAGACCCTTCATCATCCGCTCTTTTCCAGCCTCGCTCAGGCGGATGTATCTCTCACTCCTGCGGCGCTCCACCCCATGCTTCACGCGCTGGTTGCCTCGCACTTCCAATCCAACGAGGCCAATTTGGTCGACCCCCTTGCTCACCGCCAACTGGAGGCGGCCGTTCGCCGTGGGATTTCTTTCTTGGGTCCCCTTTTCTATAGAAGTCGGCAAGATGAGGTTGCCGGATTGGAACGAACCGGGGCCTTGCGTCTTGAAGGAGGTGACTTGGTTGATGACCCCAACACGTTGACCTGGTCAAACGTCCAACTCGGCGTCGATCGGGGCTGAAGGTTCCTCGGCAAGGTGTTGCCGCTGGTACAAGCCAAACGCCAACAGCAAAGCGCCGACGGGGAACGGCAACAGGTCAATCATCAATTTCCGCTCAATGTCGAGATTCAAGGTCGCTCCGATGCCTTTGGTGTCGATCTCGTAGGTGTAATATCCTCCTTCATCCACTTCGAGCGTCCGTTTGGTGGATTCTCCAGCGGCGAGGACAATGGACTCTGCACTGATGATGGTGTTGTCCTCGTCGTACAACACCACCCGAACAGTGGTCTCGTTCTCAACCTCAACACCGATGGCAAAGGCATCGCCGCTCATCATTGATGCACCGTTTGTGTACGGTTCTTGCCCGCTTTCGAGGACCACGGGGGAAACCCAAGTGTGCATGAAGAGCGCACCGAGCAACAAGGTGACGCCGGTTAAAATGAAGACTTCGTTCATCCTCATTTTCGGAGCCGTTCCGCCCGCTGCCATGCACTTGCGAAGTCGGTCACCCTCTTGACCCTCTCGGCGGGTTCGGTCCCTTGCCGGTCTTCGCTGGTTGGATGCGCTCATCGGCGTGGAGGCTTTGGCAACCCGAGCCGTTGACGAACCAAACGGATTTTTCCGCTTGAAGTCAAGCTCCGCAGGCTGTGTGCCTCGTTGGCGTTGGCTGCTTCGAGTGCTTGGCGAAGGTCGGGGTAGTCTTGAAGCGAAATTTGCAGGATGGCCACACCGGTATTCTCCGAAACCTTCACCCGGTTTTGCTCGCTCTCACCGGTGCGACGCCGTTCAGCGTTTTGGAAGTCCATGAGCCGAAGCGCCTGCCATTGGTGCGTCTGTTTGAGCTGCGTCAGGCGAGCCTCAAGGTCTTCTCGAGTCAAAATGGAAGCGTCGACTTCAACGCCGACCCAGCGCCGTTTCCCTCGAAGGGCTTTTGACAACCGTTTCGCCATAACCGGTCCAAGGTTTGCCTGTTCAAGACTTTTCACCTCCCCGACGACCATACGCTCAAAACAGGTGGTCGGTAGGTTGGTGCATGGACGGGTCCGATGCAACCTCTGCTCCAGCCGACCCAGCGTCGGACGCATTGGACCACCTTCAATCGCAAGATGCGTCGTTGTTTGGACTGCTCAGGGTCATGCTCAGCCCGAAGACGCTGCCACACGTGGTGTTGTTGGGCGGTTTGACAGCGCTGTTGTTTTTCCTCGCTCGCCAAGACATGGCGGATTGGAGCGCCGTCGGTTTCCTCGCCCTCGCGGGTGGGTATGTGTTATCGGCGTTGTTGAGCCGGTTCGCGACGGTTCGACGATGGACTGAACTTGGCCCAACCGGGGAGGAGAGGTCTTCGGCCATTCGCCGATTGGTCGGATCCTTTCGAATCTGCCTTTTCCCGCTGGCGATGGCTACCATCATGGCGTTGTGTCTGAACGCGCTCGTTGGTGACGGGGGGCCTCTGGGTCTGGGCTTGGACAGCCTCCCGCTCATTCTCGGGTCGGGATTTGTGCTTTGGGCGGTGATTCAGGGCCGCAGCGTCGGCGCTTGGCTGGCCGCCGTCTCTGCCTCTCGTCTTCCCGAGGCGAAACCCCGTCATGATGCAACAACCAACGCCTCCACGGTGACCAGCTTTTCCCTCCTCTTGGGTGTCAGCACCCTTCTTTTGTTTGCGTTTGACCTTCTGTTGGGCGAGGCCTCCTCCTTCGGTAGCGTCAACGTTCCCGTTCTGCTGTTTTGGGGAGCCTTTGCCGTCTTGTTCGTCGTTTCTTGGAAACGTACCTCGTCTCAGCGTGCGGCGGCGGCGACCTCCACCAATGTCCACCGTTTTGCCCAGCGGTGGATGTTGCTCTCCCAAGCGCTCATCTCGTGGCACTTGCTCACCGTATGGCGCCATCTTACGGTTGAAAACGGCGCAGCGCTGTTCATCGAAGAATTGGTCTTGATGGTGTTCACCGTCGTGATGGCCATTTGGAGTCTGACCTCCAGGTCGTTCAAGTCGTCGTTCCGCCTCATCGACGAATCCAATGCCCTTCCGTTTGGATTGGCGTTCGGCTATGCTTATGCAGGCAGTGTCTCGATGGTGACCGTGCAACTGGACACCGACGTTCAAGGGGTGATGGTGTTGGGCCATGGCGTGGTGATCTTGACCTTGTTGTGGCTTCAGCCTCGTGTCCTGAGTCGCGTCGTCGCTCAACACGATGCGTTGACCACCATACAGGCCACGGTGGCAGCGTTGCCCTCGGTCAACCAACCTGTCGAGGAGGCGGCCGTCGATTTGTCGGATATGCAGCCAAGCACCCCACCGGCCGATTCGCCGTCCTTGGTGGACGGAGGTTCTTCATCGGACGCCATCGGTGCGAATGTTGAATGGCAAGCCCCCGAAGTGCTTGCCGACAGCGTGGCTTGGTCGGACGATGACGAGGTTGAAGTGGTCGATTAGGACGATTGAATGCCAGAAAGCAACGTCACCACACGAATCGTGTCTTCGAGGTCCTCGCTCACCCTTGCACCAAAGATCAATTGCGCATGTTCATCGACCGCACTCGTGAACAGGTCGGCCACCGCCGTGACTTGACCGATGGTCATGCCAAGGCCCCCTTCCACTTGGATGAGGCACCCGGTCGCACCGCTGACGTCCATCTCGGCCAGCGGTGCTTTCAACGCTGATTCCAAAATGCCCCGGGGGTCGTCGGGGCGGCCGACGCCCACCAGCATCGTGGCTTCACCGGATTGATTCACGATGGCTCGCAAGTCCATCAAATCCAAGTTGATGAGGCCCATTTGCATCAAGGTCCGAACGAGGCCTTCCACCAAATCCTCGACCCACTCCGCTCCCATCTGCCACAATTGGCCCTTTTCTCGTGCTTGCCGGGCAAGCCGTTCCAACGAAAGGCGAACCGTCACGTGGGCCGTTCGCTCCAGTCGTTCAAACCCCTCGGTGGCGATGGCGTGGCGCGTGGGTTGAGAAGGAAACGGCAACGCTGCAACAGCCAGGACGATCGCCCCGGATTGGCGGGCTTGTCGAGCAAATTCTTGGGCAGCACCCGTCCCAACGCCTCCCCCGAGGCCGGTCAACAAGAGAACAAGTTCCGTTTCCTTGAGCAACTGACTGGTCAAGGTGTTGAGTCCTCGCATGCGCTGTTCGGCTAACGGAGGAAGGGCAGCGCACCCCACGCTGTCAAGCGCATGACCGAGGCGGAGGTGGTGGGTGTTCTGGCCCGTGTGGAAACTGGATTCATCGGCATCGATGAGGACCAAGTGGGCTGAATCCTGACATCGTTGATGAGCGCGGTGCGCCCATGCGCATCCAATGCCCCCCACACCAGCGATGAGGATGCTGGACGGGTCCATGCCGGCGACGGTGGGCGGCGTCTCCATGAACTTTGGTGTGGTTCGCCCTCATTCGATGTAGCGCAAGTACCGTCGGCGGGCGTCCCGTGCCCAGGCATTGTCGGGCTCAATGGCCAAGACCCGGTCGTAGTATTCAACCGCCGTCTCAAATTCGGAGAGATGACGCCCGTAGAGATGGCCCAAGTTGGACAACACCGGGATGCATTCTTCGTCCGCCTTGAGCATGCTCAGCAGCATTTTTTCAGCCGCCCCAAGAGCGCCTTTGACCATCAACTCTTCCGCTTCGTCAAGCAGACGGAGTTGCTCATCGCTGAGGTTGTAGGTGTTTTCAAACGGGTGATTGGTCATGCTGTTCGGGATGACCAAAACGGCGTTCAACATCAAGTCTTCTCTTCGCCGTGCCTCCGGTAGCCGGGTGAAAGTTTGGGCCCAAAAAATCTCTCAAAAAACGCTACACTGCGCCGCACTTTCTGTGGTGTTTTGCTGACAATGTTTAAGGAGTCCTTCCAAGTCGGAAAGGCTGTAAGGGTGAGGCTATGCACAAATCTGCTCGTACGTCCCGCATCATGCTCCTCACGCTGGTGGGAGTGCTGTTGCTGCTTCCCTCCCTCGCCTCGTCCTATCACGGGGGCATCGGTGGCCCCCAAAGCCACCAAGGCTCCACCGGCCAAGTCGACATCGACGATGTCGCCAAGTCGGGCTGTTTGTGCCACAACGAAGTCGCTGACAACAGCGTCCAAGTGATTTTGGACGATGTTCCCTACGGCTGGGTGGCTGGCGAAACCTACACCTTCCAACTCCAACTCATCGGCGGTCCGACGTCAACGGGCCCGTATTACGGCGGTTTCTCAATGCGCGTGTCCTTGGGGACGCTCGCCAGCGATGAGGCACAAAACTGGGAGATTGACGGAACCCTTGACGAGCAATCCCTCACCCACACCGAAGCCTCCTCGGCCAACACCGACCGTGCATGGACGGTTCAGTGGACCGCTCCGGCCGAGGCCGGGGCTGGAGCCGTCAATTTCTGGATTGCTGGCAACGCCGTGAACGGCGACCAAATTCCCGGCGTTGAAGATCGTTGGAACCAACTCAATTTCGCCCTCTACGAAGGCGATGAAACCTCCGCTGCCATGGGGACTCGAACCCTCTTCGCCGGTGATGGCAACGTGAGTCCGCCCGAACCCGAACACCACGGGGTGGACCTCCATCACATGGGGGCCAAGCTTCGGGCGCATTGGCTTGGTTTGCTTGGCTTCGGGGCGGTCCTCGGCGTCGTCCTTTTCGCAGGGCTGCT
>JALRLR010000090.1 GCA_023254355.1 Candidatus Poseidonia sp.
CCGATTGTTGGGCGTGTTTTTCGCCGCCTGGTTGGTCATGCCGGGCATTCCGGCCATCGTGGGTATGGCTCCTGCGCCGCCCGAAGCCCCACGCATTGGCTACGGCTCGCAACCCGGGCCCTACGACACGGTCCAGTTGGCCTCGCCCTATGCGCTCCCCTCGGAGGTGGTGGCCGTCCAAGGGGACCTGGAAGAGGAGGTCGAATTCAGCGTTTACCTTACCCTCCCGTTGCTTCCCGAGGACACGCCCCTGACCACGATTCCGCTGGCCGTCCTGTTGCACGGGTTCGGCTACCCCGACGTTGACGCCTATCAATCATGGATCACGCATCTCGCGGCCAAAGGCATGGCCGTGGCGTTCATCCAATACCCCTCAGACCTGCGCCCACCCGGCCACGAAACGCACGAGGAGCGAGCGATGGCGGGAACGAGCGATTTCCTCCAGCACACCTACCGGAACCTCTCGTTGCGAGCCGGCATGGACCATTTGGCCGGCATGGCGCTTGGCGATGGTCGTGAAGAGCGCATCAACCGCTACCTCGGCAACGTTTCGATCGACCCCGCATCGCTGTGGGTTGGCGGCCACAGCCTCGGAGCGGCCTACACCTTCCTCACCTTGGACGATGCCCTCCAACGAGGGTGGGCAACGCGAGCCCTGGTCGTTGCGCTCGAAGCACCCGCCAATCGACCCATGCAACCGGAGCTTCAGCCAGACCTGACCGCCATGCCCGAGGAGACCTTGGTCCAAATCAGCGTCTCCGAAGACGACATGAGCGTTGGAATGTGCCCGGGTGCGTTCCATCAAGCACGGTTCGGCGAACTGCCGGATGAACGCAATCAATTGATCGTGGTTCGTTCCGACAAATACGGGTTTCCTCGGCTGGTAGCCAGCCACTACATGCAAACCGACCCGGCCCATGACCGGCTCTCGGACTGGGGGTTCTACCGACGAATCGATGCCCAAGCCGATTTCATCGTGGCTCAAAGCCGAAACGACACCTTCACCTCGGACTTCGCCTATCATTACCTCACCGACGAGACCATGCTCACCAACATGGGTACGTGGGAGGACGGGACACCGGTCCTACCGCTACAACTGATTCATCGAGCCGTTGAAGCGACCGCCCCCTTCTCGACGTGCACCTGATATGGAGGCGACAACATGAGCGAAAAATCACTCCAAAACGATGTCAAAGCCATGTGGAAGTGGATTGGCGGTTCCGCCTTTTTGGCTTCGATGTGTTGTTTTCCCAGCGTCGTGTTGGTCCTCTTTGGCTTCGCCAGCGTTTCGAGCGCCGCCGCCCTCTCCAACGACCTCTACTGGGGGACCAACGGCATGGGATGGTTTCGTCCGCTGTTGAGTCTTCTCAGCCTGGCGTTTGTCGCTGCGGGACTGGTGTTCTACTTCCGAGCGCAGGGGGTCTGCTCGATGGAAGAAGCAAAACGGCAACGAACCCGTATCGTCAACACGTCCTTGGTGGTCCTGTTCCTTAGCCTGACCGCATATCTGCTGTTCAATTTCGTGATTCTGACCGAAGTGGGCATCGCTCTTGACCTGCCGTGGGAAAGCAGCCGATTTTGGAATTGATCAGGCGTTGTTCCGTTGGGTGTTGCACCCCACGCCCCAACCCGGATTCGCGTTCATCGCCGCTTGAGTTTGTTCAAGCAGACGGTCTTCGGGGGTGATTTCGTCCGCCGGTGCGGGACGAATGGCGAGGCTGATGTGGTAGCCTATTTCTTGACAATAATCCAATTGGATTTTTGATTTTCCAATTGAAATATGGCACCTATTCTCTTCAATTGGAATTTCAATTTCCCTCGGATTGAGGTGCATTCCCAACCCCATGGATTTCTGGACCGCCTCCTTCCCGGTCCACAGGCGCATGGCGGTCTGCGGTTGTTGCTCCAACCGCTGCAACTCCTCCCCTTTGGCCATCAAATCGAAGGCGTTTGCGGCCAAGGTTCGGTCAAGCGGCTCTGCGTCCACGCCCACCGACCATGCTCGGTCAGCGAGTGCAACGAAGGCCATGCCTTCGCTGTGGGCGATGGAGATGGAGGGCAGCGGGGTCCGACGCCAAACGCCTTGGATTCGAGCCAGGGAAGGGGCACGGTGCTCGCTTCGAATCACCTCCAGCGAGGACAAATCCGCTTCACCTTGGGCCTGAAGCACGGCCCCCAACAGCCAGCGACCGGTCAGGTGCTCGTCCCGTCGTTTGTCCGTCGCAAAGGTGGCGACCTCGGCGGGGTCGGCCAACGGCGTGTCCTTCAATTCACGGGCCCCGACGGGTGCCATGAAGACCTGAACGCCTTCAACGGGTGACGTCAGCTCCACAAAGCCGTCCATCGACTCACCGTCATCGATTGAGCGAGAACCGCTGTTCATCGTTCACCGTGGCCATGGCTTTCAATTTCAACCCTTTCAGCGCCAACACTGGAGCATCGTCTTCGCCGACGACCAGCACATCATGAACCGTCACGCCGTCGTCTTGAGCGCCCGTTTGGACACTCCGTAATCGGAGGGCTTCCTCAGGCTCGGGAACGCGAAGCATGGTTGACCAAGCAATGCCCACGGGTAGACTGCTGTATCCAAGCGACTCCATGGCCACCAAGCCGGCGTTTTGGAAGCCGGCTTCAATGAGCATCGGCAAGGCTTCGAGCAGAACCGATTCACCGTCACGCTCAACCAGGAACTGATCGGTTTGGGGCAATTGATGACGCATCAACGCCACGCCGTCGATGCCCATCATGAGCTCGTCGCCCACTCCGCCCAGCACGCCGCCGTGGGACTGGAAGCGAGGACCGTGGAAATACCGGTCGTAGATGAAGGAAGGCGGGTGGACCAACGTTCCTTGAGGCGGCGTACCGATCTTTGGCAGCTCGTCCACCTCCCGTTCCAAGAACGGACACAGATCATCGCCTTTCTCCACCAGACGAACCAGCGCCGTGTGGTGTTCTCGTTCACCAAAGCGCTCCCCTTTGGAATTGACCAGGTCCGACACCAGGCGACAACGAATCCACGTTAGATCGCCTTCGCTTTGTTCTAACGAAGCCTCGACGCGAACCATCATGGGGCCTTTCAACAGTTTAACGGGCAACCCAAACGCCACCTCTTCAAAACCAGCGAGACAAGTTGATGGGCGCAACAGGAGGGCATTTTGAGCAAACATCTCCAGCGCCATGACCCCTGGGTGATAGGGGACGCCTTCGATGGCATGGTCCACCAAGAACGGATGGTCTTCGGTGGAAAGAGTGCACTGGGAGACCAAACGTTGGCCTTCATCAAACGAGACCACCTTGTCAACGAACGGGAAGCGGTTTGGCTCGGCCATTAAGGCCGACATGTGAGGCGGCAACTTGAGCGGCGCCTCTCGGAACGAATCGAACCGGTCCATCAGGCCGAGGGAACCGCATCCAAGCACCCGTCGCTTTCCGCCTTGAAGGGCCTCAGCGACGAAGATGTCAACGCCGTCGTCCACCGCAAGGGTCTCGATGCCAGCCGCCGCAAACACGGCTTCAATGGAACCGCGAGTGGCCATCCCGACATCACGCCAACCGGTCCAGCCGATGGCGACCCCACGACAGGCGGAGGAAGCGGTCAGACGGGCCATCTCAGCATCGAGGACCGAGTTGGCCGCCGCATAATCGGTTTGCCCGCCGTTTCCAAAGCGGCCGGCGACGCTCGTGAAACAACAGGCGAACGCAGGGGCTTCTCGACCGGAGGCTTGGACGGCGCCCATGAGCGCTCGCCATCCATCCACCTTGACACGGACCACTCGGTCAAAGGTCTCGTAGGCTTTGTCGGTGACCAATTTCGAGTCTTCCAACCCGGCTCCGTGAACCAGCCCCGTAATGGGGCGGCCCAAGGATGCCCCGAGGGCTGCCAAACCGTCAGCGTCCATCACGTCAACCGACCGATAGGTGGCGTGGTTGCCGGATTGTTCGATTTCGTGGAGCGTTTGATAGACGTCTCGGCTTCGAGTGAACGCCTGCCATGCCTTGTTCCATTCCACCATCGTGACCTTGCCGCTCTCGCTGGCGTCGACCAATCGTTGGCGCAGAGCGTTCTTCTCTTCGGCGAGTTGAGTTTCGTCCCAACCGATCCAGGCGGCCGTTGTTTCGATGAGGGTCGAGCGACCGAGCAGAATAAAGTGAGCGCCTGCCCCATGCGAAGCCTTGGCCACGCCAATAACGGAAGCGGCGGTCACGCCCGAGCCACCACCCGAGACGAGCCAAGTGTCTTCTTCGGTCAGGGGTTGAACGTCGTCAACCACGTCTTCGGCAAACGCAACCAAGGCCCATCGGCGACCGTCTCGGTCAAGACCGACCTCCACCTCACCGCCCAGATTGAACAGGTCGTGTTCGATCATCTCCGCAGCAGCCAGGTCATCCAACACATGGTCGGGGTGCACGTCAATGGCGCGGCATCGCACATCGGGACGCTCAAAGGCATAGGATTTTGTCACCCCGCTCGCCGCACATTGGATGGCGTTGAAGCGATCTCCGATGTTGCCGTGCCGTCCATCGAGCGCCGTGACGGAAGCCACGATGGACGGCGCATCGGTAGGCATGGAGGCGCCCAATTCCTTGAGCAAGGCAAACCAGCCATGCGCCGAAAGCGCCACCTGCGACGAGGGATATCGGTCTTCGGACCATTGCTCGGATGCGAGCTTCATCGGCGCCATGTGAACCATGGCCCCCAACGTTTCGCCGCCCATATCGTGAGCCAGCCACTGAAGATGCTCGGCTTTCTCTGGGTCGATTCGATAGACGGTCCGACCGTTTTCATCGAGTTTCGAGGCGTCTCGAATCCCCGTTTCAAAGCCCACTCGAACCGCCTTCAAGCCACGACCCTCCATGCGCTGGCAGAACGCTTCGGCGATGCCCCAGCCGTCGTCAGAAACCAACACCGTCCCGGAAACCGAAATGGGTGCGGGGACCCCAGGGCAGGCCTCGATTTCCACCTGCCAGCGGCGTGTTCCTTGAGCGACCTTGTCGGAGGCTGGAGCGGGCGAGGTGGTCACGCCACCCTCAACCGCTGGCTCAGCAGAAACCGTTTCGCTCTCGGTGGACCCGCCTTGCATCTTCACGATGTAAGCGGTGAAATGGTTCAGCGTGGGGTGGTCGGCCAAAACGAAATCCTCGTCCACGGGTAAGGAAAAAC
>JALRLR010000091.1 GCA_023254355.1 Candidatus Poseidonia sp.
CCATCGTCATGTTTTGCACCGGCGGCATTCGCTGCGAGAAAGCCAGCGCGATCATGATGGAGGCGGGCTTCACGAACGTCAAGCAATTGAAAGGGGGGATTCTGGGGTACTTCGAAGCCGTGGGCGGAGCCCATTGGGACGGGGATTGCTTCGTCTTTGACCAGCGGGTGGCCGTCAACCCTTCCTTGGAGGAAACGAACGTCGTGGTCTGTTTCGCCTGCCGAGAGCCGCTTTCCGAAGAGGAACAAACCTCCCCTGACTACGTGCTAGGTGAATCATGTCCATACTGCCTTGGACGAAGCGACGTGGTTCCCATCAGCGGTGAATGACGATCCAATCGGCCGACAATTCCCCGTGGCTCCAACGGTGCCATTCGTGGCCCGAAGCGCCGTCGTTGGCGAGGAAAAAGACCGCCTCCGAGCCCATCACCAGCGACCCGTAGGTCAACGCCTCTGAAGACGTCGATGGGCCGGGACGCGGGTCGTACACCAGGCGGACCGCATCGCCTTGTACGGCCCACAGCCCCATGCCAACGGTCACGCCCTCGGCTTCACCTTCGCTGACCACCAACCACCCGTCACCAATGGCCGCTAGGCCGCGTAGGTCGGCCGGCATGACGCCGGGCACGAATTCGTGAAGCACGTACGTTCCCAAGGGCGTGGCGTCGGTGACACAGAGTTCCGTGCCCCGGCTGGGGGTGATGCAATCGAACAGCAAGCGCTCCCCGTTGTTCGCCACGCCGACTTGAGCGCCGGGTGCCAACAACTCGGTGCTCAACTGCACCGTGATGCCGTTGGCCAAGTTGGTCGTCCACACGCGAGCTTCCGTTGAGGACACCACGGCATCGTAAACAAGGTTGTCACCGATTCGATGGAGGCCCATGCCTTCGCCCATGGCGGTGTCGCCCGAGGAAGGAGCAATGGAGGTCATCCACGCCATCGACCCGTTGGCCGAGAGGTGAAGCAGTTGCTTGGCCGTTCCTCGCATCGCCACGGCGTAAAGGTCGGTGCCGTCGTCCACCATCTGCGTGAGTTCGGCGCTGCCCAAGGGGTTCACGTCCCACGTGGTCAACGACCCGTTCATGTCCACGAAGACGGGTTCCACGTCGCCCAGACCGTCCACCGCACTGAACCACACACCGCCCTCCCCGCCGTGCAACCATCCCGAACCGAGTTGACTCAACGAGGCGGTGGCGGAGGCCACTTGGTTGCGTTGCGAAGCGTTCCATTGGGGCTGGTCGGTCCACGGCCGCAGGTCGCTGCCGTTGGTCCACATCAGCGCCCCGGTCGGGGCGTGAAGCAGCAAACCGCCGTTCCACACGACCGGTGGTGATAGTTCCACATCGCCCAAGGCCCGGGTGCCGCTGGCGGTGCCGTCGCTGACCCACAATTGGCGTCCGTTCACGCCGTCCGTGGCGTCGAAGACCACGCCCTGACCGTTGGGCAGCGGGTGCATACCGAGGTCGCGTCCGGGACTGGCGTCGCCGTTGGGATGCAGGTCCACCAACAGGGCGGTGGCGTTGATGGCGGGTTGGTGGACGTAGAGTTCGCAACCGTTCGAAGCGTTCGTGGCTGCGAACACGAACCGTTCGAGAGCGGCGACCCATGCGCCTTCTTCGCAGCCGTTGGTTGCTGAATTCCCTGTTCCGGGGAAGATATCAGTGATCTGTTCGGCCCGAAGCGGGGTGAAACAGAAGTTCAGCGTTTCACGAACTTCATCGTCTTCCATGAGTCCGTTGTTGGCCAAGCCTTCGCCCTCCCCGTCATCCACGCCGAAGCGAACGATGAACCCGTCCAAGCAGAGGTAGCGAGGTGCAATCACCTTGTCGATGAGGGCGGAGGCGCCTCCTTCGCCATCCATGCCCGCTTGGCCGTTGGTGCCGTTGAGTCCAACGCTGCCGTTGCACACGTGGACCTGACCCGTGGTCTCGAGGTCGCTCAGTTCCCCGTCCTCGTCCAGGTCTTCGCCGTTGGTGAACAGCGTTCCGCCCGTGGGGCATGTGGCGTTGCCCAAAGGGAGGGTCTGGCTGGTCAAGAGCGGGGTTGGACTATCTTCACCGTCCACGCCCGGTTGACCTTGGGGGCCGGGCAAGCCCTGCATGCCGTTGCAGACCACGGTGGACGCTTGCGCTTCGCCCGTTTCGAGCAGCCCGTTGCCGTTGACGTCCATGCCCGTCGTGAGGCGAACGCCGCCTTCGTTGCAGGGTGCGAGGGGAGCGAAGGGTTCGGTTTCCACGAGCAGTTGGCCTTGAGCCGTCGTGGTATCGGTCTCGGGGAGGTGGTCGATGAGGGCGTTGTTGTACAGCGCCAGCACCAACGCGGTGACGATGCCCATGACCTGCAACACGGTCATCAACGTGATGCGGCGGGGGGCTTCCGTTTCGCGGTCGTTTTCTCTCGTCGATTCTTCGTTGAATCGGCGGTTGTTATCTTCGTGTGCCGTGTGTTCGGGCATGACCGATGAAAACTCCCTTTACGCTTGTAAATCTACTGCCGACACCGAGGGGGTTCGTGGATGGCCAAGGGGTGAATTGATGAAGTTTCAGCCGCTGGTCAATCCATGGAACCCCCCGAACGGTTGACGGCTCAACTGGCCGGGGCGGAAGGAAAGACCCGTCAAATGGGGGCGCGTTTGGTCCTCGACCTCGCCGAGACCACGAAGGCCGACGGCTTTGTTGAGGTGGCTCACGCCCACGTTTCGGGCGTCTCGGTCATCACGGGGGGCCACGGCTTGCGGCGGTTCTTGCGAGACCTCTCCCAAGACGGCGACGGTCAGGTGGCGATTCCGACGACCCTGAACTCGGCGGGTTGCGACCGAGAAAAAATGGAGGAGATGGGCATTGATTGGCCCGATTTCCTCGAGCAGCAATTCGAAATCGTCGAAGCCTACGAGGGCTTGGGCATTGACGCCACGCTTTCGTGCACGCCCTACGATCGGGGCATCGATGAAGGGGAAGGCATGGCCTCCTGGGCGGAATCCAACGCCGTGTGTTTTTCCAACACGTGGACGTCGCTGGTGACCAATCGCGAGTCGGGTTTGTCCGCCTTGGCCACGGCGCTCACGGGCTATGCGCCCCGCTGGGGCCTGCATTTGGAATCCAACCGTGTCCCCAACATCCTCGTCCATCTCGATTGCGACATGAACGATTTGTCGGATTGGTCCGTGCTGGGCGATTGGATCGGCAAACAAGTTCGTCCCGATTGGAACACCCCCTTCGGTCCGATGCCTTACATCACCGGATTGCCCTCTCACCTTTCCTTCGCCTCCAAAAAAGCCTTGACGGCGGCCGCTGCCAATTACGGCTGCGCCATGCTTTGGGCCGAGGGTCACACCGCCCCGCCTCCGCTCCAGCCTGATGGACAAGGTGGGTTCCAACCCCCGCAAGGCGGTTGGCAGGGCGAACTCATCTTCACCAAGGCCGACTTGCAGCAACGCTATGATGAACTCGCCCCCAAAGGACGGGTTGACCTGGTGGTCATCGGTTGTCCGCAAGCCAGCCTCGAAGAGATGCGCATCACGGCGGCTGCGGTTCGTGGCTACATGGAGATGGGCGTGAAAATTCCGAACCAACGCCTGTGGGTCTTCACCAGCGGCGAAAATTACCAGCTTGCCCAACGTGACGGAACGCTTGCCTTGTTGGAAGACGCCGGGGCGCTGGTGCTCAAAGACACCTGCCCCGAAGTCACGCCTTACAATCGGAACCTGTACAATCACTTGTTGACCAACTCGCTGAAGGCGGAACACTACCTCACCAGCGGGCTGAACCGTTTGCCCACCAGCGTGCTGCCCATTGAAGCGTGCGTCGCTCATGCGATGGACCCGACGTTGGTCACCGGAGACGTCCCGGCCTTGCAGGCCAAGGCTCAACCCCAGCACGCCACTCAGAAAACGCATCAAGAGGGAACGGTGCTTTTGACCGGCGGCGGTCTTCGGTCCCAATCGGCCTTTGCGGTCGAAGGGCGAGCGCTCGTCACGGACGTGCCCGTCACCTACTTGGGGTACGTGAACCGAGATACCGGGGTCATCGAAGAGGCCGGCCATCCGCTTGACGGTATGGCGATCGAAGACACCGTGCTGGTGTATCCAAAAGGTTCGGGCTCGACCGTGGCTCCCTACGTGCTGATGGGTCTCCTCTACACCGGGAAAGGCCCGAAAGCCATCGTCAACCGTGACGTGTGCCCGTTGACGTTGCCCGCCTGTTCCTTACTCGGAGTGCCCTATGCCCACGGGTTCGACCACGACCCGTGCTACGCCGTCAACACCGGGGACCTCGTTCGCCTTGAACGGTCCGAGAACGGCGTCACGTTGCAGGTCCTGGAGCGTGTTCAGGCATGAGCCGCCGTGTGCTTGTTACGGGGGGGGCAGGTCTCATCGGCGCAGCCTTGGTTGAGCGCTTGTTGGACGAAGGCCATCGCGTCGTGGTCTTGGACAACCTGTTCCGAGGGGTGCGAGCCAACCTCGCCAGTGTTGAATCCAACCCCAACTTTCGTTTTGTCGAAGGCGACGTGGTGAACGAGGACGACCTCGCACGATGCGCTGACGAATTTGATGGTCTCGACTTGATTCACCATTTGGCGGCGGTGAACGGGACGAAATGGTTTCACGAGGCCGCCAGAGCGGTGATTGAGGTGAACATCAACGGCACCCTTCGCACCTTGGCCTTGGCCGAGCGGTGCGGTGCACGGTACGTGTTAGCCTCTTCGCCGGAGGCGTTTGGCGATGTGGAGATGATGCCGATGGCCGAGCGAGGTGAGAGCCTCTTTCCTTCGGCCGCTGACCACCAACGCTTCTCCTACGGGGCGAGCAAGTACCTCGATGAAGTGGCGGTTCACCACGCCGTGCGAAACGGCTTGGACGGGCGTATCGTTCGGCCGTTCAATGCCTACGGCCACCGAATGGTGAGCGATGCCTACGGCCAAGTGATCGGCATGATGTTCGCCGCAGTCCAGCGTCAAGAACCCATGTGCGTGCACGGTGACGGTCAGCAAACGCGGAGTTTTACCCATCTGGACGACATCGTTGAAGGGTTCTACCTTGTTGGGGAGTTGGACCGTGATGTAGAAGGGGCTTCGCTGGCCGGTTCCTCGTTCAACATC
>JALRLR010000092.1 GCA_023254355.1 Candidatus Poseidonia sp.
CCAATTGTTGTTGATTGGACAGAATTTCCATGCCACGACCGCCGAGAACATAGGACGGCCGAATGAGGACGGGGAAGCCGATTTCGTCCACCGCCGCTCGCAAATCGTCAGCCGAGGTTCCCGTGGCCCCTCGAGGCATGCGCAACCCGTGGCGTTTAGCGAAGGCTTCGAAGCGTTCCCGGTCGCTGGCTTCGTCAATGGCGTCGCACGAGGTCCCCATGATCGCCAAATCGAGGCCTTTTCGCTTGAGGTCAGGCAAGCGTGCCTCCAGCGGCAAAGCGAGATTGATGGCGGTTTGACCTCCGAATTGCAGCAGAATTCCATGGGCCTGTTCACGGAGTAAAATCTCACTTACATATTCAAGAGTCAGCGGGTCGAAGTACAATCGATCGGAGGTGTCAAAGTCGGTGGAAACGGTTTCCGGGTTGTTGTTGATGAGAATGGCGTCTTTTCCAGCCTCTCGAATGGCCTTGACCGCATGCACGCAACCGTAGTCAAATTCAATGCCTTGACCGATGCGAATCGGCCCGCTTCCGATGGCGACCAAACGCTCTTTGGTACGCTCTTCGAGGTTGGGTATCACGTCAACTCCAGGGGCACCAAACGGTTCGTAGGTGGAGTAGTAATAGGGCGTTTTTGCGGCAAACTCAGCGGCACAGGAGTCCACCATCCGGTAAACGGGATGCAAGTCGACATCGTGACGCCGCTGCATGACGGCTCGTTCGTCTTGACCCGGCGCCAAGGATTTCAGCCCTTCAGCGGGGAATCCGGCCAACGCATCGGCGATGTGAGCGTCGCTGAAACCAAAACTCTTCCATCGACGGAGTTCTTCTTCGCTCAGTTCAGCAGGCGAGACCGCCCGCTCAACGATTTCCCGTTCCATGTTCGCTAAGCGTTCGAAGCCGTAGAGGAACCATCGTGTAATGCGCGTGATCTCATGCACCCGTTCAACGGTCCATCCCCGACGGAAGGCTTCCAAGAGAGCCCCCATACGTCGGTCCGTAGCCACGGACAACCAGTTGACGAGCGTGGAGTCAGGCAAGGGCTCGTGAGCACGTTGCGACATCCCCTCGCCTTCCGATTCATCCGCACGGGTGAGCGGACGTGGATGGGCGCATCCCTGTTCCAACGAAGCCCAAGCCTTGAGGAAGGCTTCCTCGAAGTTGCGACCGATCGCCATGACTTCACCGGTGGATTTCATGGAGGTGCCCAACGTACGGTCGGCGGTGCGGAATTTATCGAAGGGCCAGCGGGGAATCTTCACCACGCAATAGTCCAAGGTGGGTTCAAACGCCGCTGTGGTGCCCTCACCCGTGATGGGGTTGGGCAGTTCATCCAACGTGTACCCAACGGCGATTTTCGCCGCCATCCGTGCGATGGGATAGCCGGTCGCTTTCGAAGCCAACGCCGAAGACCGTGATACACGGGGATTCACTTCGATCACGCGAATTTCTCCCGTGAATTGATTGAACGCAAATTGAACGTTGCATCCGCCCTTGATGTTCAACGCCCGAATCAGGGCCAGGGCTTGGTTACGCAGGCGTTGGTGGTCAGCATCGCTGAAGGACTGAAGCGGGGCCACCACCGTCGATTCGCCGGTGTGGACGCCCATTGGGTCGATGTTTTCCATCGTGCAAACGATGGTGGCGTTGTCGGCTTCGTCACGCATCACTTCGTACTCCAATTCCTGCCAACCAAGAATGGATTCTTCAATGAGGACCTGTGATATTCTGGAGTTGCGAAGGCCCAGTTGGGAGATTTCAACCAGTTCCCCCATGTCCCGCGCCGTACCTCCACCAAGACCGCCCAACGTGAAGGCAGGGCGAATAAGAATGGGCCAGCTCCCGATTTCTTCAGCAGCCGCAATCACTTCATCGATGGAATTGCAAGCCACCGCCTTGCTAATGGGCAGGTTGATGGATTCACAGACCTGGTTGAACAACTCTCGGTCCTCGGCTTTATCGATGGCATCGAGGTCCGAGCCGATGAGTTCCACGCCCAACCGCTCCAAGGTGCCGTTGTGAGACAACTCGCTGGCGATGTTGAGCGCCGTTTGGCCGCCCATCCCTGCCAACAAGGCACAGGGTTGTTCCTTTTCCAGGATGCGAGCGATGGTGGCGGGCAGCAACGGCTCAATGTACACGACATCAGCCATTTCGGGGTCGTTTTGAATCGTAGCGGGGTTCGAATTCACCAGAATGACCTTGTAACCGTCCTCGCGAAGCGCACGAACCGCTTGGGAGCCGGAGAAATCGAATTCAGCCGCTTGACCGATTTTGATGGGGCCGCTTCCCAGGACCATGATGGTTTCAAGGTCGTCTCGGCGGGGCATCAGGCGCCACCTCCCAGATGTTCGTCAACCACCGCACGGAAGCGAAGGAAGAGCGGTGCAGCGTCGTGAGGGCCTGGACATGCTTCGGGATGGAATTGCACCGTGAAGCAAGGTTTGCCCACCACGTCCAAGCCTTCAACGGTCCCGTCGTTGGCGTTGATGTAGCGAACCTCCACCTCTGCGCCGTGTTGATTCTCCACCGAGGGGGAGGTCGCTCCCGTTGGATGCGCGGCCAGCATGCCGTCGTTGGGATGGGCCACGGCAAAGCCGTGGTTTTGGCTGGTGATCGATACCGTGCGGTCCTTGAGGTCCACGACGGGCTGATTGGCACCACGATGGCCGTAGCGCATTTTGTAGGTTTGAAGACCTGAGGCCAACCCCATGAGTTGGTGGCCAAGGCAGATGCCCATGACCGGCAGACCGTCAGCGACGGCACGGGCGAGGGTCGCTCTCGCTTGCGTTGCCTTGCCCGGGTGTGCGGGGTCGCCGGGTCCGTTGCTGCAAAACAGGGCGTCGATGGCGTAGGTGGTTCGCAGCGTTTCATAGGGGATGTCGGGGGGGCACCAAACCACATCGAAAAGCATGCACAAATGGCGCAGAATGTTGTGCTTCACACCGCAATCAAGAACACCAAGGCGGGGTTTGGGGGCGCCCAGGTCATCCAATGCCCCGGGGTTGAGTTCAACGGGAGCATCGATGGACACTTCGTCAACGAGGTCCTCAAGTTCCGGCGAGGTCATCGTTTCGAGTTGCGCTTTCATCTTCTCTTCCTGGTCAATCGGCCCAAAGACGCACAGCACCGTGCCGAGTTCCCGAACGCGTTTGGTGATGGCGCGTGTGTCGATTCGGTGAATGCCGGGAACACCGTGCAGACGCAGGAATTCATCCACCGTCCCCGCAGAATTTCGATGGTCGGGTTGAGACATGGCATGGCGAACCACCACCCCGCGAGGCCAAACTTGGGCCGATTCGGAGGCACCGACATGGACGCCGTAATTCCCAATCAACGGATAGGTGAAGGTCAGCACTTGTCCAGCAAAGGAAGGGTCGGTGAGCGACTCCTGATAGCCCATCATTCCAGTGGTGAAGACGAGTTCACCCGCCCCGATGGTTCGAGCGCCGAACAATTCACCCAGATATCGACCACCATCGGCGGTCAACAAGACGCCCCGCCCGGTTGCAGCCGGTGGCAAATCAACGGCTTGGGACAGTCCGTCAGCAGCGTCAGGGATGGCCAACGCAGAGGGGTTGTAAAGGCGGTGCGTCGCCGGAAGAGAACGCGTATTCCCAATACCGCCCCCTAACATTAGTTTTTGTCGTCATCGGCCGCACATAATGATTCGGTGTGCCAAGATTTGACATCCCTGTCTCCGCTTCCCTGAATAACAGGGTGGATCAAAGGCTGAGTCTTTTGAGTAAGTTATTCTTCACCATCATCGTGACGGTCCATGTCATGAACGGCTTTCCCGCGAGCGGACGGCTCGATAATGAGGCGGGCATCCGGGAAATGACGTTCGCTCCCGCCTTCACCAAACCAGGCCTCCATGAACAGAGCAAGAGCGGCCACCTCAGAGTGCGGTTGGTTTCCGACCGCCACGTTGTAATGAGCGTGTTGAAACACATCGCTTGGGACTTTGGCGCCCCCGACCACCACCGTGATGGGTCGATCTCGCCGAATGCGGGGAATCACCGAGCGGTAAGGCTCACCGTACATGGTCAGGTGAACGGTGACCCCGGGTTCACCGTCGCCTGCATCTTGGGTGGAGAAACGCTTGAGCCACCCCAAACCACCACCGACGTGTTCGCAATTCATGCCACCGCCAAAGCGTTCGTTGACGGAAGCCACGTTGTCAAACAATCCATCGTCCTCGTCACCGGCGAGCAAGAAATCCGTGGCGCCCAAGGCTCGTGAAACCAACGCCAGATGCGTGGTGATGCGGGGGTCACGACCCTTTCGATAGCCCAAACGGAGCACCTTGAAGGGAGGGGTCATGGAAAGGCCAGCCGCAAGGCGTTCAAGAGGATAGCGACTATTCGGTGCTGGGCATGAGACGAGCATCCATCTCTTGACTCATGTCGCCACGTCCGGTGAAGTCGATATGGTTGGAGTCCATGAAGCGAATCAGCCAGTTCAGGAGCATGGCGTTGACGATGAGGTTGGTGCCAATCGACATGCCGGCCCACAAAGCGCCGAGCCGAATCGTCCGATACATGCCTTCGGAGACCGTCAAATCGAACTGGCTCAGAAACATCGCCGAAACCAGCGGTTCGGCAACGTACAGGCCGGCAAGAATGAGCATGCCACCTGCGACGGTGGAAGGCAAGATTTTGCCCATGTCCTTGCTCAATTCGCTTAACACGGCGGAAAGAACGGAGAGGGTCATGACAGCGAGGGCCACCTGGCCGAACTCCAAGCCAAAGAACACGGAGGTGGCTGCGCTCATGTCGTCGTTTTTCACGCCGATGAACAGCCACCACACCACGACCATGAGCGTGATCAGCATCCCACCAAGCTTGGATTGACGGGCGGCCATTTCGAACATTTCTTGCTGGTTGCCGGGATTTAACCGGCGAATGATTCGCTCCGCAAACTCCGTGTTGCGAGGAAGTTCGCCCTCAGGTGAAGTCAAACCGTCTGCAAGGAACGTGCCGTCATCGAGCATGCTCTCCGCATCGGACATG
>JALRLR010000093.1 GCA_023254355.1 Candidatus Poseidonia sp.
CGTCCTGGATGGAACCGCTTTGGGCCAAGTAGGTAAAGCCAAACGACGTTAAGTCGTCTTTGGGCACCCAAGCCTTGGTCACGCTCGGCGAACCGCTGGTGAGCGTCAGCGAGGATTGTTCCTCGGCGTTGACGAATCGGTCCTGCCAGCCCCACGTGCCGACGCGAGCATCGCCGCCACCCCACTCGTAACGCTCGTCGAGGCCGAAGTCAAGTCCCGGTTGAGCAGGATGTTGGCCGCCAAACAAGTCGACGGCAAGGCTCGTCGCCGACCAGGTGGTGAAGTTGCTCATGTTTCCGTCGCTGGGTGGGAGGGCCACGAGGCGGACTTGCATCCCAACCACGTCTTGACTGACGATGGGGGTGTAGGGCAAGGAGACGTTGGTCCATGCGTGGTCAGTGTGGAAGCGAACTTGGACTTGGGCGTTCGAAACCGTTCCGCTGAGGGAAGCATCGTAGACCGGCGAATTGGCCAACACCCACGGCGAGGTGAGGCTGTCGTTGGCGCCTCCCGATACGCCCGTGGTCGGACTGTAGGCGGTTCCAGACAACGTCCATCCGCGCTCTCCCGGGTCCGTTTGGAAGGATTCCCTCACCGAACCGTCGCCCGAGATGGAGTACACCTTGGGCATGCCGTTTTCACTGCCCGAGAGTTCCAGATGAAGACGGAATTGATCCACCGTGGTGTGGTCGAGCAGGTTCAACGGAACGACGACGTCGTTGGAGCCCTGCATGCCGGGGATGACCTCGCCAGCCGTGTTCAGCACGGACCAGTTGAGGAAGGAACCGTTGGGGATGTCGGCCTCAAGGTACAGCGGAGCGTAGGTGTCGTCAGGCAACAGTTGCGTGCTGGTGGGGTCATGACCCAAGCTGGGGCTGGTCCAATTTGACTCGGGCGGCGTGGCGATGTGGACATCGTCCACGAACCAGAAGTCACAGCAGGTACCGCTACCGCTGTTTTGGTAGATGCGGAATTGGGAGGTGGAATGCACGGCGGCCGCAGGGAGCGTGGTCATGAATTGGGTGACGGAACCCCCGGAGGTGGAGCCGTAGTAGGTTTGGAAGGTCACCCACGAGTTGGCCGAAGTCTTGTATTGGAAGGCGAGGTTCTCGTTGGAATCGGGTTCCTCGCCGCAACCGCTTGAGCCTTGGCGGACCCAAGCATGGAACGGAATGTTTGCTCCACCGGCGAGGTTCACCACCGGCGAGGTGGCGTACGCCGTTCCGGCATAGGTCCGGAGCGAACCCCCGGTGCTTCCGTTGAGCGCGCAGGAAGGCGAGGTCACGCGAGAACCGTAGCCTGAAAACGTCCATCCCTGATTGTTGGCGTTGAAATCCCACAGCATCCCAGCAGACGAACCCGACAGTGCGCCGTTGACCACGCTCGAGCCGTTGCGAATCGCGTCTGCATGGTTCCAATCCGCAGCGGAATCCCAAACAAATCCTGACTGCAGCGGGAGAATCTTGGGCGTGAACAACAATTCAGCGCTCACCAATGGCTCGCCGTTGGGCAAATCCAGTTTGAAGTTCGTGTTCGGGTTGGAGGTCAAGGTCAAATCGACGCTGTCCCCTTCGCCCACGGCGAACGGCGAAGCACCGGCTTCCAGCGTCATCAGGGCGGGAGCGGGAGAAACCGAGGCACTGAGGCTCCCTCCAAAGAGCATCAACCCGACCAGAATCAAGGCCTTTGCATGGCCATGCCCTCCCGCCATGGCCGTTGGTGGTCGTTGAAGGACTTGAAGCATACGCCTCCTACGCTTCGGGTGAACGGGAACAAGACGGCTTCAGCACACCGATTCCAAATCGTCTCTCGGCGCCCGGTTGGGGAAAAATGAACAAGTTTTGGAGTGATATTCAAAACCGAACCCTCGGTGGATGAAGCATGGGTCAGCCGAAGGCCGTGGGTGAACTGAACGCTGTTCAGTTGGAAACCGAGTTGCTGGAACGGTGGAGCAAGGAAGGGACGTTCCAAGCTTCCATCGACGCCCGACGCAACGGGGCCCCGTTTATTTTCCTCGAAGGCCCGCCGACGGCCAACGGAAAACCGGGCATCCATCACGTCGTGGCTCGGACCTTCAAAGATCTCGTCTGCCGATGGAAGGCCATGGAAGGGTTTCTGGTGGAGCGAAAAGGCGGCTGGGACACCCACGGCCTTCCCGTTGAAATCGAGGTCCAGAAACGCCTTGATTTGATGAGCAACGAGGCCATCGAAGCCTTCGGCATGGCCGAGTTCAACCAAGCCTGCCGGGAATCCGTTTGGACCTACGAAGCCGCCTGGCGTGAAATGACGGAACGCATGGCGTATTGGGTGGACCTTGACAACCCCTACGTCACGCTGGACAACAACTACGTCGAATCCGCTTGGTGGGCTCTCAAGCAAATGTTCGACAAGGGCTTGCTGTATCGTGGCCACAAAGTCCTCCCGTTCTGCCCTCAAACGGGCACGTCATACTCCAGCCACGAGGTGGCGCTTGGGTACAAAGAGGTCACCGAACCTTCGGTGTATGTCAAATTCAAACTCGTGGATGACAACGCCTCCATCCTTGCTTGGACCACCACCCCGTGGACCCTCCCCGGCAACGTCGGCCTCGCTGTTGGTCCCGAGGTCACCTACGCTCGGTGTCGCATCAAAGAAGCGGCCGGTGAACACTGGACGGGCGCTGGCGGGGCGGACGTCGGTGAAGAGGTCATCATCGCCAAGGACCTGATGAAAGAGGTCCTGCGCCATCACGTCGACATCGTCGAAGAATTCCCTGGCTCCGCTTTGGTGGGTCGTGCCTACGAACCGCTTTTCCCGGGAGCCGTGCCACGGGGTGAATCCACCACGGCCTGGACGGTGCTCGCCGCCGACTGGGTCACCACCACCGACGGTACCGGCGTGGTCCACACCGCCGTGATGTACGGTGAAGACGACTACAATCTGGGGATGGAAGCGGGCCTTCCAGCCCATCACACGGTCGGCATGGACGGTGCGTTTGTCCCCGGCACCCACCCCGAGTTGGACGGGCGCTACGTGAAGAACTGCGATGCCACCATCATCGAATTGTTGAGTGCTTCTGGAGGCACCAACGGCAAGGGACCCAGCAGCGGGTTGTTGTACCGGGAAAAGGACTACGCTCACGATTACCCGCACTGCTGGCGAACCGACCATCCTCTGCTCTACTACGCCATGGACTCGTGGTTTGTGCGTATGACCGCCGTGAAGGAGAACCTTCTGAAGTACAACAGCCAAGTGGAATGGGCCCCCGATTGGGTCGGAGAGGGTCGATTCGGCGAATGGCTGCGCAACGTCAAGGACTGGGCGATTTCACGGGAACGCTACTGGGGAACACCCCTCCCGGTGTGGCGAAGCGAATCGGGTGAGATGAAGTGCGTGGGGTCGATCAAGGAACTGCAAGACGAAGTGGCCAAGGCCAACGCCGCTGGCATCCAAAACCCGGCTTGCCCCGACGACGTTGACCTGCACCGTCCCGTGGTGGACGAATTTACGCTCCTTTCCGACTCGGGCTTGCCCATGCAACGCGAACCCTTCGTGATGGATTGCTGGTTTGACTCGGGTTGCGCTTCGTTCGCTCAATGGCACTACCCCTTCGAAAACGAAGACGTGTTTGACGGGTCCTTCCCGGTGGATTACATCTGCGAAGGCGTGGACCAGACGCGAGGTTGGTTCTACACCCTGCTGGCCGTCTCCACCGCCGTGTTTGACGAGATGTGCTACAAGCGTTGCCTCTCGTTGGGCCTGATTTTGGATGCTGAAGGCAAGAAGATGTCCAAATCACGAGGCAACATCGTCGACCCTTGGGACCATTTCAACCGTGAGGGCGCCGATGCCACCCGCTGGTACATGGTCACCGCTGGAGCCCCGTGGAACCCCATGAAGTTCGACCCCAACGGAGTTCGGGAAACCTACGCCAAGATGTTCCTGACGCTGTGGAACGTCTACAAGTTCCATGCCGATTACGCCGCCCTTGACGGGTTTGACCCTGACTCGGCGGGTGTTGCCGTTGACGAACGCTCGCCGCTCGACCGGTGGGTGCTTTCGCGGCTCGCCACCGTGGGTCAAGCCTATCACGAGAACTTCGTCGGCTGGGATTTCCACAAAGCCGCCCGTGACTTGGAGGACTTCATGGTCAACGATGTATCCAACTGGTACGTTCGACGCAGTCGGCGCCGACTTTGGGACGAAGCCGACTCCCACGACAAATTGAGTTGCCAGCACACGCTGCACGAGGTGCTCGTCACCGTGTGTCGCTTCATGGCCCCCATCTCCCCGTTCATGGCCGATGAAATCCATCGAAACCTCACCGGACCATCCGTCCACGTGGCTCCCTGGCCAGCGGGCGTTCCCGGTTCGCTTGAAGGAGCAACCTCCGATGCCTGGGACGAACAGGCCGCTATGGCGACGGCGACGCTCCCGCCTCAAGACTCGGACCTCGAAGCGACCATGGCGCTGGTCCGAGAATTGGCCGAAGCGGGGCGCCGCATCCGCATCGACGCCAACCGACGTCAACGTTTGCCGTGTGCGCAAGGTTGGATCGTTGCCGGACCCAACCTCCAAGCGTTCCACGACCTGCTCGCTGAGGAACTCAACGTCGAGTCCATTCACGTTGAAAACGACCTAGACCGCTTCCAGCAAGTGGAATTGGCCCCCAACTTCCGAGCCTTGGCTCCCAAAGCCCGTGCCCACGTGAACGATGTGGCCAACGTCATCCGCTCTGCCGATGACCCTGAAGCCCTGCTCGCCAACATCTTGGACGGCGGTGCGGAGGTGCTGGGCGTGCTCGTCGAAGAAGGCGATGTTGAGATCAAGCGGGTGGAGCGTGACGGCTTCGCCGCTCAAACGGTTGAGATGAACGGGGCTGATGGCCAATCACTTCACGTCAGCCTCGTCCTCGACATGAACGACACCCC
>JALRLR010000094.1 GCA_023254355.1 Candidatus Poseidonia sp.
CAACAGAACCTTTCCAGCGGGGTTGGACCAAAAAGCGGAGAAATCGTCGAGTTTGAGAAACTGCTGAAGGTCTTCAGCGGTGGGTTCGGCCAGCTTCAGTTGAACATAACCGGCAAACCAGCCTGCGGCAAGGGCGGGGTTCAACGAGGTGATTGGCGAGGCAAGCGCAGCGGTCAGCACGGCCAGCGGATGCCCGCGTGCGAGCAAACAAGCGAGGGCAGCAAACACCGCATTGGTCACCGTCCACACCGTGAAGAACGTCAACCAATCAACGTCGCTTCCCGTGGACACCACCGCGGCAAGGACGGCGATCATCACCAACGGGAACGCCCAAGGCAGGCTCCTGCGAATGAAACCCGACGAGGGGACGGTCTCGAGCGAGGCTTGCTCGATGGATTCGGGTCGGTCGGCCAATTGCGATTGAACACCGTTGAGATGGCCCGCACCCAAGACCACCAACGTCCGTTTGGTTCGGTCAAGGGCGTGAAGTTTTGAGGCGATGTATTGGTCTCGCTCATCGATGAGGACGGTGCCGGCTCCCGGTGAGAAGCCTTTCAATTCCTCCATCATGCTCGAAAGAAGGTCCGTGTCCTCGAGGAGTTGATTGACATCCACTTCTTCGTCGTCCTCCTCTTCGAGAAGCGAACGCAGAAGACGCCATTTTTCACGGAGCCGCATGCGTTTCCAAGCCCGGCGTAGCGTGGTTTGGATGTCACGGTCAACCAGGGCCACTTCGCAATTCGCCTCTTGGGCCGCAACCACCGCAGCGAGCAGTTCAGCACCGGGTTGTTGGCCTTCGTCAAGGCCAAGCTTTCGCTGTTCGGCGGCGAGCATCGATTGCAAGAGGACCATCGGCGCCTTGCCTTCTTTGATGACCTTGAGCAATCCTTCTTGATCGAGACGGCGATCGTTAACCAGAGCATCGTACCGACTTTGGCAAAGTTCCACCGCCACGACATCGGGTTGGTAGGACAAAATTTGTTCCCGCACCGCTTCAACCGACGCCGTGGCCACGTGGGCGGTGCCAAGCAAGCGGAGGTTCTCGTGGATGTCCACCAGCGGAGCCTCGGTCACGCTTCACACCTCAATGGCCGTTACCAGCCGGGGACGTCCTCAGAACGTGATTTGGACGTTCTCTCGGACGTGGGCTTGAACGGTCCACAGTTGTCGCTCCGAGCAGCCTTTGATGCCTGCAACGATGTTGGAGGGAATCATCTTGATGGCCTTGTTGAAATTGGTGGAGGCGGCGTTGTAGAACTCTCGGCGGTCGGCGATGGAATTCTCCATCGAAACGAGTTGGTTTTGGAGGCCAAGGAAGTTCTGGTTGGCTTTCAAATCGGGGTATTGCTCGGCGACCATGTTGATGCGTGGCAGGAGACCGGAGAGCATTCCCTCTGCCGCAGCGACGCCTTTGACATCGCCTTGAGCAAGGGCGCCCGCCGCCGTGTTGCGAGCCTGGGCGAATTGGTCGAAGATTTCACGCTCGTGGGTGGCGTACCCCTGAACGATGTTGACCAGGTTGGGAATCATGTCGTAGCGTTGGTTCAGCAAAACATCGATGTTGCTCCACGCTTGGTCAGCGTTTTCTTCAAGCGAAACCAAACGGTTCCACGTGCTGAAGAACCAAATCACGAGGATAAGGCCCAACACGGCAGGGATGGCAATCATGGCAATTTGAGCAGGGTCCATGCCGTTACCGAGCAACCGACACCATTTGAATACTTCTCCGGAGTCCTCGTGACGGCAAAGCCGATGCAGTGAACGGAGGAATCAACTGATGGATTCGATGACCATGGCGATGCCTTGCCCACCGCCAATGCATGCCGTGGCGATGCCGTAACGGCCACCGCACCGCTTCAGTTCATGCGCCAAGGTGAGCACCAGGCGAGTGCCGGTGGCCGCCAGTGGATGGCCCAAGCCAACCGCCCCACCGTTCACGTTGACCTTGTCAACGTCCAAGCCGAGGTCGTTGATGCACGCCACGGCTTGGCCTGCAAAGGCCTCGTTGATTTCCCAACGGTCAATGTCCTCCACCGTCAAGCCTGCTCGCTCAAGCGCCTGTAGTGAGGACGGGACGGGGCCGTAGGCCATGATGGCAGGCTCGAGGCCGACGATGCCCCACGACACGATCCGAGCCAGAGGAGCATCGCCGTCCGCTTCAGCTTGTGAAGCGGATTTGATGACCACGGCGGCCGCCCCATCAACCACGCCTGAAGCGTTACCGGCGGTCACGAAGGACTCGGGTCCGAACGCTGTGGGCAAGCCGGAGAGCGATTCCTGGGTGGTCCCTCGCACCACGTGGTCCTCGTCTTTGTGCGTCAACACCGTCTCCCCACGTCGTGATTTGATGGTGACAGGGACGATTTCCTGCTCAAAGACGTCGTTGTCAATGGAGGCGGTTGTTCGAGCGTGAGAGAGGGCAGCAAAGGCGTCGATTTCCTCTCTCGTGACGCCCTTCCGGCGGCACAACTCATCGGAGGTTTGGGCCATGAACAACCCACAAGTCATGTCTTGCAAGTTGGTCATCATGTAATCCTCAACCTTGGGAGAGCGGCCAAGTTTCCAGCCGTCTCGTGCGCCTCGCAGAATGTGGGGGGCTTGAGAGAGGTTTTCCATGCCGCCCGACACCACGGTGTTCGCTTCGCCCAACTTGATCATCTGAGCGCCTGAGACAATGGATTGAATCCCGGAGCCGCAGATACGAGAGAGCGTCAGCATCGGCACTTCCTGAGGAATCCCCGCGTTGAGCCCAGCATGGCGAGCTCCGTAAATGGATTGAGAACAGGTTTGGAGCGCATAACCCATGACCACGTGGTCGACCGATTCAGGAGAGGTTCCGGTCTTTTCCAAGGCCCCTTTGATCGCCAAGGCGCCCAGGTCTTGGGCGCTCACCGTTTTCAGAGCACCCCCTGCTTTTCCGTCCCCTCGCTTTCCGCCAACCCATTCACAGAACGGTGTTCGAGCACCGCCAACAATGACCACATCGTCGCTCATGACCCTTCCATTGGCCGAAGAGGTATGAACATCACTCTTCTGCAGCGTGCTGGAACGAGCCCTCAACCGAACAACTTGCTATCGTCCAAACCGTTGTTCGACACCATCAAGGGGATGGCGACGATCAAGCCGCACATGCCGCCACAAAGGACCACCATCACCGTACCGATGCCTTGGATGAGACCGCTGGTTTCCATGATCATATCGTATTCTTCCTGAGAAATGTCTTCATCGGCGAGCATTTGATCATATATTTCCTCGGTCATGGTCATTTGACCCACGCCAACAGCGGTGCTAAGGCCAATGGCGACCAAGAGCAACATCACGCCCTTCCGTTGGTACTTCACCAACATGACCCCTCCAACAAGGGTCGCCACACCAGCACCCAAGTTCACGACATCAAAGGCAATGAGCGTGGAGTTCGACATGCTCAGCGAACTCAACAGGCCGAGGAGGTTGCCCAAGACCCCGAACACGGCATAGATGATGACCAAGATGCCGATCACTTTTGGAGCGCTCGACGGGGGTTGCAAGTAGATGAGTTGTCCAGTCGGCATTTCTGGCGTACCTGCGAGCATCGTACCGGAATTCATCGGTGCAAAACCTTGAGCGATGGAAATCGGTTCGGGGGCGTCCGAAGCAACGCCGTCGTCTTTGGGCTCATCTTGCGGCAGGTCACCCCATGGCGAACTTCCTTGCATGGCACCCCTTCTCCTCGGTCACTTATGGATGTTTAGTGAGCACAAGCGCGGGGTTGCGTTCTTGAAGCAGGACCGCCTGCAAGTGGATGAGGGGCGGGCATGAACATCTTGGTCGTCTTCAAGAAAAATTTCGAAGAAGTCCACGACGCTGGCTTGACGAGCCTCAAGGAAACGCTGCTTCGCTTGGCAGCGGTGAACCATCAGGTCGATTTCAAGCCCCGAGAACATGTACGCCGAGCGGACTTCATCGCACGGGATTTGGTGATCGTGTTCGGCGGCGACGGCACGCTTACCTCTCTCTCGCACAACATCGATGCGGCAACACCGGTGATGGGCGTCAACTCCCATCCACGTACCGACGACCCCAGCGGAAGCCTTGGGTTCTACATGGATTCCTCCGTTTCAACCTTTGAACAGGATTTTACGGCGGTGCTTGAAGGCAGGGCGATCGTGAATGAATTGCCCCGGCTGCAAGCCATCATTGACACCACCTCGGGCAACCGGTACACCACCGACCCCGCCATGAACGACCTGCTCATCGCCAACACCCACCAGTATGCTCCAAGCAAATATCACCTCCGCCGAGGGGCCAAACAAGTCCACCAACACAGCAGCGGCCTGTTGTTTTCGACCTGGCTCGGCCAAGGCGCTTGGTTGCGCAACGCGATGAGCGAATCGGACTTTGCAAACCTGCTTCAGGAAGCGGAAATGGAGCGAACGCCTCAGCACTATTTCGTGCTGAGCCGTGATGTTTCACCCGAACAGCGTTTGGCCACGCCCTGGGCTTGGTCAGACTGGACCAACGAAGATACCACCATCACGTCCGACATGCATCGTGGTTACGTTGTTCCCGATGGGTGGGACGAAGTTCACTTCAACCGTGGAGCGACCATCACCGTGAACGCTGCAGCACCTCGATTGATGTTGCTCACGTTCAGAACAACCATCGAAGCCAAGCTGCAACAGGCTTGACCTCCGTTCACGGGGAACATTGGTCAGCAAACAAACCGTTGACGACGGACGGATGTTCACCCCCCCATCCAACCGGGCGGTGTAAAAAAGAAAGTGGAGTGGCGATAAAAAAAGGGTTGGAGACTGGGGTCGCAAGCGACC
>JALRLR010000095.1 GCA_023254355.1 Candidatus Poseidonia sp.
GTTGCGACTTCTCTCGCTGTTGGCGAATCGCTTCCTTTTGCACCTTCACGATGCGTTCAGCACGTCCCGCCGGAACGGTTCGCACCCGAGGGACGTTTTCATCGTCCTCGTTGGGATAGACCAGGACGTCTTCGAGCGCATCCTTGGGCAGCAGGTCGGTCATCGACCGTGCCAACATGGACTTCCCCGTACCGGGGTCCCCGATCATCAGCATGTGCCGTCGTTGTTCGGCGGCTTTCTTGATGACCACCGAACCCGCTTCCTGTCCGATGACTTGGTCGACCAGGCGTTCGGGAATGGGCACATCGGCGGTGGATTCAAACTCCACCGTGGCGATCCATTCCTCCACGGAAGCGGCCAAGACCTCGTCGGCGCCGCTGGGTTCGGGAGACCACACCGTCACCGTGTCATCGTTGCCTCCGGCCAATGCATCCTCCACATCGGGGGCCTCAGTGGGCACCTCCGTCGCATCCGCATCGGCCTCGGTCACGAATCTTCCTCTCCTCACTCCCCTTTAGGGCTATGCTTTACCATCATCCCTGTCAAGGGGTGATAAACCTTGCAATCAGCGGTGGTTGATTTGGTCAAGGTACTGCTGACCGTAGTGAACCCACTGCTCCATGGACCAACCGGCGGGCAGGCCGCCAGGAGGCAGTGGAGGACCGGGCGTCTGCACAGGGGAGACGGGGGGAGGCGCCACGGCGGTGATCGGTGCAACGGGCTGTTGGAAGAGGTCTTGAGCACCGCCGTACATCGAGTTAGCGACCGTGTCGTGAGCGGGAAGCATGGCTTCGTTCCACTTGGTCTCTTCAACCTCAGAACCGCCGCCGCCTCGCATGAACATCAAACCGAGGAGCGCGGCCACGATAACCACCGCAACCACGATGAGAATCACGTTCATGTTCAAGGCTTCGGCGTCTTCGCCGCCATTCGATTGAACCTCTTCGGTGGGGCAATCGGCACGTGGGTCGTCGCAGGCAAGGTCGAGCTTCGCTTCGAGTTCCATCAGGCGTGCTTCGAGCACGGTGGAGTCATCGTTACCTTCAGCCAGCGCCAATTCGGCTGCCTCGATGTCGCCAAGCAGGTCAGCGACGTACCAGACGAGGAGTTCGTCGTCCATGTCCACGGGTGCGGGGAGGGCTTCGGTGGTGTACCACTTCGTTTGGTCGGTGGTCTTGTATTCCTGGCCGCTGGTGTCCACTGCACGGACCGTCAGGGAGATGTAATCCATGTTTCGCATGCCGTTGGTACGTGCATATCCACCGTCACCGTAGGCTGACGGGATGTTCATTTCCTCGGTCCAGCCGAGGTTGGAACGGGACAGGTCAAGGTCGTATTCCCAGAACCCATCGCAGGTGCCCGACAAATCGTTGCACAACGACCACGTCAGCGAGACAACGTTGAACGTCGGTGCTGATTCCGTGAAGAAGAACGAGGCCGTAGGGGTCTGCGTCTCGTAGGTGTCTTGCATGTCCACGTAGAGGTGCCCGCTCCCGTCGTCGGTCTTGGAGATGTAGAACGGCAGGGCATCAAAGACGTCCACGGTCATGATGTACGTGTTGGTGGCGAAACCGTCGGTGGCGGAAATCGTCACGGATTGTTCGCCGACGTCCTCGAAGAGGAGGATCATGTTGCCGTCAAGGATGTTGTAACGAGCAGCACCTGGCTCGGACGGCGTCACGGTGATGAAGGCCTGGTCGAGCGGGCTGTCAACATCGGTCATGCGGTTCTTGAGGTTGATGACCATCTGCTTGTTCGACTTGAGCGAGAAGGACTCGATGTCCGTCATGTCAATGCGTGGGGCGTCGTTCACCGGCGTGATTCGAATGGTGACGGTCTGGTCAGAGTATTGCTCACCGTCGCTGGCACGCAGCGTCACCGTGGTTTCGCCGTTCACGTCGTCGTCAACCGCCTCGTAACCGAGGGTGGAACCGCGCAGTTCAACGGACACGGCCTCGGGGTTGGTGTTGTCCATGATTTGGATGGTCAGGCCGGAAGCGTCGACAGGCGCACCGGTGTCGTCCGTGTCGGACAAATAACTGCTCAGCGACAACACGCCGCTGCCACCTTCTTCCATGGTCTGGATGGGCAGGCCTTGCCAGCGGGGTTGACCGTTTTCGATGATGTTGAACAGCAAGGTTCCGTAAGGCAGCGCCCCGGTGTCACTGTAATCGCCACCGTCGTCAACGGTGACCTCAATGCCCTTTTGACCGCTGCAACCCGATTCATACGGGAAGAAGACTTCGATTTCCTCGCTGGCGGCGTGCCAGGCGACAAAGTTCTCGCTGTCAGAGTCAACGATGAGTTGGCTGAGCGGGGTCTCGGGGTCAACGATGTGACCGGCCATGCTCACCTTGGTGCTCAAGTCGCACATGACGGTGGGCACCGGGTCGGCAATCACGGTGGGTCGGCCGTTGGCGAGGGTGAAGGCATCGTTGAATTCAGACCAACTGCTGGTTTGACCGCGAGCGTCCACCGCCCGGGTTCGGAGGTCGTACGTTCCGGATGACATGGTCATCGAGGGTGTCACGATGTATTCTCGCCCTTCAGCGGGCATGTCACGGAACAGAATGTTCTCGCCGCCGGAAACGATGCTGGCATCCCAGGTGCTTTGACCGGCAGGGGAGACTTCAACGTCGAAGGTGATCGTATCAATGGTGTCAACGTTATCGTCGGCGTCGGCCTTGGCGAGCACCGTGACGTATTCACCGCGCTGAATCACGTCCGAGCCGAGCACTTGTGGGTTCATCACGGCTGGGGGTCGGTCGTGGTCAACGAGGGTCTCGGCAACGTTGTTGCTGGAGGCCATGTCGCCGGTCAGTCCGGTGAGGCGAGCGCCGAAGGTGGTGGTCCAAGCGTTGGCTGGCAGCACGGAGGTGTCAAAGGTTGCAGAGCCGGACAAGTAGGTCGAGCCCGACGCGACGTTGAGCGTTGGGATGTTGACGGTGTCGATGACCGTGCTGGTGGCGCCGTTCTTGTAGAAGAACTCCAGTTGCCCGCCATCGGTGTAATCCAAGTCACCGGTGTTCTTGACATCGGCTTCGATGGTGACCACATCGCCTCGCATGTAGGAGGTCGTGCCTTGGGCGTTGGTCACTTGCAAGCCGGAGAGTCCGATGTCCATCTTGGGTCCCATCGTGGAGTCGATGGCGTGGTACACGTGGGGCGTGCTGCCGCCGAGCGAAACTTGGTTGCCGCTCATGAGGGCAGCAACGACGACGGCCTTGTTAATGCCGCCGGGAACCACGGAGGTGGGAACAGAGGTCCAACTTTGGCTGGCCTCGGTGGAGGAGACCGTCACGCTGTGGAAGGCGGATCCCGTTCCGCTGGCCTTGGACTTGTACGTGTCACCGGCGGTGAGCCAAGCCATCCAACAGTTGTAGCCGTGAGGAATGCCTGAGGAGTAGGAGTACCCCGTGCAGTCCTTGTCCACCAACGCTGCGTAGAGTTTCATGTTCGACGCAGGGGTGCCTGAGCCGGTGTACTTGTACGAAATTGAGATGTCGTAGTTGTTTCCGTTCTGGGAGACGGCCGCAGACATGCCGTAATCGTTGACGGTGCTGTGCATGCCACCACCGCTGGAGAAGAGGGAATCGTAGGTGTCGTAGTTGGCGGAGGCACCGGATTGCCGCTTGTCGGTGCGGTCGCCAAAGTATGCGTCAGGAGCGCCACCCGTGGTCCATGCCCAGTTGTAGGGAGCAACAGCACCGGCACGAGCGGTGTCGGTGTCGCCGTAGGAGGCGGACATGTAGGTCACGTAGACGTACTCGTCGGGGAAGTTGCCCTTGAGCAGGTGGTGCGTGTCAGACCCGCCACCGGTCTTGGAACAGTGACCGCAGTTGTCCGAGGAGATGTATTGCGCAAACACCACGTGTCCCGGGCTGGTAGCGGACGAAGCTCGCTGCAGCAGCGGCTCCTCGTCCTGAAGTTCGACAGGTGGGTGGTACAAATCGGCCATCATTCCGGAAGCCAAACTTCCGAGGAAGACGGCGACGATGACCAAAGCAAGACTGCGTGCGGCGTGTTTCATGGCTCTCGCAGGCTTTGGAGGGTATATGAAACACTCGCCCCGGCGACTCATCCATTCGGTGGCGAACTGGCGAGCAAGCCACCGATGGTAGGCGTCCGAAGGGAAATTTAACACCTCGGGGGCTGTGGCCCACCTTGTGACTCATCACGATTGGGCCGTGTTGGCGGAAGAAAACGGGAAGACCTACGTCGTCCCCATGGTTGACGAACCAACGAAAATCAAGGGACTCGGCGTGTTCAATCCGCAATCAATGCTCGCCGAGGTGGCGCTCGGTGAGTCCGTGGTGATCGGCCAAAAGGAACTCCTCCGACTGCCCGCTCGTCTTCCCGAACTGAGCCGTGGCATGGTTCGGCGCGCCCAAACCATCGGAAGCAAGGACGCGGGCTTTTTCCTCGCCCGGCTCGGTTTGGGCCCGGGTGACACGGTGCTTGAGGCAGGCATCGGTAGCGCAGGCCTCTCCTTGTACATCGCCCGTGCGCTCGGAGAAACGGGCACCCTCATCACGGTCGAGCCCCGGAACGAACACGCCGAAGTGGCCCTGGAGAACCTTGAGCGGGCCCGCGCGTGTTTGCCCTCGTTTCCTCGCCACCATCATCTTGAAGGGACGGTTGAAGCCTCGGCGGAGGACGTGCAAGCCATCGCCCCAAACGTGGATGTAGTCATCCTCGATTTGCCCGACCACCCACCGGCCGTAGAAGCCACGGCGCCGTTGCTGGCCGTTGGCGGTCGTTTGGCTTGTTATTGCCCCGTGACCTCGCAACTTGAACGGGCTT
>JALRLR010000096.1 GCA_023254355.1 Candidatus Poseidonia sp.
GGCCCTGAATGTCACCCATGCCGAGAAGGCGAGAAATGAATCGGTCGGATTCAAACTTCTCCAAATCCTGTATTCGTTCGCCAACACCGATGTGGACGATGGGGGCGCCGGTGGCGGCCACGGCGGAAAGCGCACCGCCACCGCGAGCGGTACCGTCGAGTTTCGTGATGACGATGCCCGTGACGCCAGCGAGGCTGTGGAAGGACGCGGCGACCGGCCCTGCTGCCTGGCCAACCTGCGCGTCAATGACGAGCCAGCGGTCGGTGGCTCGGGTCAAACCCGCAATGTTTTCCAGTTCTTCCACCAGTTCTTCGTCGAGTTGGTGGCGACCGGCCGTGTCAACGATCACCAAATCAGCGGCTGCGCAGGCTTGCAAGCCGTTTCTTACAATGGAGACGGCGTCTTTGTTTTCTGGCTCGCCGTAGACCTGAACCGTGGTGTCTTCAAGCAGTTGCGAGAGCTGAGCATAGGCTCCTGGTCGATGCACGTCAGCCTCGATAACAGCGACACGAAGGCCATGCTTCTTGCGATACCACTCCGCCAGCTTCGCCGTCGTGGTGGTTTTTCCTTGACCGTACAACCCCACCAGAAGCAGGGTGGCTCCTCGGGGTTGGAAGTCGGTTGGCGGCCCAAGAATGCACACCAGTTCGGTGTACAGGATGTTCATGGCGTGCGTTTGAACGGTCAGCCCGGGGCGAAGTTCTTCTTCCCTCATCCTCGTTTCCATGCGCTCAACGATTTCTTTCGTTTGACGAATGTTGAAGTCGGCTTCTTGGAGCGCTCGCCGCAGACTCCGGGTCATCTCCCGAAGTTCCTCTTCGTCCAGTTTACGTTTGTTCTTGAGCAGGCCCAGCGAGCGAAAGATGCCTCGCGACAAGCCTTCAAGAGCCATGTGGAGGCGTCAAGGTTGACCCATTTCAAACCATGCCCTCAAGGGGATGAATCCCTGGGGACGAGCAACGAAAGCACATCGCCTTCCAACGACGCCTTGACGAGGCTGGATTTAACCTGCGTTTCCGTTGGGATGGCTTGTTCCCGCCCGTTCACGCCGACGAAAAGCACCCCTTCTTCGCTTCGCAACGAGAGGTCACTGCGCTCCAATCCGGGGAAATGGAGTTGGATTCGCTCAAACTCATCGTCCATCGTTGTGACCATGCCGCGATGAACGTCGTGGAAGAGGACGCGGCCGATGCCGTGCGGCCCGATGGTCGATTCGATTGGTTCGACCTCGCCGTACAGCAATCGGCCCACCGACCGCAAGGCGTCCACGCCGACGATCTCTTGGTCAGCGAGTTCCAATCGTCCGACGTTCACGCCCTTGAGGGCTTCTTCCAGTTCGGCAATTCGTCCGAGTTCCTGTTCTCGTCGTTGTTGCAGGAACGGATGGTCGAATTCGGGCGTGATTCGATTCACCAAGCATCCGCCGATTGGCAATTGGTAATCAACCAGCGATTCGTGAGCCCGCAACGTTTCGTTGACGCCCATGCGCTCAGGAATGGTAACGAGGGTGAACGAGGAGGTGAGCGGGTCGCTGAGCACACGGCGAACGTGCAACACGCGCCGGCGAAATCGCTCCAGTTCGTCCTTCATGGCGTCGCTTTCTTTTCGGCCGAAGAGCATGGAGCGAAGTCCCCCTGAGACTCGCATCAACCGGAGCAAACGACCCGACCACGCCTCGATGAGTTCGGGGAGGGACAGAAAGCGGAGGGTGTGGCCGGTGGGGGCCGTATCGAACACCACCACGTCCCACGTTGGGTTCTCCATGTGCTTGAGCAATTCGTCAAACGCCAAAGCCTCATCAAGACCGGGGAGGATCATGTCGGCCGTTTTGATGTCGGATTTGAGATCGTCGAGTTCGTCTTTTGCGGTCGGGTCGAGCATCATGCCCAAGCCCCCCATGCCCCCCATGCCACTCGAACCCATCTTGTTCATGGCCTCGCCCACCTTGGGCAAGAGGTTGGAAAGTTTGGCCTCGGGGTCCATTTCAAGCCCGAACAACCCCGGGACGCCATCAACCTCCGTCGGCGTGGTACCTAACTTAACATCGAGTGAATCCGAGGTGGAGTGCGCAGGGTCGCTCGAGACCAAGAGGACCTTCAATCCAGCATCGGCGAGCCAAACGGCGGTGGCGCATGAGGTGGTTGTTTTCCCCACCCCGCCCTTTCCTCCGAAGAGCAACAGTCGGGCCATGGTTGGCGCAAACGTGGGAGGTGTTTGAATCCCACCCTTGGCTTCGTTCTGGCCAAGGGTTTGATGAAGGGATGGCGCAAGGCCCGTCCATGGTATCGGAACTCGTGCTGTTTCAGCTCTCGAGTTTCTGTGCCTTGATCGGCATGACGCTGGGATGGCGTGGCGTGATGACCAAGTTCGCTGGGTTTTACGATTTACCCACCGCTTGGAATCAGGTCTTCTGGGGCATCGTCCTTGGAGGCGTCTATGCCGTGTCGGCGGACGGGTTGCTCTTCCAACCGTATTACGCCACGGTGATGTCAAGCGATACGGTGTACACCGGCTTGAACATTGTCTCCTTGCTCTTTGTGACCCTCTTCGCTTCGGTGGTTGCCCACCTGCTGTTGCGGCGGAGCCGAGTGCGTCGAGGCAGTTCACAACCCACCAGCGGTTGGGCACTGGGTTTGGCCATCGGTGGCATGGTGGCCATGGTGATGATGTTTCGAATGTTCGAATTCGAGGACATTGTATCCGTTCAGGGCTTGGCGAACATCGCCTTGATTTCCATCGTGACGCCTCGCGCCGAAGCACTCATCACCGCTCGCCATGGCTACATGATGCTTCAAGGTCGACGATGGGGGGCCGTTCTGCGTTCGACGTTTTGGCGGTCATCGCTTCTCGTGGCCTTGTATTTCGTGGTCTTCCAGCCCGTTGGTTGGGTGTTCATTCTGCCGTTTTTGATCCTCTCAGCCCCAGCCGCTGAAACATGGATTTGGGAATCCGTTCCCAAAGAAGGACGTCGCCGATTGCGCCGTCTGTGGGCCGAACAAGCACGGGAACAACGCTCGACCGACACCCCCCCTCAGCGTGGTGCCGCCAAATCGCCGGCCGAAGAGGAGTAAGTATCATCTTGTTCAGTTCACTCGGATTCATATTTTGGGGAATTCCAAGGTCTTTCTTCTTCAACGAGACACGGGGTTTTCTTGAGCAACCGTTATACGATGCCCGCCAAGCCAAAGTCCATGGGTGCTTGCCCGTATTGCCGCAGCACGGCGTTGCCCAGCGATACGATTTGTTACTCGTGCGGCCGCGTCCTGCCTCAAGGAGATCGGTCAAGTTACCGAATGGAACAGCAATTTTCCCAGAAAGGAACACGGGACACGGCCTACAAGATGGCCAAGAAACCCTCGCAACGCGGCGTGGTTCAAACCCATTCCGGGCGTCAACGAAACATCATGAAACGCCGGAAAAACCGTTTTCGAAGCGTGGTGATGCTCGGTTTGGTGGCCTTTGTGATGCTCTCCCCCCAAGCCCAAGAAGCTGTCTTCGGTGAATTTGGCGGTGTTGAGGAATTCCTTCAATCACAATTGGCGCCCTACCACGTCTATCCAACCGAGGCCACCTACACCCTCGCCAAGCACGCTGACGTGAGCATGAGCGGCGTGGGAGGAAGCGGTGTGGTCACGGAGAACATCCTCATCCCGCCCACGTTAACGTCGTCGCTCACCTCCGATTCCCAATTCACCTACGCCGAGAGCGGCCAAGAGGCGCCCGCCGTTGCGCTTCAAGAGACGTTGGAACTCGCAGTGGTGGTCGCCGGTGAGCGCATCAATGTCCCGGTGGACGGGATGCCCAACAAAGACTTCAGCGAGCGAACCACGACGCCCAGCGGTCATGAAGTGTGGTGGCCAGCGGTGGGAACCGACGACACCGAATGCCCCGTGGCCAAATGCGTCAAGATCCGTCTCAACATGAATTCGGGCCAAACCGTTCGATACACGTTTGAGGTAAGGGTGAAGTCCGTGTCCTATTCCTGGTGGGACGACGGGCGGGTGCAGGCCTTTATTTCTGGAAAGTCCACGGGCATCAACGTTGAAAATTCCGGTACCTTTGACGAATTAGCCTACCGAGGCAACGGCGTGAGGCAATCCGACTTCGGTGGTGACCTTTGGTACGATCGAGTGCGAAACCCCGATGCCGTGGTTCGAAACTACGCCATCAACGGCCAGGATGCTTTGGTGATGAGCACCGCCGATGCCATCGCGTCGAGCCTTCCCGAAGGGATGTCCAACAACGCCTATGCGTTTGCTCGGGCGACGTTTGATCACCTCCACACCTACATCTCCTACGACCGAGAAGCGCCCGCCACGGCACGAGCCGGGCCGGAATGTTTGGCGGCGAAAACCGGCGATTGCGACGAACAAACGAACGCCTTCTTCAGCATCATGCGCACTCGAGGCGTTCCCGGATGGTATGCGTTTGGTGTTCTTGGCGACCCCTTCTTGTCCAGCGACGGGTGGGAAGCCCACGCCTGGGGATACATTCAACTCCCCCTGAAAAGCAGTTGGTGTGAGGAACGAAACATTGTGCTCCAAAGTTGCTTTGTCGAAGCCCAAGTGGACGTGGTGAACAACAAATGGTTGCTTTCAACCCCCACCGCCTACGTTGACTGGGTTGAAGTCGCTGACGCCTCTGGACAATTGGTTTACGACTATTATCATCCGGTGCGGAGCATTGTGTACGATTCAGGAAACGTCGAGCGCCAGCGTAGTTTTGAGACCGTTGGTGACGTGGTGTTCTCGGGCGGCTCC
>JALRLR010000097.1 GCA_023254355.1 Candidatus Poseidonia sp.
ATCTTCCCAGCCTTCTATCTGTATTGAGGTGAGATCATGGGAGAACACGAAACAACTGGAATTTTTGAATCGCTCGTTGAGAAGATGCCCGGCAACTTTGACATCTATTTCTGGAACTTCGTCGTCTTGATGATCTTCACGCTGTTTGAAGTTGGCGCCGTCTTCTTTGACAAAATCCCTGGAACGGACATCCACATCACCCTCACGTGGGTTTGGGCCATTTTGATTGGCGTGGGCATCGTCAAAGGGTACGGCATCGCTGCCTACTTCATGCACTTGAAAGGCGACCCTCGAATCTACACCCGAACGGCCCTCTTCCCGGTCCTCTTTGTGCTCTTGATGCTCTGGGGCATTGGCCTGTCCAACCCCGGTGCGGTGACCGAGCTTCCCTCGTGGTGCACCCCCAACTGGGACTACGCCGTTCAGCGCTGAGGTCGTGCAGGTATGAGCATGCAACGAGCCCTGCTCGTTTTCGTGTTGACCTTGCTGTTGGTGGGCCCCGTCGGTGCTTACAAAGGCAGCCAACTCTCACGGGGCCCGGTGGATTCCTTCCAACTCGTTGACCATACCAACCAGACCTATGCGTTTGACCTGGACAGCCAAGGCGTGATGGTGGTGTCCTTCATTTTCACGCGATGCCCCGATGTCTGTCCGGTCATCACGCAATCGCTCAAAAGCGTGCAAGACGAGCTCAGCGAACGTGAACTCGAGGACGTGACCTTTGTTTCCATCACCGTTGACCCCGAATACGACACGCCCGAACGCCTGAAGGAATACACGGAACTCCACGGCGTGACTTGGCCGCACCTGACCGGAAGCGTGGACGAGTTGGAACCCGTTTGGGCCACCTTTGGTGTGGTGGTGCAAAAAGCCGTCATTGAGGCTCATGTGATGCCGTATCAACCCGGAGAAGCCTCCGTCACCGTGCTTGACCGAAACGGCACCGATGGTCAACATATGATGGCGATGAACGCCACCGCCTCCACGGCGCTGCTGGCGCAACAAGCCGGATGGCCCCTCAACACCTCATCGTCATCCTACGGGACGATGCTCAACGGGATCAACGGTGTTGATTCACCCAGCGACTGGTCATGGTATTGGGAGTTGAATGTCTGGAACGCCACCGCCGAAACGTGGGAAGCGAGCCAAGTGGGCATGGACGAATTGGATGTTCTGAAACACCCGCATACGGCATGGAAGGCGTCGAGCCAAAACAGCAGCCTGCTCTCACCCCCGGGGACAGAGGACGATTGGAGCATGCAGGTCGTGTGGCCCAACGGAACGACGGAACTCGTTCTCGGTGGACCGTTCACGGCCTACCACCTGACGCAAGCCGCCCTGGGCTCCGCCAGCGTGAACACCACCGTTCAATCCACCGAATACGGGCATTACTTGACCTCCATCAATGGTGTGGAGGCACCCGACGATGCATCGTGGTGGTGGAACCTCTACCTCTGGAATGAAACCACGAACGTCTGGGACACCTCACCGGTGGGCATGGACGAAGCGGTGGAGCCGCTCCACATCGCTTGGGCGCCTTCCGACCTCAACGCTTCCCAACTGGCTTCGCCCGTTCAAACCAACGGCAACGCCTCGGAGTGCGATGGCCACGGATGGGCGATGGGTTACGGTGAGGACCGCCATTGCATGTGCGATGCCGGCTACACGTGGGGGGAAGATGACCGCATGAGTTGTGTGCCGGACAGCTCGGAATCCTACAACGTGGGTCACTCCACCATCGTCTATCTCCTCAACCCCGCTCGAGAACCCGTCGTCGCCTGGGCTGGCGATGATTGGCGCCCCGTTGATTTGGCAGCGGACGTCAAGGAATTGCTTGAACGCGAAGAATTGGGCGGATATGAAACCGAAATCACGCCCACCGTCTCGTTCGTTGCCCTGTTGACGTTGGTGGCCGGAGCAGCGTTCCTGCGCAATTCGTCTTTCTCACGGAACAACCGCTGAGGGAAAGGAGAAAAAACGGGAGTCCCTCGGCTTGACGAAGCAGTCGTCGCATAGCCTGGTATTGCGCCGGATTTGAAATCCGGTGTCCCCGTGACTCGGGAGTTCAAATCTCTCCGACTGCGCCACTTGACGTCGTCGGTCATGAGGGAAGACTTCTCAAACTCAACCCCCATCAACGGTTCATGCGCCGAGGTGTGCTTGCTCTGCTCGTGGTCGCCAGCCTTTCCCTTGCGGGATGTTTGGGACCCTCATCAGCCGAATGGGGCAGCGGTAGCGGTGTTGAAGTCAACTTCAGCATGGAAAACACCATAGTAAACAGCGGTCTATCCGGTTCAAGCACCTCTGAAACGCTAGCCCCCGTAGGGTGCACCCCTGGCCCCGACGGAGCGATCTTGGACGAAAACGTCGGCACGCCCGTCTCCTTCACCGGCTATTTAGCGGCCAGCCAGTTCTACACCGCCCACGACCAAACCATGGGCGCTCGGGGGCTTGATTTCGGCGTCACGACGGCGGTGGCCGTCCAAATGATGTCGTTCAACGACGCAGCCAATGTTGCCGACGGGGATGGCGCCCGCATCGATGTCAAGGATTGGAATTCACCGTTGGGACCGAACACGGGCGCCGGAAGCGTGGACTTGGACGAGTTGGACGACGAATCACCCTCCATGTGGTTCATCCTTGGCCTGATTCCCCTGTCGGAGAACGTCTTGAACGGCATGAAGGCCTTGGGCGAATGGCACCAGCCGGTGTCCATTCACGGCTACATGGTCTCCACTGGAGGCGAGCAAAACCCCACGGGCTACCTCAAGCAATGGCACACGGCGACCAGCGATTGTTCGATGACCGTCAATTCCGGCAACAACCGGGAAGACGTGTACGTCTTGGTCACCGGCATCACCCTCGAGGGCGGTACCGTCAGTCTTGACGGTGAACATGACAACGAGTGGGTCCAAGGCGACGTGGCCTTCCTCGGCCGAGGAGGCTTCATCATGTTCTTCCTCGTTGGCGGTCTCGGTGGGGCGGTTGGCCTGTTCATCGTGTCCAGGGGCATGGTGATGAGCGGGGCCAGCAAATCGATGCAGACCCTGATCGGCGCTGACGGCATGAAGAAAGCAGCGAGCGTCAAAGCCGACGCAAAAGCAGCAAAGAAAGCCGGCATGGAATCCCCCACCGAGCGTCAAGAGCGCATGGACAAGGAGCACGCAAAGGCAGCCAAGAAGGAAAAAGCGCCACCTGCAAGCACCGCCAAGAAGGATGACAATCCGATGGGCGGTTTTGATTTGGACAGCGTTCTGGCTTCCGCTGGTTCGGGCCAAAGCGGCCCGGGCGGCTCCGCCCCAGTCGGTCGGAAAAGTTCCGTGGTGGCCACCGAGGCAGCCCAATCGATGGACCGAATGAACGCCGCTCCATCCACCTCTTCATCCCTCCCGCCTTCGATGGCTCAACGACGATCCTCTCCACCCCCCACCTCCACCAACGTGGGTGGAGCACCGCCGGCTGCAGAACCGGAAACAAAGAAACCCCCCGTTCGTCGTAGAAAAGCGGTGAAGGCGGCTGAACCCGTTGAAGAAGCCCCAGCCCCTGCGCCTCAACAACACCACGAAGAAGAGGAAGAATTCTCAGACTTTTCGTTCTAGACGGGCACCACGATGTCCACAGCGTGCTTGAGCACCTCCATGTGGAGCGGCGTGGAACCAAGGTTTTCCCCGTCGACGTTAATGGCCGTGGCGGTTTCGGTTTCAATGCTCAAGCTCGTGAAACGATGGTAATCAACCCGGGGATGAAAGACGTGACGTCCTTCGCTTTTGAGCATCCCAAAGGCCTTCAGAACCGCCGTGCGTTTCATCCGTTTCAGCACCCCGATGTCCATCTCACCGTCGTCCAACGAAGCCCCCGGTGCGAGCGGGAGGAGGGACCCGCCCGTCTGGCTGTTTTGAACCAAAAACAACGTGAAGTCGTCGGTCGTCGTTCGGTCGTCGATCGTCAACGTTGCCCGGCGTTTGCGATTGGCGAGAATGGCCAGTAAGATGCCCACATCGTAGCGCATGGGCCCGAGCCAACGCATCTTTTCGGCTTGGATGTTCGAATCCACCCCTAAACCCCAGGTGACCAAGTTATGGCTGTAGCGAACGATGCGTTCGCCTTCTTGCCCGGGCAATCCCTCGGTCAGTTCCACTTTGGCGAGATCGAGTGCCTGAACTTGACCGGTTAAAATGGCCTCCACGGCAACGTCCACCGAGGTCAACTTGAGGTCGTTGGCCTGAGAATTTCCGGTGCCTGCCGGAATCACCGCGAAGCGCTGACGAGTGGAGGGATTCAAGAGCATACGACCCGAGATGACCTCGCACAGGGTCCCGTCACCGCCCACCGCCACGATCACGTCCCCGTCCTCAACCATCAAGGCCGAGGCCAACGTGACCAAATGCCCGCTGTATGCAGAATGGGTGATGGAGACTTCTACCCCTCGCTCTTCCAACTGCGCTTTGACCCGTTGGCCAACCTCACGGCCCTTTTTCCGGCCTGAATAGGGATTCACCAAAAGGTGAACCTTTCCCGGTGGGCCATGTCGATGACCTCCGTGCGAAAACACCGGTGCGTAGACGGGTCGATGGACACCCTTCTTGCGACGGGTTGACGTGTCTTCCTCAAACGAAAGCGGTGCAGGGAGTCCAGATGGTGTGGACATGGACGGGACACGCGTCCGGGGTGCTTGA
>JALRLR010000098.1 GCA_023254355.1 Candidatus Poseidonia sp.
CTCGGCGCACACGAGATGTGGTCCACCATGCCGTGGCAGGCCCGTGCCGCTATTTTCCTGAAGGCCAGTGAGTTGCTGAAGGGGCCACGCCGAGCCGAAATCAACGCGTCCACGATGTTGAACCAATCGAAAACCTGCCACCAAGCCGAGATCGATTCGGCCTGTGAACTGATTGATTTCTGGCGTTTCAACGCCGACTACGCTCGCCAAATCTACGAAGACTTGCAACCGCCCATCTCGCCCTCAAGCATGTGGAACTCAAGCGAAGTGCGCCCCTTGGAAGGCTTCGTCTTCTCCGTCACGCCGTTCAATTTCTCCAGCATTGCGGCGAACCTTCCCTCCAGCGCAGCCATCATGGGCAACGTCGGCGTGTGGAAGCCCTCCCGAAATTCCTACGTCTCCAACTACCGTTTGATGCGGCTCATGATGGATGCCGGCTTGCCAGCAGGCGTCATCAACTTCATCCCAGGTCGCGCCGCCGTTGTCGGTGATATTTGCTTGGAGCACAGCGAGTTAGCAGGTATTCACTTCACCGGTTCCACCCGCGTGTTCCGTCAGATGTGGCGCGATGTCGCCAACAACCTCGAGAACCTGAAGTCCTACCCTCGCATCGTTGGTGAAACGGGCGGTAAGGACTTCATCGTCGCTCACCCCGATTGTGACCGGCAAGCCCTGCTCGTGGCCATGCTTCGCGGAGGGTTTGAGTTCCAAGGACAGAAGTGCAGCGCTGCCAGCCGTGTTTACGTTCCACGTTCGGTGTGGGACGCCATCAAGGACGATTACATCGCTGAAGTCAACAAGATCACCGTTGGCGATGTGGCCGATTTCAGCAACTTCTTGGGCCCCGTCATCGACAAGAAAGCCTTCGACAGCATCACGGGCTACATCGACCGCGCCGCTGCAAACCCTGATTGCGAGATTGTGACGGGCGGCACCTACGACGACAGCACGGGTTACTTCATTCAGCCCACCACCATCGTGTGCAACGACCCCAAGAGCGAGACCATGGCGGAGGAAATTTTCGGCCCCGTCCTCTCGGTCCATGTCTATGATGACGAACGATTCGAAGAAACGCTGGCCCTCTGCGATTCGACCTCAGAGTACGCCCTCACCGGGTCCATTTTCGCCACCGACCGTCGCCACATCGAAACCGCTCTCGCCGCCCTTCGATACAGCGCTGGTAACTTCTACATCAACGACAAACCCACCGGTGCCGTGGTGGGCCAGCAACCCTTTGGTGGCGCCCGTGGAAGCGGCACCAACGACAAGGCTGGCAGTCCTCTCAACTTGCTTCGCTGGGTGAGCCCGCGCTCCATCAAAGAGACCTTTGCACCGCCCCACGAGTGGACCTACGGCTTCCTGCGATGATTCAAGCCGCATCGAGGTCAGCAGCTTCCCTTGCTTTCCGTTCAAGACGCGCCTTGTGAGCCCGTTCGGCTTTCTCAAGCAAATACCGAGGAGGGGTCCGAGCGGAAACCAATCCAATGACATACCATCCAGCGGTGAGCAGCGGCGTGGCCACCATCACCGTCAACGCTGCCGCCATGACAAGAAATCCATCGGTGGCCTCCCACGCCCACCAACCGCACACCCCCGTGCACACGGGCAACCACCAGCGGGCGGCGTAACTTGGTGTTGACATGCCCTTGTGGTCACGTCGAGGAGCGAAGGCGGCGGCGAGCCATTCCATGAAGGGCAAAGCAAATCCCCGTTTATCAATCGCCGTTTTTTGCCCGACCGTTCATGAAGGAGAACGGCTTCGCAGGTTGCACCTGCAATGATGATGGCCACTGCCGAATGCTGTATTTCAGTGACGATTGATGGGCGAACTGAGCGGGTACTATTTCCATAAGGTGACGGCAATGCAAGGGGTCCTGCAGCCGTCAACGGTCAATCAAATCCCGTTGACGCCGCCCCCTGAACGCTTAACCGTTTGGCGGGCATCGACGCCTTGGCAAACCGTTCGCTCCATGCTGGTGTTGGTGATGGTGTGCTTCTTCATGGCGCAGATCGCCGTCTTCATCGCCGCCGGCTTCATCGACGGCGACCTCAACGGAACGCCAGGTCCGTTTGAGCCAGCGTACACCTTTGTCGGGGCATTGTGTCTCTCCCCGCTCCTGATGCTGTTCTTTTGGCTCCGACGTCCCAGCCTGACCCACACCGTTCACGCCTACCCGCACGCCAACGGCGTCCAACTCCACGCCCTCAGCGGTGGAAGCGTGGTTCGCTCCCCCGTGCCAACCGTCGTGCAACATCATCTCTTTCGTTCAACTGCGCCCCTTGAGATGCCCCGCCCAAAGCATCTTTGGTGGCTGTTCATTCTCGGCGTGGGCCTTTCCACGGTCTGCTTGGCACCGTTGATGCTGTACGGTCCAACCGTCGGCGCCGTCCTGTTGGCCGTACTGGTGGTATTGCCTGCATGGCTCATCGGATTTGCAACGCCGGTGTTTGCTTGGTGGTCCATCACCAGTCGGCACATGGGCATCAACATCTCCCGAAGGGACGCTGAATGGATCCTTGCCGCTGGCATGTTGTCCACCGTCCCGGCCATCATCATCAATTCCGTCATCACCCCGGTGCTCATCACCCCGCTGGGCCTCGACGCTATGGCCACCGGGACCTTGGGCGAAGGCGTGGTGCTTTTTCTCTCGGCGCCCATCGGAGAGGAATTGAGCAAAGCCTTGGCGGTGTTGGCCCTCAGTCATTTGATTTTGACGCCGAAGCATGGCTTCTACGTCGGTTCCACCGTTGGACTCGGCTTTGCGTTGTTGGAAAACGCCCAATACGTGTTCATGGCCCTTTTGGGCGAATACAGCAGCATTTCCTACCTGTTCACGGCCGTTTTGAGAGGCATCAGTTCCATCCCGGGCCACGCCATGTGGACCGGCATGACCGGTTATGCCATCGGGTGTTGGATGGCCCGAGGGCAACGCTTGCCAACTCTTTCAGGCACGGCTTACCTTTCCGAAGACACCCAGGCGAATTGGGTCTTGTACGATAAACGAGGGGTTCCCGTCTCGACCTCGTCGTGGACCACCGTACCCTCGGACCGAATGGTGCGATTGCTGCAGCGCCATCGACAGAGGTCGTGGCCCATGCCAACCACCCTTCCCGTTGGTTTGTTGCTCGCCATGGTGGGTCACGGCCTATGGAACGGGTCGTCGTGGGGGCTCGGAGTCCTGCTGGCAGACAACGAAAGTCTGTTGGCGGTCTTCATTCAGTTGGGGTGGTTGGTGGTCATGATTGCCCTGCTCTGGCTTTGCATCCTTCGTTGCTTACCGACGATCGTTCTTGGACCCAAACCGCCGCAAACCCCCTAAGAATCGGGTCATGTCTTCAAAAACCCAAGTTGAGTCGGTTGAAGGGAGCAACACGTAGGCTCGTTGAGGTGTCGCTGTATGGACGTGTTCACGAGTGGGCCCAACACGGGAAACCTTCTCGTGACAATTGGCCTCGTCCTGCTCCTGCTCATCCTGTCGACCCGAGCACGCATGCTCGACACAACGGGGTCCAAGGCAGCCGCCGTGTTAGGCCTCATCGTCGGCGGACTGGGCCATTGGACTTGGCTGCTCATTTTGCTTGGGTTCCTGCTCAGTTCGCACAAAGCCACCAAATGGCGATTCGAAGAAAAAACGGCGCTTGGCTTGTGCGAATCGAGCGACGGCCACCGTGGATGGACCAACGTGGTGGCGAACGGGGCCATTCCCGGCTTGATTTGCATCTATGCCTACCTCTCTGACGATTGGGAGACGGTGATTTGGCTCTTCGGAGCGGCGGTGGCCGTGGCCGCCTCGGACACGTTTGCCAGTGAAATCGGATGCCTCGACCCACGCGTCCGCATGATCACGACCTTCAAGCCCTGCCTGCAAGGCGAGAACGGTGGGTTCTCTCCCAACGGCCAATTGGCCGCTGCGGTCGGCTCAACGGTGGTGGCCGCCCTCACCCTCCTCGCTTGGTGGTTGACCTCCCTCTCCACCGACGACACCGGGGTGCAGTTCGCCTTCGCCCTGGCCGTCATCGGCTGGCTTGGATGCCAGATTGACAGCTACCTTGGGGCGCTTTTGGAGAACCGAGGTTACTTGACCAAGGGGTCGGTCAATGCTCTGGCCATCAGCGGAGGCGTTGTCTTGATGGCGGCCTACCTCAGCATGGTTTGAAGGAGTTCAATCCTGCATTGGCTTCTTGAACCGTAACGCTCTCGTGAGCCCATGGGGCGTCGCTCATGGGCCATTGGAGCGCTTGGTCTGCTCCTGCTGATGGGCCTCTCGGGAGCGGTCACGGCGAACTCAAGCCCCACCTATGAACCCGGTTTTGTTGAATGGAACATTCTCCCCCACGAACGGCTTTACGTCGAAGGGGCCGATGTTGAAGAAGCGGTTCTCCAGAGAGGGCAGACCGATTCCGCCGTGGGTGGATTTACCGTCGGTTTGACCAACGGACCGGTGCCGGTGTTCACGCTCCAAAGCCCACCGGTTGAGCAACCCATCGAAACCAACGTGCTGATGAGCGTTTATTTCTCAGCGATTCTTCAAGGCGGTGCCGGACCTCAAACGTGCACCCGGCAAACGTGGACTGACTCGACCACCACCTTGTTCTATAGCGTGAGTGTTGGCGGAAGTGAGATTTACAGCACCTCAGTAACTCAAGAGATTGATACTTCGGCGGAG
>JALRLR010000099.1 GCA_023254355.1 Candidatus Poseidonia sp.
CACACCTCGGGATGACCCCACAGCTCCAATTGTTCCCCCAACGCTCGGGTGGCTTCAATCAGGTGACCGCGTCCTTGTTCGTCGGTGATGCCCAAGGCCACTGGAAAACGGCGGTCGTCCTGACCAAGGCCCTGGCAACACGCCCTAACGCATCCTGGCTGGGGGCGGCCACCGTCCTGCGCCGTGCCCAAGACCGTCACCGTGACCATGCCCTCGGGTGAGCGCGGTGGGTCAAGAGGGCTTTCACGCGAAGGTCTCAAACCCCTCCACGGGTCCGAACCAACGGGGGAGCATCGTGGCAGGGCCGTCGAAAGTGGAATTCCCCGGGAAAAAGAAGCAACGTATCCAAATGAAGGGAACGAAGCAAGCCAACGAAGCCACAGCCAAGAAATTGGCTCGCGACCTTGGAAAATTCCTCGACGATCCGCGCAGTCACCTTCCCGCCATGACCTTCACGGGAAAATTGCGGTGGGGGCGAACCGATCCGGTTTCCAAAACCCTGACAGAAATTGACAAGATCATTCGAAAAAAGGACGACGTGAAATGGCTGGCCAAACGCATGATGGCCAAACGCGGTGACGACGTCGCCAAAGCCTTCGCCGGGTCCCTTCACGCCGCCCACGACACCGAATTCACCATGGTCGGCCAATTCAACTCCGGCTCGTTCGGTGGTGGCTCGTACGTCCGCCGTGGAGACGGGAAACCGGGTTATATGGCCGGTATCCAAAATTTTAGCAACATCACGCTCCGCATGTTGCCCTGGGAAGCCCACGCCAAATTGGGCATGTTTTTCTTCAGTTGGGACGGTGGATTTGTTTGCACGGGCCCCCATCCCGAACCCCCCGGTGATTGGTTGGAAGACGTGCTCAACCGGTCTCGCTTTTCCTTTGAACGCGCCACCGTGGACGGGCGCGATGTGTGGGTCACCGAAGGCCTCGAGCCGTCCGATGTGGTCGTCAAGCGCCCCTCTGAGCAAGGTTACGTAGCGTTGTTTTTCCACGCCGGCCAGGTCGTGGCCCTTGGTCTCGACGCGCTCCAAACCTTCACCAAGAAGGATGCCCCCTTCATCCATCACCTCGCTCTTTCCATGCTGCCGCCCTTGCTGCCTTCCGTGCTGGACATCGATGCGGTCTGGAGGCCCGCAGGCTGGCCCGATGACCGGGAGCTCCCCAGCGGTAGCACCGAGAGCATTGAGCGAATCCTGGATGCTTGGCAAGGCCTGACCATGAACGAGGGCGTGGTTGGCTCAGCCATGAAGCAGTCCGTCATGGAAGGCATTGAAGACGGCGTTCTCATTGCCGAGCAATGGCTCAGCGGGGACGACCATGGTGCGTTGCTGGAAGCGCTTGCCCCGTTGGGAGGTTCCAACGAAGAGCATCAACTCACGGCGGAAATCCTTCGCTTGGCCGTGGCGAAGCCGCACGAAGACACCGTCTCGTTGCGAATTGAAGCCAAAGGGACGGCGGAACAACGGGACGACCGTTGCTATCGCATCATGGAAGGAGCCACCTGCGGCGACGTGCTGACAGCGTTTTGGAGCACTCACGGGCAAGAAGCACTGGCCGTGTTGGGCCTTGAAGGTGAGGAGGCTGAAGCGATCTGGTCGGACCAAAACGATCAGCCCAAGCCCTTTGGAAAATTCCTGAAGAGTCTGGACCAAGCCCGAGCCCTTGCCCAACAGCGGGCTCGCTTCCCCGCCTGCAGCGACACTGGCCCAGCGGCCAGCATTCACGCCTTCCTGGTTGACGGCCTCACCAAAGGCATGGGCGGGGTTGAACGGACGGCAACTTCTCGCCATGACGACGTCGACAGTGCCGCCGCTTCGTGGGCATGGTTGGTCGCCGTCGGCCGCTCGGGCGGGCAAGAATGGCATTTTGAAACCAATGCGCGTGACCGTGGAGGCGTGTGGGCGGTGCCCACCAAAGAATTGCAGGCCATCGGAACCCAATTGCTGGACGCCGAAGAAGACGACGTCCCGAAGTTGCAGGAGGCTTGGGACGCTGCGTTTGCGGAACTCAAGCGCCAAACCGGCCAGTGATCAAGCCATCACGAGGTAAACCGCCACCCCGATGAGGGCCACGCCGAAGACTTGATTCAACACCCGACCCGATGTTTCCGAGGTGAAGAGCGAGCGTAGGTAGGAGCCGAAAGCGGCCCACGTTAAGACGGCGGGCCAGCCAAACGAGAGGTTGAGCAACACCAGAAGCACCTTGGCGAGCGCCCCGCTTCCGAAGACTTGGCCAAACGTGGTCATCAACACAAGAAAATGAATCCACGCTTTTCCGTTCACGATTTGAAGCATGAAGCCGGTTTTGAACCCCAGCCGTTCGTCGATGTCTTCGGTTTTCAACGAAGAACTGCGCATCACGCTCACACCGATGTAGGCGATGTAGGCGGCGCCCACCACGCCAAGATAGCCGAAGAACGTCTGATGCTGCTCAATCGTGCTGGTCGTCAAACCGATGAGAATGCCGAGAATGGACCACCCAATGCCCATGCCCAATATCATCGGTAACGAGGCGCGGACGCCAAATTTCGAGCCGTGGGCGGCGCACAAGATGTTGTTGGGCCCCGGCGTGAAGCACATGGGAATGATGAACGCCAAGGTTGCGATCAGCAAGTCCGTGTCCATTCAAGGACCCCCGCGTCATGAGGAGAGGGCTTGCTCGATGTCGGCCCACAAGTCGTCCACGTCTTCGATGCCGATGCTCATGCGGACGAAACCAGGGACCACGCCGGCAGCAACGCGGACGTCTTCGGGGACCGCCCCGTGACTGGAATTGAACGGACACTCGATGAGCGACTCAACGCCGCCGAGGCTGGTGGCTTCGTAGATGATGTTCAGCCCACGCATGAACTTCAACGCGGCGGCGTCGCCGCCTTTCACCACAAAGCCAACCATGCCAGAGCCCTTTGGAATCGTGCGTTGCGCCACTTCGTAATCGGGGTGGCTTTCCAATTGGGTGTGATACACGCGCTCGATGGCAGGATGGGATTCAAGCCGCTGGGCGATGGTGGCGGCGTTCTCACAGATGCGTGGCATGCGCACGTCCAATGTTCGCATACCGCGCTCAAGAAGATAGCAAGCGTGGGGGTCAGGACTCCCACCAAAGTGTGCTTTTCGCTTGAAAATTTGCGCAATCAGCTCCTTGGAACCAATCACCGCACCTCCGATGAGGTCGGAATGGCCACCGAGGTATTTGGTGGTGGAATGAATCACCAGATCGACCCCCATGGTGAGGGGTTGACAGCCCCACGGTGAGGCGAAGGTGTTGTCAATGATGATGAGAAGATTGTTTCGCTTGGCCACGTCCACCATGGCAGCGATGTCGCAGACCTTCAACACGGGATTGGTCAAGGTCTCGATGTAGAGCAGTTTGGTGTTGGGTTGGATGGCCGCTTCATAGGAGGCGGGGTCGCGCATGTCGGCCATCGTGGTTGAAATGCCAAAACGCGGCAACTCCTCGGTCAGCAAGCCGTAGGTTCCACCGTAGACATCGGCACTCGCCACGATGTGGTCGCCCTGGCTAAGAAGGGCCACCATGGTGGTGGCGATGGCGGCCATGCCGGAGGCAAAGGTTTCGGCATCTTCGCCGCATTCCATGGCGGTCAGTTTTTGGGCCACGGCATCGGAGTTCACCGACGACATTCGGGCGTACAGCAAGGTGTGTTGTGCGCCCGCCGCCCATCCCGCATAGCGCTCATCGGTGAGTTTGTAGGTGGAGGATTGGAAAATCGGGGTGTTCACGGCGTCTCCAATGTGCTGGGTGCCGCTGTGGACGGCTTTTGTGGCAAATCGGGTGTTGGTGTCATCGTCAGCCATGTGTCTCTCCACCTTCACCAGAAGAAGTCGCTCTTTCAACCATTCTCCTATACGGGGTCGACGCTTTCGCCTTCTTCCTCATTTGGTGTGGTCAATTCAACGAGGAGGTTCCCCGCAAGCAACACGCCGCCTCCAAACACGATCCACCACGTCCACGGCACCAATCCAAGCCCGAGCCCAAACAGGGTCGCCCAAACCGGTTCAAAGGCGTAGATGATCGCCGCTTGGACCGGATGCATGTGACGCTGGAACACGTTCAGGGCCACGAGACAAAAGAACGACCCGCCAACGCCCAACAAGACCAGCGGTAACAGCACGCCTTCTCGGGTCAACACCGCTTCGGCCATCTGTAATGGCGTGTCAGAGGTGAGCAAGGCCAAGACCAACGAGCCCCCGCCGATGATGAGAAATTGCGTCAACGTCAGTTGCAGGGGGTCGTGCTTCAAGGTCCAGTGTTGGGTGTAGATGATGTGCAGGGCGAAAAAGAAGGCGCAAATCACCGTGACAATTTCACCCCAGCCCCACGAAAGGTGGGGTGGGCCTTCGATGAAACCGGCGCCAAGCGTGGCCATCAGCACGCCCCAATACAGCGAGCGCCGTGGGGTGTTGTCGGTCATGACCACGGTGAGCACCGCCGTCATCACGACGTACAGTGAAGTGAGGAAGGCCGAGGTGGAGGGATTGATGTCGTTGAGCGCCACCATTTGACCAACAAAGCCGACCAGCATCATGGAGCCGAGAATCACTCCGCCTTTCCAGACAACACGGGATTGCAAACCCGCTCGGGCGGTTGGGAAGAACACCATCACGAGGGGGATGGCGATGGAAAAACGAACGG
>JALRLR010000009.1 GCA_023254355.1 Candidatus Poseidonia sp.
GATAAAGACGCCCGCTTCCTGCAATCGACTGACCGCTTCACGTGCACCAGGCATCAGTTTGACACCGGCGTAGGCACGAAACAACTCGTCCCGATGAATCGGTTGCCGTACGGCTTTCCACAGTTGGATGTCCGAGCGCATGAACTCCACGTCGCTGATCTCCCCCCGGATGAACCGGTTGAGGTTCAGGGCGTTGTCGGTTCCGAACGAATCGTGGAGCGTTCTCCACGAACTCACGGCGTCGACCAACACCCCGTCGCAGTCAAAAACCACAACGGAAGGGAGGTCGAAACTCGTCGTCACTGTGTTCACCTCTTCGTTGCCTTACGCTTACGCCTTCCAGTTCAAGCCACCCCAAGGAGGGGCAGGGCCCATGGCCCTGCCCCCTCAAGGGTCCCGTGTGGACGGGATGGCGTCGCCCGGAGGGTGTCCAACGTCGACCAAGCGCCTCAGGCTTTCTTGTCGTAACTGACGCCCTTGTACTCCTTGAGCACGGACCCATCACCGTTGATGGGTGCGTAGGAGATCTTGATGTCAGCATCGACCAGAGGGGTGCCGTCGGGTGCGTGGGTGCGGACGAAGATCGTGTCACCGGTGTTGAAGGTGGACACCGAGCGGGTTTCACCCTCGCTGGTGGGTTCCTTCGTCACCGAATCAACGAATGACACAAACGCATCGCTGTTGTCGGGGTTAAACCCGTAAACACCGCCACTGTCGGCGAGGTTCACGATGAAGAACTCCAAAGCGCCCGTAGCGTTGAGGTAGCGGACCTCGACCTCAACGGCCTGAGTGGCCAGTGGGGTCTGGGACTGCTCAACGGTGATGCGCCAGTGACCGTTCTCTGCATCGAAGCCATTGATGTCTTCAATGTCGAACGTCATACGAGGCACGCCCTTCACGTCGGTTTCAGCCAGACTGGATGCCCAAACGTAGATCACACCGGACAACACGACGGTAATGGCCACCATCAGGATGGTTGCAATCACCGGGCTGACAGCTGCGTCATCGTCAACCATGGAGTCCATGTCCTCTTCATCGTCAGCACGGCGGCTGGAGAAGGAGAGAGCGCTCACGAACAGGCCAGCGAGTGCCACAGCGATGATGCTTGGGGCGAACGATGGCACGGCGCTTGCACCGATGGTCTCCACGACGTCAGGCAGGTTCTGGTTCGTGGCCAGGAACGTGCTTGCCGGCTGGTTGGCGTGGTTACAGACGTCGGCCGTCTCGAGCGAGGTCATGATGTTGTTACACCAGTTGCTGTCCTCGAGGAGAGGTCGTCGCTCGGAGGTCTTCGTAGCGTTCTTACCGTACTGTCCTGGCTTCGACCAGTCATCCGTGCTTTGCACGTTGTTGATGATGGCGTAGTGGGAAGCGGGCTCGTCAGCTTGGAAGCGGTCTGCAGCCGTGACCGACATGTCACAGGGGTTGGCCAGACAGGTCACAACATCCATTTCGACCCACACGTGAGTGGTGTCTTGGGTGATGTAGACGTCTTCCGTGTACTTGACGCTGGCACCGTAGTCAGGCACAGCGTAGTAGCGGGTCAACTCCGTGTCGTCGTGACCGTCCGTGTGGTACGTGATGGCCAGCATGTGGTCGTAGCGGTAGGGACCTTCGTCGCCGCCGCCGCCAACGGTCACGGTCACGGGCACGTAGGTGCCCGTCATGACGTTGGTGACGCCGTTGAAGTTGAAGCCGGTCTCGTCGTCGAAGAAGTAGTCGGGCACTTGCTCACGAACGTTCTCAACACGGACACCGATTTCCTTGGTTGCAACGCCTTGCTGGTAGTTAGCGATGGGCATCACGGAGGTGTCGTAGTTTGGCACGTAGGTGTTATACTCGCCTTCAACGATTGGGGCCGTGTCCGTGTCACGCAGGACCAAACGAATCTGACAGAAATCAGAACCGGAGGGTCCGATCTGGTGGATACCGTTGTTGTTGAGGTAGTCAATCTCCCAGTCGTTGGCGTTGGTCGTCGCGTCCTCAATGAGGTCGAACACGAGGTCGTCACCCACGATGGTCGTGGTGAAGTAGTTCGTGTAGACACACTGGTCCGTGGACTCAACCGTCCAGTAGAGGTCATCCAAGTCGTGGTCAACGTCGGCCTTGATGGCGGAGAGGTCGTAGGTCAAGTTCGCTGCGTTCTCGTCGTCTTCCATCAGGGAGATGGACCACGGGAGGGCAGGGATCGAGCCGTTGTCGGCCTTCATCACCGTCTCGGTCGTGCGGTTCCAGTCCTTGATCACCGGAGCGTCATTGACTGGGGCCACCGAGAACACCACATCGTAGGATGCAGCGTCTTGGTTTTCGGCACCGTCGTCAGCCAAACCGAGCGTGACCGTACACTTTCCACCAAGTTCGTTGTTGGTGTTCTCGGTGATGGTCAACTCGTTGTTGTTGATGGCGACGTCGAACGCCGAACAGGCGTCGGTGGTGCCGAGGTCAACCGCATCAGCCGTCCAGGTGTAGACCTGTCGGGTTGGGACTTGCTCGTTGGCCATGTCACGGATGTACGAACGGGTGGCGTTGGACACATCGCCCAAGAACTTGGTGTGAGTACCGAATCCTTCGGGCAGGATGTTGATGTTGCCGGCGTCCTCGGAGAAGATTGGCATGCAATCCTCGCCTGCAACCGGGTTCCCGGCGCAGATGACGGGAGCGTCGTTGATGTTGAGGACCTCGAACGTGATGTTGTGGTCGTCGCTGAGACCGTTGCTGTCCGTCACCTCAAAGGAAAGGATCACCGTACCGAACTGGTCGGTCTTAGGTAGGATCGTCACGTCTTGACCGTTGAGCACCGGTGTACCGATGAGGTCGTTGTCGTGGGACACAACGGTGCCCTTGGTCATGGTCCAGGTCAAGTCTGCTTCCAAATCTTGAACGTCGTCTGCCAGGTTGGTGAGACTGAACGTCACAGCGCCAGAGTCTTCGTCACGGGTGAAGTCAACAAGGCCGTCAGTGCTTGGATCCGTGCCGTCGGTGTCGATGACTGGACAGGCACGAGCGATGTTGATCGTGTTCTGAACGTCGGTGGTGTCACCGGTGCCAGCCACATAGCTGTCGTCGAAGACCACGTTGGTGGCCATGGAGATGTCCTCCACCGTTGCCCAGTCAAAGGCACAGTCGGCTTCGGTCTTGACCATCAAGTCGTAGTTCTTCTGGCCGGACGCCGTGGTTGAACCCTTGTAGGACTGGTAGACCAGCACTTCGGAGTCGAGCGTTCCGTCAGCCAAGTCACCGTGGGTCAATTCCACCGTCATGTACTTCGTGAAGGTCTGGAGCGTGGCACCCGAGTCCAAGGTTTGGCTTGGGTGGATGACGCTCACGTCAGCCGTGGTCTCAGCCTGCACGATGGCGACGATGTCAATCTCGCTTGGCATACCGCCCAAGCGGCTCCATGGGATGCCGAACTCGGCCAAGGAGGTGGAGAAGTCCGCCTCGATGTTGGCCGTGCTCAGGCTGGATGGACTCCAACCCAAGAAGCCGTAGCTGTACAAGTCGTAGGACGACGAGCCATCAGCCCAGAGCACGTAGTTGGCGCTGAAGGGCAAGGTGTGAGCACCGCCAAGACCGTTGTAACCGACGTCGGAACCACCGCTGCCGGTGCTGATGTAGATCAACACGTCAGAGGTCGTGAGGTCGGTGTTGGTCATACCGAAGTACAGGCTGTCACCTTGGACGTAGGTCACGAGGAAGTCGTCCGTGCCGTCGCCGCTCATCTTACCGGGCATGGCGTAGCCGGAGGGGTTGAGGGCGTTGCCACCGACCCAGTCCTCGTTGGAACCGTCAACGGTCATCACTTCTGGCTGGAAGGTCGGGGAGACGTAGGAGGCACGCTCCATGTCCGTCGACATCAACATCAGCGCAACTTCCTTGGTTGGAGCAGCGCCCAAGTGGGTGGTTTCGATGCTCATGAGGTTGGCTTCGTCAATCACCGCCGAAGAGGCCACGTTGATCTTGCTGGCGTCCAGCGTGTTACCGATCGAGGTCACGTGGGCGTTTGCACCAGCGTCGATTTGCGTGGTCGAAGCGGACCAAGTCATGTTCTCAACGCTGCCGACGGCGTCAACCACCGAAAGGGCGGTCGTGGCGTCGGACACACCGCCGTCCCAGCGGAACGGCGTGTTTTCCACGTACATGCCGATGGCACCGGAAGCGTCCATGGGGTAGACCCAGACGTCAGGGCTGTCCTCAACGTGGAGACCGGTACCGGTGGTACCGCCGTCAACGTGAGCGTCGATGGCAACCACGTAGGTGTCCTGAGCGAACACACCGTAGTCTTCACCAGCGATGGAGGCGCCGCCAATCATCGTCAGGTCACCGTTCTCCTTGTGGACACCGGTGGCGAAGCCGCTGATGTCCGTCCCGTTGAGCACGATGGCCGTGTTCGTGTCGTCGCCAAGCACACCGACGGTGGACGAGTAATCGCCACCGGTCAGGGTCGAGCCCACGTCGTTGAAGTCACAGTCAAGCAGAACAACAGCGTTGTCGTCCAGCGTGATGCTGTTTGCCGAGGATTGGACCGTCACGGAGTCACAGTCTTCCGCCGTGATACCGACAGCGTTGGGTGCCGTACGACCGGCAGAGATGCCGATGGTGTTGCCGCTGATGGTTGGACCGGCGTAGCCAGAGGAGCCGCTGGTGGCCTCAAGGACGTTGATGGTAGCGCCACCGTCACCGTACGAATCTCGAACGGTCAGGGTGTAGTTACCGGCGTCGGTGTAGGTTCGCAGAGGCGTGTACTGGGTGTTGCTCGCAAAGGAGTACGTAGGCCAACTGTCGGTCGTGCCGTCGGGCTTGGCGACCGTGATGCTGATCTCGTAACCCCAGCTGTCGGTACCGAGGTTCAACTCAGCCTTGCTTCCAGACGCAAGCGTCCAGGTACAGGTGTGAGGACCGGAGCGGTAGTCGTTGCTGGCGATGGAACACAGAGCAGAGGTTGGTGATGGAGGAGCCTCCATGCTGTCGATGTAGATACCGCCGTCAGCGTCGGTCAACGTGTTGTCGGTGATGTTCCCACTGCCGCGGAAGATGTACATTCCCGTGGAGGTGGCATCAGCGATGCCCGTGATGTCGTTGTTGTCAATCTCGAAGTTGTGCACACGGTTCAGGTAGAACGGATCTTCACCGCCGTTCACCACGTTGTCCTGAATCAGGACGTTCTTGGTGTTCCCGGAGTAGATGGCCACAGCGTGACCGCTGGGGTTCAACTCGTTGTCGGTGATGTCAATGCCTTGAGCTTCGTTGTTGGTGTAAATCCAGACGTCGGCAATCTCGCCGCCGTCTTCGAACACGTTGTTCGTCACGGTCAGGTTGTCAACACCGATTTCGCTGCTGCTGTGGGTGTAGTAGTAGGGGGACCGCTCAGCGAACACACCAACACCACAGTTGACGAACGTGTTGCCGTCGACGATGTTGCCGTCGCCACCGTTCATGATGAGACACATGTCGTTCATGTAAATGGCGTTGTTCAACTCGCTGTAACCCTTGTAGTGAACCAAGGAGCTGTTGGTGACCTTGAAGTAATCCAAAGCGTAGTTGTTGTAGTATCCGTAGCCCATGGCACCGATCAACGATGCGATACCGCTCATGGTGGTGTTGTGGATTTCCATGTTCATGGAGTAGTAGCGGTATCCGATGGTGTACCCTTGTGGGTCACCGCTGCTCGAGAGCGCCATTGAACTCCAGTCGGCGTCGTGCATGTAGAGCCAGTTGTCCCCGTTGTAGTTGGGGTACATGCGGCTTGCACCGTCGTAGTCGTATGAAGCGGTGGAGACAAAGGTCGTTCCGTTCCAGCTGTGCTTGCCTGCGGAGAGGTACATGAAGGCGGCGTCAAGCATGACGGTCTCGCCTTCCCAATCGCTGCCGCTGTGGCTGTAGTAGTAGCTGTATTCCTCCAGGCCGTTCGAGTATGTTCGGCTGCTGTAGGTGCTCAAGCCACCGGCACAGGGGCGCTCGCTGGTGTACGAGGACGAAGGGTAACAGACACGAGCCGTGAAGGTGTCTTCCAAGTACATCTCGTCGCTGTTGCCAGAGGCGTCCGTCAAGGTGAGGTCGTGGAAGATGTACCGGAAGTCCGCAGCGTTGTTGTTCTGGTTCGTCCAATAGTAGTCAATGGTCGCCACGGTCAGGGCCTCGTATCCCGTCAAGGAAAGGGTACAGACCGTGCTACAAGCACCGCTGTTGACCTTCTGCGTAGCGAAGGTCAAATCGTTGGCCACGCCGTTGGCGTCCGTAACCGCTTGGCCGGTGATGCTACCGGCCGCGTCCTTCAACACAACGGAGGTTCCGACCACGTCGTCGGTACCGCTCGAGGTGTTGGCGTAGACGTTGATGTCCAGCTGTCGCAGACGGGTCAATTCGCCCGTACCCGTGACTTCAACCGTCGTGGTGTCAATGTCACCTTCAATGAAATCAACCTTGGAGGCACCGGAGATCACCACGTCCTTGGTGTTGGACAGCGTAGCGTCGGTGAACGTGAAGTCACCCGTACCGCCGGCTTCCAAACCAATGGCGTTACCAGAGATGGTCAAGCCGTTGATGGTCACGTCGGTATCGGTGTTCGAGCCGTACTTGAAGGCGGCACCGGACGATCCGGTGATGAGTCCGCTCACGTCACCCGAGAGGTCGTTTTGGTAGTAAATACCGGCGTTGACCTGGTTTTCAAGGTCCACGTTCTCAAGGTCCATTGAGCCGGAGGCGGAACTGTCCACCAACACACCGTAGTTTCCGCCAGAGACGTTGAAACGGTTACTCGAGGCGGACGTTTGCCCGTCGATGTACATCCCGGCCTGCGTTGGCGTGGTGACGTCAATGTCTTCGAAGTGACCGGCAGCGAAGGCGCCACCGATTTGCACGCCGTAGGCGGAGTTCAGGATCTCACCGTTCTTGAACAGCGGAGTACCGGATTCACGGACGTAGGCGCCCAGGTCGCTTGGGTCGTTGCCAGCACGGGCTACAAAGTCGTAGCGGTCTTGGTAGTTGTCGCTGCCTCGGTGGATGACATCCATCCAAAGGTAGACATTCGAGATGTTGCCGCCCTTGGCCACTGCGTTGGAAATGTCAACGATGGGGTAGGTGAGGCGAGCGCCTTGACCGGCACTCATGTAGTAGGTGTAGGCGTAGTCAAGACAGACACCGTAGTTGTTGGGGTAGCCGCCAGCAGCGTAGCTGGGTGGGTTACCAACGTTTCCGGGTTGTCCGGGTCCGCTCGAGGGCTGCCCGTTGCTGCCTTCAGGTGGCGAGTAGGCGCCGCTGAAGTAGTTGGCAGGGGAGTAGTAACCCCAGTACTTGTACGGGTAGTAGGCGTAGGAACCTGTTGGCGAAACACCTTCGATGTTCTCCCAGCCGAATCCGAACTCGTCAGGGGACTGGTAGTAACCGGGGTAGCTAACGGATTGACCGAGCCAGTAGCGGTACATGTAGTAGTAATAACCGTCCCACGATTGGTAGTTGGGACCGTAGTTGTAGCTGTAGTAGTTGCAGTGCCACGATGGCGCACCGCCCTTACCGCCGTTGTAGGAATGGGTTCCTGCGGTGACGGCTGGGTCGTTGCTGCCGTAGGGGTAGTACCCTTCTTGGCCGCTGTCGGTGATGTTCCACTCGTTGCCTTGGTCGTCGACGAACATGATGTTCAGTCGGTCGGAGACCCAGTAGTACTTGCTCGTGGCGTAGTTGTACGTTGGGTGAGCGTTACCGCCGCCGAAGATGGAGTTGGCTCCAACTTGGAGGTAGTCGCCCGTGCCCAGGAAGGTCGACAGGTCGATCTTGTACGTGTGCCATCCAGCGCTCATGCCCGAAAGGGACGAACTGCGATAGATGGTGGGCAGGGACATGCCGCCGTGAACGTCCACACCAACGGTGTTGCCGTTGGAGGTGAAGCCGTCAACTTGAGGCGCACCGTTGTAGGATTGGATACCCACGGCTGCGTTGCGAACGATGATGTCCGTCAGCGTAGCGCCGGAGTTCTCCACCCAGAGTGCCGTACCGGTTTGACCGGTGTTCACGATGCTCGAAGCGTCGATGCTGGCGGAACCGCCGTCGATCTTGACGGTGGCCATGTCGTCAGCGGAGGCCGTTGAACCGAACACGGTTGCGGAGTCCATCATGTTGAGCGTGGCGCCCATGCCGATGTACAGGCCGGCCTTGTTGGTGGTGTCCCAGGCGACGTCACGCAGGTTGGCGTGGTCGAGGGTCAACACACCGCCGTCCTGAATGTCGAAGTGCAGACCGTAGGTCGAAGAGACCGCACGGATAGCAGCGGGGTTGCCGGAGGTACCGTCGTTGTTGGCGGTGAGGAACCCATCGTCCTTGATGGTGATGACCGGGGACGAGGAAGCCGTGCTCTGCACACGCAACGAACCGCCCTGAAGCACGATACCGCACGTGTCCAACTCCATGTCGGCTGACACAGTGATGGACGTGTCGTCAAAGGTGAACGTCCCTGCGCCGTCGTAGTTACCCGAGAGGTTGCTGTAGGTGGGGTCGGTGAGCAACTTGTTACAGTCAAGCGTGGGGTCGTTGAAGACGATCGGGGCAGGGTTCAACTCGAGGTCGAGATGCGTGCCGATGGTCACGCCACCGCTTGGGTACCAGTCGCTGGCCAGCGTGGCGTCGGGGTAGGTGTCGGGGTAGGTTTCGTTCACACCGGCCGTACCGAAGGCGCGAACGATGTGGTCGCCGTAGCTCGTTCCGTCGCTGTTATTAACGATGACCCAAATGGAAGTGTTACCGTTGCTGTCCGTGACATGGCTTCCAACCTGGAAGAGTTCGTTCATGTTGCTGTCAACGAGCGAAGCCGTCACCATGTGGTCAGCCTTGTAGATCTTCGTTCCCGAAGCCAATCGGTAAACCGACACGTTAGCCAAACCACCGAAGTAAATCATCGATGGGTTGGAGGTCGACGAGGAGACATCGTAAGCGCAGTTCCCCGTGTCACCGTTGCTGTCAGCACAGTCGTTGCCGTTCAGGTCAATCTCCACGAGGAGGATGTCCGTTCCGGTTCGGGCCTTCGCCACTTCCGTGGTGCTTCCAGCGGTCGAACTGGTGATGCTGGACTCACCCACCGAGATGAACGTGTTGCGTCCATCAAGAACGTGGTCGCCGCTGGAGCCATGCTGGAAGTCAGCGTTGGCAATGGTGGCGGTGTTCTTGGCGGTTGACGACGAGCAGGAGCTCTTGAACGACTCAAGCGATGCCGCATCCATGTCCATGGTCCAACCGCAACCGGCGATTGAGAAGGCGCCGATGTCAAAGTTGTCCATGGCCAAGCGGGACGAAACGATGGCGTTACCGGACAAGGTCATGTCCTCAGCCGTGATGTCCGTGAAGGTGCTTGGGTGGGTTCGCTGCATGGTAAAGTCACCAGCGGTCACCGTGTCAAACACCGAGTTCTGTCCCGATGGGCCGTTGCCGGTCTGCGACCAGCCGCCTGGGATGATCCACAGGTCGGCGGAGCCGAGGTCGACATCCATCATCTTGAGGCTGCTCATGGCGTTGATGCCCGAGTTGGCGTAGGAATCAACGTCAACGTTGCTGATGTACACGTCCGAGTTCGTTCCGTGCATCGAGTCGATGGCCACACCGGTTTGAGCCGATGGGTTGGTCACCGTGATGTTCGACAAGGTCACGTCTTGGAGGTCAACGTCGATGAAGTTCACGTACGAGTTCGTGACGGTCAAGTTCTCGGCGTGCAAGGCACCCGAGGTGGAACCGGGGTAGTTCACGATGGCACCGCCCCAGGTGGTTCCGTCCTTGTTACAGTCTTCGATGTCACCCTCGATGAGGGTGGCGACGGAGTTCTCGGGGAAGTTGAAACAAGCCTCGTCAGCGCCAGAGACGCTGAAGTCCGTCATGGTCAAGACCGTACCTTGGCCGCTGCCGTGGGTGAACACGGCGCCGACATCGGTGAAGGTCACGTCGCTCATGGTGTAGTTACCGGTGTTACAGTTGGCCGTGGAACTGCCACAAGAAGGACCGCTGCTGTCGTGTCGGCTACCCGAGCGGAACACAGCGTCGGAGGTGTTCTTGAAGTTCACGTAGCTGAACTGGTGTCGGTCGTCAGTGCCGCCTGCAGACGTACAGTCGTCCGTGAAGGCGATACCAAGCCACTCGCCACCGTTCATGCCGGTGATGTTGATGTTGGCCGTTTCGTTACCCAAAGCCGTGAAGCTCGTACAAGCGCCGTCAAAGGAAATCCCCTTGCCAGCGGCGACGTAGACCTCAACACCGGGCTTGATGGTCAAGTCCGAGGAGACCACGAGGTACTTGTTCGACGGGTTGATGCGGATGGGGCTGTCGGTCAGGTCCCAGACGGGGTCCGAGGTGATGTCAGCCGTCACGTCCGTACCCTTGCCTTCGTAAGGCATGACACGGTAGTACACCGAACAGTCTTGGCTCGAGGTGGTGAAACAGTAGTAGTTGTTGTAACCGGTCCAGAACGGTGCGATGGTCCCCGGGCGAGCCAGGCTGCTGCCGGAGTAAGGCAGGGCAGGCTGGTGGTAGGTCCAGAGGTTGCGCTCCACGCTGGTGGCTCCGTTGTCGATGAAGTACATCGAACCGCCGCGACCCAAGCGGATGCGGTCGTTCGAGTCGTCGCCGTCGTAGGTGGTCCCGAAGTACTCAAACTCAAAGCCAGCAGGAATGTCGATGTTGGCGTTGCAGTCGTTCTTGTACGAGTTCCAGTAGTAGGACGAGATACAGTAGTAGAGGTAGGGGTACCCGTTCGAGGAACCCGACATGGCCGTTTGGGCGTTGGTCACTTCGGTCAGACCCTTGTCGAAGGCTTCCCAAGCGTGGGAGGTCGAACTGGTCGAAATACGGAAGTTCGAGGTCGTGGGCACGTGACCTGGGTTCGAGTTGTAAGAGGTTGCAGCGCTGTGGGCGATGCTGGCACCCTTGGTTCGAGTTTGGTCCATGTAACCGATCGACCAGGAGTTGTAGGTGGTGCGACAGTTGCTGTCGTACTTGAACTCAATTTCGTTGGTCACGTCGTAGAACAAGGCCTGAACGGTACAGAGTTGGCCATAGGTGTAGTAGGAGAGGTCACGCCATTCAACCACGAACACCTTGGTGGGGTCGCCGCGCTCAAAGGAGAACGTCGATGAGGTGTTGGAGTTGATACCGGAACTGACGGTGGAGGTGTCTCGAGCGGTGAAGTAGTACTCCACGGTGTCGTTGACTTCCAAGTCCTCAATGTCAGCCGACCACGTACACGAGGCCAAGGAACACTCGGCTCGGGTCTTGTCGGATTGTTGCGACATGGCCGTCGAGACCCAGCTGCCGGCCGAGCCGCCCTGAGGCGTGATTCGGTGGTAGAGGGTGGGTCCGACACCGGCCGAGGTGCTGACGTTCAATCCCGAAGCTGGGTCGCCTGCGTCGAGGATTTGCACGGAGACCACACGGGTCTTGGAGTGCGAATCTTGCATGGCGCTGTGGGTGAACTGAGGCTTGAACGTGTCAGGCGTTGGGGCGACGTTGCCGACCTTGTAGGTGATGTCACCGGTCGTGGCTTGTCGGCCGTAGTAGCCCGTGCCCAAAGCGAAGCCGCTCCAGCGGTACGAGGACGTCGAACCGTAGACCATGTAGTACGCCGAGGTACAGCGGTCGTAGGAGGACGTGGCTCGGTAGAAGTAGTACCAGCCGTTGGTCGTCACGCAGAGTCGGTCAGCGGTGGTGGTGCTGCCCGTAGCGTTGAACTTGAAGGTACCAAAGTCACCGGTGATGTCGCCGGGAATGGCGAACTTGTAGGCTTGCGTGTAACCGTAGGACACCGAGGACGTGGCCTGGCTGCCGCCGGTGAGCGGCGTGTCAATGTCGGTTGACGTGCCCACACCAACGGTGGCCCAAGCGTTCTTGGTGCTGTCGTAGACGAAGATCAGGTTCATGCCTGGACCGTCTTGGGCCCCGATTTGCAGGTAGCCGTTGCCGTTGTTGTTCCACAGGTTTTGGTTGAACTTGTTGGTACCGGAGTTCATGCCGTAGGAACCCGTTGCGGGGTTCACGCTACCGCGAGCGAGCCAGTTGCCGTAGAAGGTGCTGGTGCCCGTGTAGAAACACTGGCTGCTGCCGGTGCCACACCCGGAGGTGTCGAATTCAAAGTAGTACTCGTCGGAGTTGCTGTAGTAGGTCAACTGGCGGTCAAAGTAGCCTTGAGGCGTGTAGTAGCTGCTGGCGTGGACATCGGTGGTCAACACGGTCATCTTCTTGTGAGACGTTGGTGCGTTGGCGGGGTCAACGATGTCGATTTGATAGGGCGTTGGGCCCGTCGTGGCCGTCTGGCTGCTGGTCAAGGCAGGGGTGAAGCCTTGGTTAGCCCCGTTGGAACCTTGGTTCAAATCTTGGTAGGACCAGTAGTAGCGGAGGTCGTCGCCGTACGAGAGGGCGGGGGTTCGAGCCTTGAAGCGGCATTCGGTGGACGTGCTGCTGCAGGAACCGATGGACACGAGTTCACCGCCGTCGAACTGGTTGTTGGAGCCCAGTCCGTAGGTGGTGGTGGACCACGAGGAGCCGCCGTCAAGCGAGTAGTGCAACTTTGGAGCACCGCTCGAGGTGGTGTCGATGCCCGACATGTCGGTGAGCTTGATGAAGAAGGTTCGCTCGCCTTCAATGTAGGAATCCAAACCGGTGTACGGGACGTAGTCGGCGGTTGGAGCGTCGGCGTCCGTACCACCCGAGTAGGTGATCAGGAAGTGGGAATTGTACGTGCTGGCCGTGTAGGCGTAGGTGTAGAAGTAAGCGCTGCTCATGTAGCGCTCACCGACACCCAGCGTTCCTGCACCGTTGGTCACGGCGCTGGCGACGTGCGAAACACCACCGGAGGTGGCGGCACAGGCCGTGGCCGAGTTGCACAATGTCAGCGTCTTCCAACCCGTACCCGAACTGCCGATGGTGGCGGCTGCGGGCGAGTTACCGGCAGCGGAAACAATGCTTCGGGCCGCCGTGCCACCGTAGTTGGAGGTCAAGTAGGAGGCTGAAATTGGGTTGCCGTTGCAAGAGTTGGACGTGATGCCGTAGTTGTAGCGGGCGTCAAGGCCACAGCCTTCGAGCACGCTCATGGTGAAGGTCACGGAGTTACCGTAGGCGTAGGACATGTACTTCTTCCACTGGATTTGGTTGATGGTAGCGCCCGAGGGGAGCTGGTTGTTGGAGGAGAAGGTGTACTTGTGCCATGGGAGGTAGTAGTAGGAACCGTAGTATCGGTAGTGGTATCGGTAAGAACTGGAATAACAGTAGGAGTAGTAGATGTAACAGTAGCCACCAGCGTTCGAGTTCACACGGATGCTTGGGTCAAGAGCCAAGGGGAAGACGCGGTCTTCGCTCATCAGCCAGTCTGCATCAACGACGGTGATCAACACGATCGAGGGTCCGTACACCTGAACGAAGAAGGTCCCGATGTAGGGCTCTTCAACTTCGGGCTCGATGATGAGAGGTGCAGGAATTTCAACCAGCACTTCACCGGTTTCGATGTTGCGGATGTGGAGCGCTTCTTGCGTGGAGAAGAGTTCCTCACCGAGCATCGTTTCGCCGGAGTAGAGGGCGTAACCTGCTGGCATGCGGAGGCCTTCGCTCAAACCAAACCACTTGGCAGCGTCTGGGAGAACTGGAGCCTCACGGAGGATGAGGTTTTGCTTGACTTCGTTGACTTCAACGGAGTAGTCAAGGTCGTAGCCCTCAGCAAGCGGGTAGCGGATGACGTTGCCACCGACTTCAACGCCTTGAGAGGCGGGAGGAGCGACGAAAGGCTCGGGAGCCGAACCGGACTCGTCAAGCGTGACGAGCATGGGGTTCAGACCGGAGACGACAGGGTCCACGAACTGGTTGACCTGGACGGTGATACCGTTGGCGACCTCGGGAGCGAAGGTGGTGAAGAACGTGTTTTCAGTCACGCCCCAACCTTCAGGGTAGGCCTGGATGTTCAGGTCAATGTCTTCCCACGTGCCATCTTGCGAGGTGTAGTGAAGCGGTTCGCCGCTCACCACTTGCGTGATGGAGCCGTCCTCGTTGAGGAAGGCTTTCGTGGTTCGGTCTCGCATCCCTTGAAGTTCAAGCGATGGGTCGTACTCATAGTCTGCTTCAGCGATCTTCTCGGGGAGCGTGAAGTAATCATCTGCTCCATTCGAACTTGCTTCCACAAGTTCAACGGTCGTGCTGTTGTCATTGTCAACGTAGCCGCTCATTGGCATGAGCACCATCAATGCGCACAACAACAGCGCAACCCCGATACCGCCGAAGACGGTCTTCTTCTGGTTTTTCTTGTTTTCCAACATGTGTCATTCACCCCATACGGACTGTATGCAGAGCATCCCACGACTTACGCCATTTATATGACTTCGGGTGCAATTTGTTTGATTCCCGGTTCAAGACCCGTTGAATCGGCTTGGAAACGGTAGCATTTCGGCTCGCCATGAAGGTGTCATTTTTTCGGAAAAACCGGTAAAAAATTACACGCCTTTCTGTGGTCAAACGACCGTCGCCCAAAGGCGAGGTTACGAATGAAAGCACAAGGAGCCCTCTCGAACACCGAAGGAGCACCCCCAAGACGTTGTGTGGCGAACGGTGGCGAGATGACGTGGCGAACGGTGAAGAGGTCATACTGACGGAGGTTGCGGGCACGGAGGGAGATGACTCGATGCCCTTTCACGAATTGACTGGACAACAACGCTTTATGTCAACAGCTCCAACGGCAGGATCTCCACATGCGCTTGTCCATTCCTTGACGACTCAATAGCCGAGGTTGATGAGAAGTTCATGACGCTTGGGCCTGAAAAGAAAGCAATGGCCAGAGAGGCCGCCGTGGCGGCCCCACCAGCGTTGTACACCCCCATGGGGTGGAAAGGGTTCAGTAAAGGGCTGGAATCAATAATCCCAGTCTTTGCCTTCGCCGCCTTCGCCATCGCCTCGAGAGAGGATGAAGGCACCGACCACAAAGGCCACCACGACCACACCAGCGATCATGCCCCAGGCATACATTGGAATGCCTGCGCTTGCATCGTCGCCGGTATCACCGATGGTACCGTTACCGTCGTTGACGTTGCTGTTGTCAACGGTTCGACTGTCCTGAGCTTCGTTCATGTAGCCAGCAGCGTCCATGTTCGCCTTGTCGTCCATACCGACCACCGTGAAGTAGTAGGTTTTGCCGTTGACGATGGCCGTTGGCATCTTGACGTTCGCCGTCGTTTGGTCGGCGGCCACGGAATCACCGCAGGTGCTGGGCATGTTCGCCGTGTCGAAATCGTCAGAGGACCAGCAGATGTGCCACATCGAAACGTCGCTGGTGTCACCGGCAACGTTCCAGGTCAGGTCCCAGCTCACGCCATCAGAACCAACGCTGACGCCAAGGTTGGAAATCGTGTAGTCGCCATCCACTTGCTTGTCGGCGACCACGGTTGCCAAACCGGGCGTGGAACACCCTTCGTCGTTGCACACGGCCACGGTGACGTAATAGGTCTCGCCATGCGTGGTTTGCGAACCGCTGTAAGTGAAACTTCGGTCGACATCGGCCATCTTCTGAGTGAAGCCGTCATCGCAGTCCTCCTCTGCTTCGCAGATGTTGACGTAGATGCCGTCCGAGGACAGCATGGTTCCGCTGATGTCCCAGGCCAGAGCGATGGCCCCACCCTTGATGGCTTCAGCACTGAATCCGCTGACGGCAGCGTCGGGGATGCTGGCTTGGGCGAGTTCGCCGCCCATGAGCACGAGTTTGCCTGCGGGGACCACGGGGCTGTTGGCGGGCACGGTGTAGGTGAACATCTCGGTGGTGGCGTCGACTTCTTCAGCGACGTCCGAGAAGAGGATCCACTTGCCCGAGCCGTCGATGTACCACAGCGAGGTGGCTTCCAGCGTGGTGTCGACCATCACGGAGAGCGATTGAGACAGGATGTCGTTCGCTGGGAAGGTGGTGCTTGGGGCGTAGTCCACGGCTGCTACTGCATCGTAGGTTCCTGAGAAGCCTTCCAGTTGTTGGCCCGAGTACGATGAGACATCCAAGTCTTCGAACGTGGCGATGGTGAAGTTGCTCAAGGCGAAGTACTGCAGCGGGTATTGAATCGAAACGCCAGAAGCGCTGGTGGCCGTGGCCATCGCATCGTTCCAGACGTCGATGGACATCTCTTGGGAAACTTCGTCGCCGTGAGCGTCGGTCACGACCACGGTCATCACAAGGTTGCCGATGTAGCTGTTCAAGACCGGCGTGGCGCACGAGGTGCCGCCTTCGGCTTGCGTGCCGCCGCAACCGAGGACGGAGCCGCCCTGATAGTTGTAAGCAAAGGTCAATCCGTCACCGGACGGGTCGTCGACGTCAAAGGCGTTGACGGAGACTTGGAGGCCCTCGATTTGGTTCACCACGATGTCACCTTCGGTCACGAGCTCGAAGGCCGTGATGACGGGGAGGTTGTTCAACACGTCAGCGACCATGGTCACGTCGTTGTTGCTCGGCCGTGCATCGCCGTTGGCAGCAGCGTCCCAGGGGATGGGAGCGGTGGTGTTGCCTTTCGTGTCCATGACGAGCACGAAGTCAATGGTGTATTCACCGGGGACGAGTTTGTGGAAAACGCACGCCTCGCCGACCAAAGCGCCAAGTCCACCAAGAGGCTGGTGGGAATACGGCATCTCCAGACCGGAGGTGCAGTCGTTGATGGTTCCCGAGGCATCGGGAATGGAGGCGTCTTCGTGCGAGATGGTGTAGTTCACCCACCAGTTGTATCCCTTCTGCATGTCGCTTCCACGGTGTTCCACTTCAGCGTAGATGAGGGCGCAACCCACGTTGAGGTCACCGTCAAGGCCTTGCTGGGTGAAGGTCGCTGGGAGGCCGGTGCAGTCCTCGTCGTAGTTGTAACCCTGGTAAACGCCCATGCGAGAGATACGGATGTCGTCGTACACGGCCTTGCTGCCCGTGATCTCATCGAAATCCGTCTTTGGACGGTCATCGTTGGTCATCGACACCTCACAGAAGTGGCGCAGGGTGGTTGAGTTGGTCTCGTTGCCTTCGCCGCCGTCGATGTATTCCTCACAATCGGTGTATTGGCCGTACAGGGTGTAGCCAACAATCTCAGCGGTGATTTGGAAGCGAGCGTCGCTGTTGCCGTTTGGCACGAATTCACCGCTGAGCACCTCCGTGTTCTGATAGGTCAGGATGGAACGGACATCCGAGGTGGTGTTGTTGACGTCTTCTTGATGCTCAAAGGTGCGCACCGTGTCCTCCGTACCAATCGTCAAGGTTCGGCGGTCGGTGGAATTGCCTTGGTCATCGACCAGGAGATTGAGGCCGTCAAGCGTGGCCGTGGAGTAGTCGCCGGACACGATGATCAGGACCTGAACTTCGCGGGGTGAGAAGGTCTCGGAACCGTTGGCGGTCACGCTGAGTTGGAACTCACCGGACTGCAGGTTGGCCATGTTAATGGAGTCAGGGTTGATGTTGTTCTCATCAGCCCCGTTGGTCCAAGCCAGGTCAACGGAAATGTCGTACCAGTCTTCGACAACAACGTAGACGAGTTGGTTGTTGTTCGAAGCGTCGGCGTCGCTTGGGCTGCTGACGTCCACTTCAACGACGAAGTTACCCTGGGTGGGGGTCCATGTGATGTCACCGTTGCCGCCTTGGAGTTGAAGGGTCAACTTGCCGCCACCGAGGAAGGAACCGGCGGTGAGCGGGTCGGTGGTGGAATCGTAGTCGCAGACCGAGCCGTCGTCGCACATGGCGTCGGCGTTGGTCCAGGACAGGTCGTTTCCGCTGGCATCCTTGGCGACGTTGCCAGGGTTGCCGTTGAGGTCGGCGAGGTAGACCGTCACGGTGTAGGACAACTCCGTGATGTCAGCGTCCCCAGCGTTCTTGATGAACGCCGAGAAGGTGGTGGCTTCGCCGACTTGAAGGGTGTTTCGGCATCCGTTGATGTCGTCGCACGTCGTTTCTTTTGGCGAGGTAATGGCAACCACGGATGGGTCGGCTCCAGCTCGAGCGCCCGTCTCTTCAATTGCCACTTGGTCTTCAAGCTCGTAGAAGTTCACGCCAGCGAAGAAGCTCGTCAGCATCAACATCCCGAGAATTACAGGTGTCATATTCTTCATGTCTCTACCCCCGAAAGGTTCGGTAACCCTCCCCACGGCATGCGTTGTATTTATACTATGGGAAGGCTGAATCAAGCGGAATTCTGGGCTAAAACAGGCTAATTTGAGCGAAAAACGAGGTTTGTCTGCCAAAGTGTGATGTTGATTGGTGCAAACTCTTTGTGAGTTGGTGGCCGGTGGAAAAAAGTGTTCAAAATCCGCCTCTCACGCACTGTTGGTCACATCGATTGAACCCGGAAATCAGGAGGTGCGCAACGCAGCGGACGGCGGCGTTCGAGCCGCTTGCTGAACCGGCAACGCCGTTGCTCCCAACACGACCAACCACCCCAACGCAAAGACCACCAAGGTCGACCCCCACGGGAAGGAGAAGGCCACACCTTCCTGAGCCCACAGCGCATCGTACAGCACCCAGTGGAAGCCGAATCCGATGAGCCATCCGTTGAGCAAACCCAACACAGCAATCCATGAAACTTCGATGGAAAACATCCTCAATACGTGACGCTGCCGGAAGCCAATGGCTCGCAGCATCCCGACCGTTCGCCGTCGTTCGCTGACGTTGCGAACGGTCACCACCCCAATGCCGGCCACACCGACGATCAGCCCCAAAGCAAGGTAGCCCTCAAACAACGACAGAATGGCAAGCACCAGGGATTGAATCACCATGATCTCTTCAGCGACGGTTTGGACGTTGACGTTCTCGGCAGCCAGGCTTCGGTCAAGGAGGTCCTCCAATTCAGCGGCGGCCCTTCGCTCCTCGACCGATTTGCCTTGGGGGGCGAGGTCAAGGTGGGCGAACGCCTCGCTGGTGGCTTCGGCATCCTCGCCGACGCTGACATACATGCGCGTCACTTCGCCACCGAATTGTTCAGCCACCGCCTCAGCGTCCATCCACACGCCGGGCGAAAACAGGTAGGACGACTGTTTGAGGAAGCCTCCAACCCGAACGGTTTTGGTGTTTTGCGGGTTAGAGAAATCAATTAGAAAAATTGAATCTCCAATTGAAAATTGCAAAGGAACGAGCGACGAACCATCGGCGCTGGACTCGAGCCCGAACGAAGCATCAAGGAACACCACATCGTTGAATTTTCCAATTGAAATCCAGGCCTCCTCCGAGGTCTCGCCCAAGGATTCGTCCCACAGGTGCAACGGAAGTCCGCCGTGGTTCACGAAACCCTCCCCCACACCTCGCAACAGGTACGGCATGCGTTCGCCTTCGGCGTCCTCCAGGTGGACCGGCGCTCGGTAAACCGCCCCCACCGCATCGATGTTCGCAAGGGTCGGGTCATCCAACCCCCATGCGCTGGGGTCCTCTCCGAGCGAAATCGGACGCGAACGGCTCGAGGTGAGCAGCAACTCAAACTCGCCCTCCGCCTCTTCAACAAAATCAGCGGAGTAGTGGTCAAACTGTTCGGTGTACCCTGCCAACACCACCACGGAAAACATCGTGATGGAAAACATCCCCATGACCACCGCTGTCCGAACGGGATGGGCGAGCGGGTGGGCCAAGGCCACCGAGCGGACAGGGCTTCCACCGAAGAGGCGATGCTTGGAGAGGGCCTGAACGAACAACGGCGCCCAACTGGTCAGCACCATCACGCCCGAAAGAACTTGAACCAACCCCAACACAATGAACGCCAACTCGTTGGGTTCCATGGCCTTCCGAAGGGGGTCGACGGGAGCAAGAAGGAGCGTCCAAAACAGGAACATGACCCCCACACCGCCCAGCGTGTTGCGAGCGGCGTGACGGGTCCACGAGGTTGGCACCCCCTTTGACAACCAAACGGGAAGTTCCCAAGCGAGCAGGGGCACCGCCACGAGGATGAGGCCCCCGCCCAGCCCGACGTAGGCAGCGTACGAGAGACCGCTTTGCAAACCCACCAGCCCCAGAACGGCCGCACAGAGGACGGCGGCCCCTAGGCCGAGAATTTGAACCACAAACACGCCCCAAGGAACACCCTGCTGTCGGGGCGGACGGGCATCTCGAAGCGCACGAACGATGTTCAGTTGAGCGTTATAGGCTGCGCTAGCGACCAAGAGCACCAGAGAGAGAAGGGTGCCCCAGATCCATCCGGCCAAAAACGAATCAAGCGTCCATGCGAATGAAAAGTCTTGAGCGCCGACGCTTTGGAAGATGGAGGAAAAACCAACGGAAATCGCCCAAGCCAAGACCAGTCCGAGCACCGAACCCAGCGCACCGGCCACCAAGGCGGCCACTGCACCTTCGTAGACGAACATCGCACGCGCATCGCTGCGACGCAAGCCCAGGGCACGGGCCGTTGCCAGTTCCTTCCTGCGAACATCGGCCAGCAGCATGATGATCGTTAACGAGAGCAACACGCCTGCAGCGATGGTGAAGGTCCCAAACACCAGGAACATGGCAGACAACACGCCCGAGGAGGCCTCGGCCTGTTCGGCAGCATCCAATTTCACGGCCCGAACCGAGAGGTGCAGGTCCTCCGTCGTCACACGTTCATCAAACCACATCACCAGTTCTCGGTGGGCGACCGAGGACTCATTCGCAAGCGCAGCGCTGGAGAACATCACCATCGACCGGTCGTCCTCACCGGCCAACGCCAACACCTCAGCATCGTCCAAACTCACCAAACCGAGCACGACCGCATCAAGGTCAGCGAGTTGCTCGAAACCCGGCAACGCCGAGTAGGTGCCGGACGGGTGCAACGGAACAGCAGTATCGTTGCCGTAAGCGTAAGGCAACGCCCCTTTGACGAACATGTCAGCCGAGGCGGCCGTCAAATTGAGCGGTCCGAGACGCTCGGAGGTCAGAATTTCGCCACGTTCAACCGCGAGACTCACGTTTTCCCCACCAAACGCCAGCATCATCTGCGGAAAACGGCCAAAGCCGGGCGCATCCGACAGCACCGGCAAGCGAAGACCGGTGACGTTGAGGGTGGTGAGGTCGTATCGTAGCAGGCCGTTGTCAGCGGTGCACCATGCCTCGTTGTCAGGAGCGGCCACCGCATCAATACCGTTGCACAGGTCGTGAGCGAGCGGAGCCGACTCAGCGGTGTTGGAGGAGGGGAATTCACCTTCGTCGACAATGGTGAAGGCGAGGGTATCAAGCGGTGCGGCAAGCACTTGGACGCCCAACAATCCCTCAACGGCGAGGTACACCGTCTCGCCTTGCGTTTGCAACGTGTACGACAACACGGTGCTGGGCAGGTCAACGGCGAGGGCCGTGCGGGCATGGTCTGAAAAATCATCAGCATAGGTGTGGAGGTACAAGCCCTCTTCGAATTCTTCCAACGCCAGCCAACCGGTGACCGAGGCCGTCGCTGCAACGCCCGAACCTTCCACGTTGGTTTGGGCACGCTCCTCCTCATCCACGAGCGCTTCATCGGCGAGGACGAAACCACCGTCGTGAGCAATGAGCACCGCTTGCCCTTCGTCGCTCCAAGCCACATCGTGGACGATACCACCTTCGCTCACCTGCCAAATCCACGCCTGTTGGTCGTCGAACCGTTCGAAACCAACGCCACTCGCCGCCACGTGCCACAAGGCGTTCTGGCCCCAACGCAGTTGCAACACCTCGCCGTCGGCGAGGGTGAGCAGGGATTGGTTGTCGACCTCCACGTCGATGAGCGGGGCTTGGAGCACTTCGAGCATGGAGGCGTCCGGGGCGAGCAAGGTGAGGTTTTCTCGAAGGGCCACGACATCGGCCCCCTCAAGGCGTTGCAAACCGGCCGTGGCGGAAACCGAAAGCGCCCCGGTGGACACGTCCGTCGTGAAGACCAAGCCGGCGTCATGGGCCGTGAGGACCTCATCGAGATGGGTCTGAGCCGCTTCGCGAACTGTCCTGACCTCGTCATCGGACAACCCATCGACGAGGGCCAACGAAATGCTGTTCAGCTCATCCTCCAACCCGAGGAGCGTTTGGGCAGCGACGAGGTCGACAAAGACCGCAGGAGAAAGGGTCCCCGCCATGGCGCCTTGGCCAGAATTGGGCACGATGGCGTGAACGGTGACCGAAGCGGTGGTCCGGGTACGCCCGTTCTCGGTGTCGATGAACACCCCCAATTCAAGTTCATCCCCAACCTTGAGTTCCAATTCATCCGCTGCAACGCGGTTGACGACGACGAACACCTTGTCGTTGGCCTCGTTGAGCGTTTGGAGGGTTTGAAAGCGAAGCCCGGAATGAAGGTCCAACGGCGCCCAAACGGCTTCATCGTCCACGGTGACGTTGCGGGCGAAGAGAGCCACGGAAGGTTCTGCAAGACCCGTAGGTGAGGCGATGCTGACGGTGGCGGACACGCCGTATTGACGGCCTTCAAGCATGGCTGACAGCGAGGTGTCCGTCGTTAACGCCGTCCAATAGCGCTCGGCCACCTCCTCGGCAAAGGCCACCGGAACCCCCGTGAGCGGGTCGATACCGGAGATTTGGAGGTCGGTTTCCCCCCAAGCCGCCTGAACTTCGCTTGAAACGGTGGCGTCAAGCGAATCGCCCACCACCAACGAGGAGGTGATGATGGCCGAAGCGATGACGAGGCCTGAGATCAGCAAGGCCGTTTGCCGTCGTCGACGCAGGAGGTTCTCCCTCGCCAACCGCCACACCATCAAGCGCTGCGGCACCAACAGGGGTTGCAAGAACAGCATCGACATCACGCCAACCAAGATACCCCCCGCCGTGCATTGGACGGTGGACACGTCAAGCCAGAGCAGCACAGCGGCCGCCAACATCCCGTCGATGGGCCCGCCCAACACCAGGAGCACTCGATGTTTCCACGGAACGGATGAAGCATGGCCGAGGAAGGTGGAAATCAGGCTCAGAGCGAGCACGATGCCACCGACGACCGCCAAGGTTGCGAGCAGACCTATTCCTCCTCGCGTTCGTTTCCTGATGGTTCGTGTTGGACAAGACCGTCCTGCATGCGGATGGTTCGTTGGCATTGAGCGGCAATGGCTTCGTCATGCGTCACGATGAGAAACGTCGTCCCTTCCTGCTGATTCATCGAGGTGAGCAACGCCATGACGTCGCTCGACGTGCCCGTGTCAAGGTTGCCCGTCGGCTCGTCGCACAGAATGATGGAGGGGCGATGAACGATGGCCCGAGCGACGGCCACCCGTTGTTGTTGACCGCCCGACAGTTCAGAGGGACGGTGTTCGCTCCGGTCAGCCAAGCCGACTCTCGAAAGCGCTTCGAGGGCTTGGGCTCTGGCTTCGTTCGAGGGCGTCCCGAGCAGCAACAACGGCAGTTCCACGTTTTCCACCGCCGAAAGCACCGGAAGCAGGTTGAAGTCTTGGAAAATGAATCCAAATTGGCGGCCTCGCAGGTCCGTACGAGCGTTGTCGGAGATGCCGTACAACGGTTCGCCGTTGACCAGAACGTTGCCGGCCGAAGGTTCGTCAATGCCCGAGAGAATGTTGAGCAGGGTCGTTTTCCCGCACCCTGACGGACCCATCACGGCCACCATTTCCCCCGGGACCACCGTCAACTCCACGCCTCGAACGGCTTCAACAGTGGATTCGCCCGCTTGGTAGAGTTTCCAAAGGTTGGAGGCTTGCAGAGCGGCAACCATGACCCCACGAGAGGGAACTGCATTGATAAATCCCTGCACGGACCGACTCGCATGGGTGCTCAGAGCGATGACATCACCGTCGCCGTGCTGGCGTTTGGACCGTTGGCCGAACGACTGGGTGGTCGTGGCCATACGTGCACCCTTAAAGCCGGTGCGAGCGTTCGTGACGTGGTGGTGGAACTCGACCTGGAGACGTGGATTGCGTTCGGCCTCTCCGTCGCCGTCAACGGTCAACGGTGCACGCTTGACACCTTGGTTGAATCCGGTGACGAAGTGGCCTTGCTGCCTCCCGTCAGCGGGGGTTGAATGGGCATCTCGGCGACCTGCGAGAGGAAAGCCTTGAACAACGGGGAGCGCCACCCAAGCCTGAGGAAGGACCATGATTGGTGGATTGGGACCGCTTGAACTGACCATCCTGCTGGGCTTGTTTTTCGTGCTGTTCGGAGCGCAGCGTCTTCCCGAACTGGCCAACGCCCTTGGCCGCTCAAAGGGTGAATTCCAAAAAGGACTGAACGAGACCACCTCGGCCGCTAAAGTGGCAAGCACGGTCACCGATCTGGAAGCGGGTGGACGGACGCCCGACCAAGTGCTCATCGAGAAAGCCAAGAGCTTGGGCTTGAACCCCACGGGCATGGCCGTGGACGACCTCGAGAAGAAGGTCGCTGCTCTTGAAGCCTTGACGGATGAAACCGAATGAGATCAGGCTCGGCGTCGTTTCACCACCATGGGTGAGCCGCATCGGCGGCATTCACCGGCAATGCGGTCTTTTGAGCGCGTCACCGTGGCGGGGACCTCGGACGTGTCGCGGCAGCCCGTGCACCTCAGCTCCCACATCCAAACCGCTGCCGACGGGGCGTTCACCACGGGCTCAACCGTTCCACCGGCGTGCTTGAAACTGTTCTGAAGCCGGTAATCGTCCGTGACCAGCACGCCTTGAAGACCCAACGCCAACGCCAACACATCAAGGTCGACGTCCGAAAGTCGAGGCAAATCACCGGTCTGACGGGCGACGTCTTTCGCTTCATCCAACCACGCTGCTGGGACGCTGCGCCATACGAGGTCAGCGGATTCGACCAAAAGCGCCCGTTCCTGGCTGAGGTTGGCCAATTCATCAACTTGGGAATTGGCGCACACCCCTCCGGCCAGTTGTTCAAGGGGCCAATGGAGCAACGCCGCTGTGTCAAGGACCCGCTCCATGGTGAGGTGAACGGAATCCCTGCCAAGAAAGCACCGATGACCCCTACCTTCATGAAAGCCAACGCTGACCCAAGGCCATGAGTTGGAAGGAAAGCATCCTCGAGGCTTTCGAGGTGTTTGGCCCAGCCAGCTTGTTCGTGCTTTCCTTCACCGAAGCCATCCTTCAGCCCATTCCTCCCGACCTGATGTACATCCCCATGTTGGTCAACGCCATGGGGGATGTGCCGCTCGTGATTTGGCTTTGGCTCACCGTGACCGTTGCGTCGGTGCTCGGCTCCCTGGTGGGGTATTGGCTTGGCGAACGTTGGGGAACGCCCCTCATGAAACGGTTCGGGATGGAGCGTCATCTCGTCAAACTCGAAGCGCTCACCCTTCGTTACGGTTCAGCGGGCATGTTCATTGCGGCCTTTTCTCCCATCCCCTACAAGGTGCTGGGATGGATGGCTGGAATGGGTCAAATGGCCAAAAAACCCTTTCTTTTGGCGGGTTTTGCGGGCCGAGGGCTTCGCTTCGGCATGGAAGCCGTGCTGATCGGCCTCTACGGTCAACAGGCGTTGGACACCCTGATGTGGTTCCTCGACAACGAAATCTTGCTCGCCTTGCTGCTGTTGGCCAGCGGGGGCCTGCTGGCGTTGCTTTGGCGATGGTGGTCCTCACTGGATGAAGGGGCCCCCGCCGTTGATTGAGAACCCGCTCGTGAGCGTTTGAAACGGGAACGGTTATCAACAGGCCACGGATGGGCGGAATACCGCTGGTGTGGTGTAGTCAGGTCCATCATTACGGGTTTTCATCCCGTCGACCCGGGTTCGAATCCCGGCACTAGCATTCATGGTTCGCAGTACAGCGTTTCCGCTCAACTTTTGTAGGGAAATCGCTTATGAAGGGTCAAAAGTTGGTTTTTCTCATGGCCAACCGTAAGCGAGACATGCATCGATTTCTTCATGGAAATGGAAAGGGTTGGAAGGGTGCCAAAAAAAAGGCCAACCAGCAACGGCACAAGGTTAGCGAGCAAAGTTACAGCATGAGCAACCAGGTTCGCCAGGACGTCCAAAAATTTGACCTCCACAACCACAGTCTCCATCAAGCCAAGAAACGTATCAAGGAAGAGTGCAGTTATGCAGCAAAGGACCAAACGATTCAATTTTGCCATGGCTTCAACAGCGGGACCCAAATTCGTGATTTCATTCGCAATGGGGGACTTCAACAGTCGTTGAACGACCTGGGAATCCAAGGCAACATTTGGGCGAAGGACGATGGAAACACCTACTTCAACCGCACGTGAAAGGAGTCGTAGCACTCGGCTGGGAAAGTTAAGAAGGGACTTCACTGCCCCACGAGCATGGTCACCGTAGGAGACACCGCCCCCGCCTTTACCCTCACCGCCACCGACAAAAGCAAGGTCAACCTCTCCGATTTGGCCGGTCAACGCGTGGTTCTCGCCTTCTACCCCGCCGCCTTTACCGGCGTGTGCACCACCGAACTGTGCACCTTCCAAGACTCCATGAACCGATTGAACGACGTGGGCGCTCATGTCTTCGGCGTTTCCGTCGACTCCCCGTTTGCCAACGGAGCTTTTGCCAAGGAGAACGGCATCGAGTTCACGTTGCTTTCCGACGTGCACCGCACCATGATCAGTGATTACGGCATGACCTTCGAAAACTTCGTGATCGACGGGTACACCGTCGCCAATCGCGGCGTCGTCATCGTGGAAGCCGACGGGACCGTGGGGTACGTGTGGACTTGCGAAAGTTTGGGGCAAGAGCCTGACTACGAGGCCATCATCGCCCACTGCGCTCAATGATTCAAGCCAGCGTCCCGTTTTGGTAATCCTGGACCGCCTGGTAAATCTCCTCACGAGTGTTCATCACAAACGGACCGTATCGGGCGATGGGCTCGTCGATTTCCGGCCCACCCAAGAGCAAGCATTCGGCACCCTCGTTGCCAGCCACCAAAACGAGACGGTCGCCTTCGCTCAGCAGGCCCAGGCCGCCGTCGCCAAGCGCTTTTCCTTCGATGCTCATCGAACCGCCAAACGCATACACCATCAGGTTGTGCTCGGGTGTGCACGGGTGTTCGTACACCGCTCCGGGTTGAAGTTTGAGGTGAATGTAGGTGATGGGAATCACCGTGTCGATCACCGCCTCGGCACCGAGCGCCGTGCCGGCGATGACCTTGGCCCACACCGTCCCGTCCGTGTTGGTGGCTTCGGGAATCGCTTCGGAGGGAATGTCTTGATAGCGTGGAGCCATCATTTTGTCCTTGGCTGGAAGGTTCACCCAAATTTGGAACCCGTGCATCAGCCCGCCGTGCTCCATCATGTGGTCTTGAGGCAATTCAGAATGGATGACCCCCCGCCCAGCGGTCATCCATTGCACGTCGCCGGGGTTCAAATCACCGTGATTCCCGGCTGAGTCGGCGTGTTTCATCCCCCCGTGCAGGAGGTACGTGACCGTCTCAAAGCCGCGGTGCGGATGGTCTGGAGCGCCCACCGCCTCACCGGGGCCGTAGTTGACCGGCCCCATCTCGTCAAGAAGCAGGAACGGACTCATGAGGCGACCCATGGCGACCGGACGACGAACCTTGAATCCACCACCTTCAAGCACGGTATGGGTCGGTACAACGGAGCGGAGCGTTCGATTCATGCACATCACGTCCTGGTGAGGCTGTTGAGGATGGCCTCAACCGTTTCTGGATTGGCGGGTTTGTTTCGGTTGGTCACCAAGGACCGACCGATGACGTTGCACCCAAGGAAGGAAAATTGGGCCCGCATCGCCATGATGACGTGTTGGCCGCCCCCGCCAGAGTGCGTGGCCAAGGCGACGGTGCGGTCACGGAACAACCGGCGGAAATCATCGCCTTCTCGGCTGAGCCAAGCGATGGTGTTGTTCAGCACCGGAGGGTAGGACCCGTTGTACTCCGGTGCAAAGACAAACCAAGCATCAGCCGCATCGAGGCGGGCCATCAATTCATCCAGACCCCCAAGCGAGGGCGTTGCTTTTTCCCGTTGGACCGTGTAAATTGGAAAATCGTAGGCGTTCAAGGCCACGAAATCGACCTCGTGACCCATCGCCGTGGCGGTGCTGGCCACTTCCTGAGCGAGGGCGACGTTGTTGCCGTCCGAGGCGAGCAGGAAAGCCAAGGCGACCATGTCTCCCCCAGGCGGTCACGGGATATATGAGTGGCCGTTTTGCGTCATCATGAACCGTCGGCGTTTCATCGACGGCATCAAACCGAGGCTTCGAAGGCCGCCCTCAGCCGGTTCATCCACGCCTCGCGAGGATTCACGGTGTGGCTTTGGATCACCTCGTGATGAACCTCAAAGTAATGGGGCATCATGGCCACGAGCATTTCACGAAGGCTCTCTGCTTGAAAATGGACGGCACCGCAATCAATGCATGCCATCGTGACCATGATTTGGGGTGGCCGTGGGTGTTAATGGAGATTGCCCGCCCGTCTTGAAGAGGCCTTCTCTCAATGGGGAACGGCGTTGGAGTTAAAGACCTCAGCCAGGAGTGAAAACCGTGTCTGAAGCGATGATTCTCGAACACGCAGCAGCAAGCGAGACGGATTTCTTGGTCTACACGGGTCATTTCTGCGGCTATTGCCGTGCTCTGAAAAACCTGCTTCAAACAAAGGAACTGACCTTCACCGAGCACAATTTTGATGAAAGCCCACCGGAGATGAGGGTGGCCGTCGTTCAAGCCACCGGACACCGCACGGTCCCCGTCGTGTTCGATCTTCGAGGCGAACAACCGATGTTCATCGGGGGATTCGACGAAACCAAGCGCTACCTCAAGTGATGCTGGCCAGCCATTCATGGAGCGCATCGTGATGCTCAATGGGAATCATGTGTCCCTTTTGATGCTCCACCAATTCAACGGCCCAACCCGCCGTTTCGAACAAATGAGCGATGGCCCAACCGTCCTCAATGGGCACACGAACGTCCTTGACGCCGTGCATCCAAAACAATCGCTTTGGACCCAATTCTTCGAGGCGCAAACGCAATTCCATGGGGCGAACCAACCGCGTACCCATGCACACCACACCTTCGATGCGGTCAGCGATGGGGAGCTGGAGCAGTTCTTGGGCCATGGCACCCCCTTGGGAGAACCCACCGACGACCAAGGGGCCAAGAGGCGCTTGTTCGGCGATGAGTTGTTCAAGTTGTGAAAGGCTGGCGTCAACGTCCATCAATTCCCGTCGGGAGAGGTTCATTCGCCGAGTGACATCCGCATCAACATCCTCGTATCGCCACCACGTGAACCCTCGGTGAGGATGCTTGAAACGAGCTTGTGGAACGAGCAGCGTCCACCCCTCCGGCAGGATTTTTTCGGCAAACGGCCGCATCATGGAGGCGTCACCCGTCATCCCGTGCATCATGATGAGCGTGGGCATGGCCGTCCCTCACAAGGTCCACTGGGTGGTGATGGCACCGGCCACCTTGAGATGAAGGAGGGAGGTGGAGCCGCGAAGGGTGATGGTCAATCCGTAATCGCCCGAGAGCGATGGAACGGTCCCAATGGCCCCTTTTTCGGTAGCGCCCGAACCCCAGGCCCGGGTGAGCGGCGAGGCGCCGGCGTGATCTTTCAACGCCAACGTACCCGAACCACCCCCTGCGATTTCAACGTCCAAATACCAGACGAGGACGTCCCAATCATCTCCGTCGGGGTGGCCGCTGTCAAGGAAGGAATCGTAGATGTCGTTGTCGTTTTGCTCGTAGGTGCTGTCCAACAAATCCCGAGCCTGATAGAAGTGCACGTCGCCTTCGTAACCGCTCTTGGCTTCGTTCAAGGTCATTTGGAGTTGATTGACCGATTCTGCATCGGACCACACCAGCGTGTCCAAAAATCCGGTCCGGCCGTTGAATCGGTAGGTCAAGCCGTGGCCCTCTGATGACGTGGCCTCTACCGAAACCACACCGTTGGAAATGGACAGGGTTTCGGCGTCCCAGGATTGACCGAACAGCGTGAACGACCACGTTTGGCCTTCGTCCCATGGGAAGTTGAACACGGGTTGCGCCTCGCCTTGCTCGTACACCGAGAGGCCGTCCATGGTGATGCGTCCAAGGAAGGGGTTGTGATTGATGACGGCATGCCGTTGCGCTTCTCGCTCGCTCGAGATGCCCAAGCGATACAACCCGTTCTCGTCGTCGATTTCAGCCACCACGAGGCGTGCGCTGTCCTCACCGAACTGAGGTGTGCTGAACGTGTAGAGCCACTGGTCGCCCACCTCCCACACCGGGAGCACGAGGTCAGCCTCGGTGGTATCGCCCCGTCCTGTGCTGTCGACCGTGGGCCCGTCAAGGCAGCCTGCCAATGACAGCGAGAGCATGAGGACGACCAGAGGCCATACGCTTCGCATGGTGAACGCTCACAAGGCTTGCTTGAAAGGCTAACGCTTCGCAACCGAACGCTCGGAGGCGATGGGTCGTTCTCAGAGCAGGCCGTTCTCAGAGCAGGCCGTTCTTCGTCAAGACATCCGCACCAGCAAGAACGACGGCCACGATGGACATGAGCTTGATGAGGATGTT